>CAZEQC010000009.1:0-56642 GCA_964514285.1 uncultured Anaerolineales bacterium | reverse complement strand
AGGGCGGCGCGGTGTGGAGGCGGACCTGCATGTACGTCGGCTTGCCCGCCTGCGGCACGGTGCAGGGTGTCAGCGCCATGCCCATGCTGCGGCCATTGATGTTCACCCTACGGCACAGATCAGCGAGGGCCTCCAGATCATAGCCCTTCTCCGCGGCGGCGCCCACGATCTTCTCGGCCAGCACGGTGGTGCCCACGCCACGTCGCCCGGCGGTGTAGAGGCTGTCCTTCACCGCTACGTCGTCATCGATGAGGATGTTGAGCACGTCGATGCCCTCGTCGCGGGCCATGTCGGCCGCCATCTCGAAGTTCATCACGTCGCCCGTGTAGTTCTTGACGATGTAGAGCACGCCGGCGCCGCTGTCCGTCGCCTTGGCAGCCTCCAGCATCTGGTCCGGGGTCGGGGAGGTGAAGACCGCGCCGGGGCAGGCCGCGTCCAACATGCCGACCCCCACCAGGCCACCGTGCATCGGCTCATGGCCGCTGCCGCCACCGGAGATCACCGCCACCTTGCCCTCGACGGGAGCGTCGGCGCGGTAGACGAAGTTCGGCTCATAGTGGATCTTAATCATGTCGGGGTAGGCCAGCTCCATACCCTCAAGCTGTTCCATTACCACTTGTTCGGGGTCGTTAATCAGCTTTTTCATTTTCAGGCTTGCTCCTTTTGCTTCGTAGGCAGAGACAAGAGGGGGGAGGAGAAGGATCCTCGCTCCCCTCTTGCAAAAAGACGCGGTATCAGACCGTCTACTCTTCCGGCAGGAAGGGGGTGACGAGCCAATCGTAGGTCAGGCAGGCAAAAGCACCACCCAGCAGTGGCACGAGGACAGGTGGGATCAACCAGTAGAGGCCGCTGAACAGGCCGCTCGTGCCGGCAATCGCGCCGAAGATGCGCGGAGCGAGGTCACGGGCCGGGTTGATGGAATAGCCGCTGGGGCCGCCGAGCGTCAAGCCGACCGTCACAACGACGAAACCGACCAGCAAGGGCCCCATGTTGGCGCCAGCGCCCACGTTCTTCGCATCGCCGGTGCCCAGGACGCCCCAAAGCAACACGGCTGTGCCGAAGAACTCTGCGATGGAGGCGTTGAGAAGCGAATACGCACCCACAGCATCCGCTCCAGTCCCGCCCCAGAAGGCCATGTCAAAGACGGAGCCGGGCCCGGTGCACCAGACGTTCGGCATGCCCGCCGCCTGGAGGCCCTCCATATAGACCAGGAAGACGCCCAAGGCACCCAGGAAAGCGCCGATGAACTGGGCGATGACATAGGGAATCACTTTACTCCAGGGGAAGTCTCCTTTGACGGCCAGGCCGAAGGTCACGGCCGGGTTGATGTGCGCGCCGGAGACGCCGGCGGTGACGTAGACGGCCAGGAAGACGGCAAAACCCCATCCCCAGGCGATGGTGTTCCAGTTGTAGGCAGTGGAGCCTAGCCGGGGCGCCAGCCCAACGTTGGCGACGACGCCGTCCCCCAAGAGAATCAATAGGAAGGTTCCAAAGACCTCGGCGATAAACTGTCCCGTCAAGCTATCCTTCTTCATCTTTAGTCTGTCTCCTTGTTGATGTTATGATTCTGATGTTACAAATCGATACTTCTGCGAGCCACAACGGCGAGCATAGCGGGGGCTTAGGCACTATCTATCGTACGAGGGAACCACCTCCTTTACTCCTCTAAGTTGGGGACCCGACCGCCGACGTTCGAGCGTCAGGCATAGACACAAAAAAACACCCTCTCCCAATGGGATCAGGTGCCTATCAACAACAGCCCGCGAGCCAGGTTATGGCAAACCAAAGTGCATCCTTGCCAAGGACGCCTAGGTCGATTTCCTCATGCCAGATCGTAATCATGCACATCCTCTCGAGGCGTGGAAAAACAACCTGTCTAGCGCAGCTTTAACTGACAACCGCCTATAATTTTACAGGCTACCCCTCCGAATGTCAAGCATTCGATCAAATAAGTTTCATATTGAAACCAAACCCCTCACTCTTGCGTTTCATAGTGAAACACACCCTCGATCAGGTGGAGGTCATCCTCACCGCTTGGCTCCCATTGCCTCGCTTGAAAGAGTCGGCAGATAGCTGGTAGGTCTTCATCTTCCGCCATAGGGTCGTGCGCCCGATACCCAAGGCCTCAGCCATCTTGGTGATGTGACCGTCGAGAGCCTGCCCCGCGCGGATGATGGCTTGCCGCTCCGCCTCCTGCAGCGTAAGAACCTGTTCGTCCTCATCCTCCCCAATCGTCGCCCGACGCAATTCGTGCGGCAGATGCTCCACCGTGATCTCCGAGCCATCGGCCATATGCATCGCCCACTCCAGGACGTTTTCCAGCTCTCTCACATTCCCGGGCCAATGGTAGGACTGAAGAATGGCCATAGCTCGAGGCGATATCCTCACCGTTCCCCCTAATCGGCGGGCCAGTTTATCCATCAGCTGAGCAATGATCAGGACAATATCGTCGCCGCGTTCGCGCAGGGGCGGTATCGTCAAGGTCATAGCGCGCAGGCGATAGAAGAAGTCGGCCCGAAAGCGCCCTTCCTTGACCTCGCCGGCCAGATCCGTGTTGTTGGATGCAGCGATGAAACGCACATTGAGCGGTATGACGCGATTCCCTCCCAGGCGAGTGATCTCCCTCTTGTCGATGACGCGCAGCAAGCTGGCCTGGATATTCGGCGGCAAGTTGTCCACGTGATCGAAGAATACCGTCCCTCCGTCGGCCAGCTCTAGCTTCCCTGGGCGCCCCTCCTCCACGGTACGCGTCTCCTCGTAGCCAAACAGCTCACCGCTCATCAACTCACGCGGAATAGCGGCACAGTCAACAGTGATGAAAGGACCGTCGGCGTAGTCGCTGGCGTTGTGAATCGCCTGGGCAAAGAACTCCTTGCCGGTGCCGCTCTCCCCCAGAAGCAGTACAGGCGATCTGCAGCCCGCGATGGTCCGTGCGTAGTAGAGAACGCGTCGCATACTGACGCTCTGTCCCATAATGTCATCGAACGTGAAATGCGCCTTCGCCCCGACCATACGATGGACCAATCGCTTTGCCTCGGCGGTGCGCTCCAAGGTGAGCACGAAGCCAGGCGCCTGACGGCTCTGTTTCAGCAGGTCGATCCGCATCAGACAAGAACGAGCCTCACCTTCGAGGTGAAAGACGACTTCCTTCTCAGCCATAGGCCGCTGCTCGGCGATGGCAGCCTGCAGCTCGGCCGGGGGATCAATCAGGGTGCTAAAGCGGCGCCCCATGGCCAGCCGGGGGGAGATGCCCAGGATGTCACCGGCGCTGGCATTCATATGCATCACCGTGCCGCGTTGATCGAGGAACACCATGCCGTTACCAATTGCCTGCAAAGAGGCGTTAAGCTCCCCCAGAAGCCGATGCGCGTCGGCCACCGACTGATCGGCCTGAAGTTGATTCTCGATCGCCCGGGCCGCCGCCATAACGATACCCAGCATGTGCGGATGGCTGTTTTCCTCTGAGGTCACAAGCCCAATCACGCCCAACATCTGCCCCGTGCTGGCGTGTACCGGAGCTGCTGTGCCTGTGAGAAAGTGAAAAGCTCCATAGAAATGCTCGGGCCCGACAACCTGCACTGGAATCCCCTCGCTCAGGGCCATGGCTGCTGCATTGGTGCCGACCCTTTTCTGCTGCAAGCTGACGCCGGGCCGCAGACCCCTCGCTTCCAGGGCTTCGAAGATCTTTTCGTCCCCCAGCCAATCGACCGTGCATAGGTTCTCATCGGTCAGGTAGAGCGCCATGTCGGACTCACCGGAGAACTGATAGACATCCTCCATGAAGGGACGAGCCAGGGCGATCAGATCGAACGAGTCTTGCCGCCGCTTCTCCAGCCCCTCGCTCCCACAATAGGCCAGCTTCGGGGCCGCCCTTGGCTCCATCCCTGCCTCGCGGCAGGTGCGCCACGAACGCTTGACCGCCGGATCCAGCGGGTACGAGGGCAACACGCCACTCGATGCGAAGGCTGCCCACACAGCCCTCAGCTTTTCTTGATCGTAGGGATAGGAAGATGGTAACATACAGACCTCAAGAAACACTCTAGCGAGCACACGGCACAGCACGTTAGGTCAGATCTGGTCGACAATGTACTCGTCCCTCCCATTATCGGAGAGGAAAGCGCGGCGATATAGCTTCACAGTGCAGCTTCACGGGGAGAACCAGTGACTAGGAGAGAGAGGACAAGCTGCCGGTTCTTTCCTGGGAGGACTGTTTCCAGCCCGTCCCCGCTGCACCCTCCAGCAGCAGATCCACAGAACCATTGATCAGCTCATGCAGAGGCGCAGGCCGGTCGCCGTGGTGCCACATCGCCAGTCGCTGGAAGAAGAGCGAACGAATCACACCGGCCAGGTAGATTGGATCTAACTCCTCGCGTATCTCACCAGCCGCTTGTGCCTGCCGAATCTGCTCCACGAGCAGGTCGCGCAACGCGTGCCCAGGCCCGGTCTCCCGCCGGTTCATCATGGCCGCAAAAAGCTGGTGAGCGAGTTGTTTCTCACATAGAGGGTCGTCAGCCACCAGCCGCAGAGCCAGTTTGATGCGCGACGTTGGGCTCGCCGGGGCTCCATGCTCTGGCGCAAGCGCCGCTTCCAGCTGCTCCAGACGGCACGCAGCAATGGCCGGGAGGATAGCCTCTTTCGTATCGAAGTAGTTGAAAAAGGTCCCTTTGGCGACGTCAGCCGCGTCGGTGATGTCCTTGACGGTGGTGGCATCGTAGCCCCGCCGCTTGAACAGCTGCAACGCCGCTTCCATCAAGCTCCTACGCGTCTCCCGCTTCTTCCGCTCACGCCTTGAAAGCTGCCTATTCATATCAACAATTATGACCAGAGAATAAAAATGACCCTGGTCATATTATAGATGACGGTAGCCGATTGTCAACTTCACCCGATCCGCCGCCATGCCCACGCGGCGTGCTCCGCAATCAAGCGGTCCTCGTCGCCAGACAGCCGCTTCAGAATTGGGAGGGCAGCGGACGAACCGAGATTCCCCAGCACAACGGCTGCATTCCGCAGCAGACCAGCGCGCCGAGGCCGCCACAGCGGTGTCTCTCGAAAGCGAGCGCGAAAAGCGTGCTCATCGAGAGCCAGCAGCTCAATCAAGTCCAGTGTTTGGCGCCTGGGCTCGACCACCAACGCTTCCGCACGACGGGCGAAGCGCTTATTCCAGGGGCAGACCTCCTGGCAGATGTCGCAGCCGAAGACCCAGTCCCCGATGAGCGGACGGAGCGCCTCGGGAATGGTGCTCCGATGCTCGATGGTCAGGTAGGAGATGCACCGTCGGGCGTCGAGAACCCCCGGCCCTACCAGAGCCCCCGTCGGACAGGCATCGAGGCAGGCGCTGCAGCTGCCACAGCGGCTCTCATCCAAGGGCGCGTCGGCCTCCAATTCCAGAGCGAGCAGTAGCTCACCTAAGAAGACGTATGAGCCTAAGGTAGGGTGAATCAATGAGGTATTCTTGCCGAACCAGCCCAGACCCGCCCGCTGGGCCAGCTCACGCTCCAGCAGAGGACCGAAATCGACGTAAGCTCGATGGGCCACGGGCTCGCCCACCAGCCTCTCGATCCGGTCGGCAAGCTGCCGCAGCCTGCCCATTATCACGTCGTGATAGTCGCCGCCCCATGCATATCGAGACACCCGGCCATGGCCTGCCCTGAGGGGTGGGAAGTCACCGGGGTAGTAGTTCAACCCCACCACCACGATGGAGCGGGCCTCAGGCATCACGACTCGGGGATCGGTGCGCTTCTCCACGGCGTCAGGGCGGGCCATGTAGCCCATATCGGCATGGTATCCCTTCGCCAGCCAGTCACGGTAGCGCACCGCATGAGCGCTGGGATGGGGTTTCGTGATCCCTACCAGGTCGAAGCCCACCCGGAGAGCGTGCTTCTTCACCTCAGCTGTCAGGTCCTTCATCACACCCAGACTATATCTGAGAGCCCAGGAGGTGTCAAGAGATCGAGTTTTGTAGAAGCGGCGCGCTTAGGCCCTCACGTCGAGGGTCCAAAGCCAATCCCGACCATCGTACCAGGCAGCGAACCAGACCCGCCCGGAAGCGTCTACGACCGTGTGGTAGACAGGGCCCAACCCATACACCAGTTCCGCTGTCTCTCCCACCACGCGATAGAGGGATCCAACCCAGAAGAGCCAATACGCGTCAGCTCCATCGGGAACCAGTTTGTGAGCCGGTAACCCGCCCCCGAAATCCGCCGTGTCCCCTATCTGCGTCCAGACGTCATCCTCAATACGGTAGAGCGCGATCCTCCCAAAACAGCTGGCCCCGCCGCAAAGCACGAGAGCTGGCCAAGCGTCGTCGTGCGGATCCAGGGCAAGGGCGTGGACGAATCCAAAGCGCATATCGGCGATCGGTGGATCGGGCGGCACGAATCGAGACCATCCACCAGACATAGCATCGTAGCGCCACACATTCTCCTCCACCCCGATCCAGACGCGTCCCTGACGATCTTCCTCAATGAACGTTGCGCAACCACCAGGCACCGGAGAGTCGGCTCCGTGCCAGGCTTGACCATCGAACCAGCGGACGCCCTGCCCGCCAACTGGCCCCGGACCACCCCAGTCACACTCTCCGATCCACACCGTGTCCGTGCTCTCCGCAACCTCAAGGGCAAACGTAGCCCACAAGACATGAGGATCGAAAGGTTCCATGTCCATGTCGGCCGGCGTGAAGACCGTCCAACGCTCGCCGTGGAGCATACGTACGTCCTGAGACGTGGCGAGCCAGAGTCTTCCCTGTTCATCAGGTTGCACCCACCCGATCTCGCGGTACCACTCGTCCTCCAAAACGAGGGGCTGCCACCCCGTCTCGGCTCCATAGACCGTCCAAGACGAGCCATCCCAAGCTCTAATCTGGGCTGTGTCCTCGCTCATCACCCAGACGCGTCCATCCGGGTCGATGCCCACCATCTCCCCCGAGAGGTCATCCAGGTAGGCTCGCCAGCCCTCATCCCGCCTCACGGCGACGCCTTTGTCGGTGACCAGCCACAACGCGCCGTCGGGCGAGGCGTAAAGCTGCTGAAACTGCCCGGGTAGCACATCCTCAATGGGGGTGACCTGTCGGATAGCCTCCGGGGGCGAGATAGGCGTGGGTTGCGGAGTAGTCGTCGCCGCTTGAGTCGACGTGGGTGAAGACGTCGACCGCGATATCGACATAGGTGTGGGGGTTGATGACGGCGTTGCCGTAGATGTGGCTATGGGTGCCCCAGTCAGGGTCGGGCTGGGTTCTAGGGTGGGTAGCGGAGAGGGCGACGTGGTGCGCGGTAGAGAAGGCGTGTAGTCGATCTTGGAGGTAGACAGCCCAGGCATGCAGGAGGTCAGGAACGCAAGGAGAAGCAGCGACACTCTGGCGCTAATTGCTCTAGCTGATCGGACAGTCAGCTTCGGGCTCATTCTGGATGCAACTCTCCCGCTGCCCGCGGCAGATAGACTCATTTTGGACGACTCTGATCATAGCTTACACCAGATCTGTGGAAAAATCAACCCCCCTGTCATCTCAGATACTCAAGCCGATAGGGGGTGTTGGAAGAGCTATCAGAGGGGCACCGGGTGATGGTTTTGACCGGTGAGCAGGCCGTGTAGCACCCTTTGGGGCCGATCATGTGAGCCTGACCTGACCTCTCGTTACGCCTCAGCTACTTGCGCGTTACCCTGGCCCGTGTTATAATGCCGGGCGTATAGGTGCAGCATGAGAAGTGGGCAACCCCCACTTTTTTTTGTAGGACAGTGATGCTGTTTCGTTCGTCGGGCCAGGCAGCCCCGACGTTTGGTGTTGGGAAACGTGTTGTTTCAGTCTGGTCGATGCCGGGCTGGGATGCTCGGGTGGCAGGAGAAGAGTATGAAGTCGGAATTCTTATTGGCGTTTAACGAAATATGCAGTGACCGCGGCCTTCCGAGGGCGGTCGTTCTTGACGCTGTGGAGAACGCACTGGTCTCCGCTTACCGTCGCAACATAGATGCCAATACAGTGGAGAACGTCTCGGCCAAGATCGACCCGAGTAGCGGCGAGGCAAAGATCTTCGTCGAAAAGGAGGTCGTTGAGGAAGTCAGCGATCCAAGCTGGGAAATCACGCTGGCAGAAGCACGGAGGATCGACGCCGATGCGAAGCTTGGGGAATTGATTACAGTCGAAGATACCCCTGACAACTTTGGTCGTATCGCGGCCCAGACGGCCAAACAGGTCATTCTCCAACGCATACGAGAGGCGGAGCGCGACGCTCAGTACGAGCACTACGTCGAGCAGGAAGGCGAGATTGTCCACGGCACCGTGCAGAGCGTCCGCTCGAATGTGGTCCTGGTGAATCTAGGTGGCGCCGAGGCGATCCTCCCGCGTAGTCAACAGGTGCCTGGTGAGCGATACCATATTCATCAGCGATTGCGTGCCTACGTGCTTGAGGTACGCAATACAAACCGGGGGCCGAAAATTGTGCTTTCACGCAGCCATCAGAAGATGTTGCGTCGGCTGCTGGAGCTCGAGGTTCCCGAGATCTTCAACGGCACAGTAGAGATCAAAGCCATTGCTCGCGAGGCAGGATCACGGTCGAAGGTGGCTGTGGCAGCCCGGCAGCCCGGCGTCGACCCCGTGGGCGCCTGCGTGGGTATGCGTGGCGTGCGCATCAAGTCCATCGTCAATGAGCTCGGCGGTGAGAAGATCGACGTCATAGAATGGAGCCCAGACACAGCGACCTTCATCGCCAAGGCCCTCAGCCCGGCCAAGGTGCTGAGCGTGCAGCTGGACGAGGATCCGGATGGCAGAGAGTCAGCCAGTGTCGTCGTTCCTGACGATCAGCTCTCGCTAGCCATCGGGCGAGCAGGGCAGAACGCTCGCTTGGCAGCCAAGCTGAGCGACCATCGCATCGATATCCAAGGAGTCACTGAGGCAGCAACGTGGGCTTTGAAACGCGTCAATGAGGACACCGCGGTTCTGCCAAGTCTCGGGCACGCGGCAGAGTTACTGCCCTCGGTCGCCAATATTCTGCAACGCCATGAAGAAGAGGATCTACCTTATTCAAGCGAAGAGTTGCTCAAGATGCGGCGGGTTATTGAATCCGTTCGCAAGCACTATGTATCGCTCCGCAAAGTCGATCGGGAACGCCGTGAGGCAGAGGAACAGGCACGCCTGGAAGCCTTTGAGCAGGCCCGTGAGGTCATACCCGACAGAGCTTACCAGACCTCTGTCGAGGAGATGGAGCTGGGTACACGCGTCGTCGGTCGCTTGGAGGATGTCGGTCTCGTCACCGCTGGTCAGGTCATGGAGCGGTTGATTGCTGAGGGTGACGAGGGCTTGCTGTCGCTAGACGGCGTTGGTCCCAAGACGTTGGATGAGGTCAAGGAAAGCATCACAGAACTGGCCCTACTTGAGCCTGTCCCCGTTGAGGAAGAAGCTGCTGTTGAGGAAGAAGCTGCTGTCGAGGAAGAAGCCGCTGTCGAGGAAGAAGCCGCTGTCGAGGAAGAAGCTGTCCCCGAGGAAACAGCCGTGGCGAAAGAGGCCACCGAGAAAGAGGAGACGAAGCCCGAGCCCGTTCCAGAGACCGTAGAGGAGGCTGAAGCTCCCGCCGCTGAGGAAGCTGTGGGAAGGGAAGCTATCGAGGCTGAGGTGGAGGAAGAGGCTAAGGAAGAGGCTGAGGAAGAGGCACCGCCTGAAGACAAGGCGGAGAGTCGAGCGAAGATGCTTGAGAGAGCTATGAAGGGCCGTGGCCTGGGGGTCAAAGACGAGGATCTCGGAGAAGAGCCCGATTACTTCCTCGAAGATGAAGAGCCCATTGATCGTGAGGAGAAGCTCAAGCGCGAGCGGAGACGTCGGGTTCAGCTTGTCTATGATGAAGAGACAGGCGAACTTATACCTCGACGCCGACGAAAGCGGGATGAGGACACGCAGGACTGGAGTGAATACGTAGATTTCTAGAGAGACAGATGGAAACGTGACGTGGTTCCCAATGGGCTTGATTAGAGCGTGAGGTCTCCCTAGGGCGAAGTGTCTTTTCGAAAGTAGAGAGAATGAGCCAAAAGGCGCGACCTAAGAAACACATTCCGCAGCGAACGTGCGTGGCCTGTCGCACTTTGTGTCCCAAGCGCGAGCTGGTGCGTGTTGTACGAACCCCCGAGGGCGACGTCATCGTGGATGAGACAGGTAAGCGAAACGGTCGCGGAGCTTACCTCTGCCCAAGAGACACGTGCTGGGAGAAGGCTTTGACGAAAGGTCTGCTGAACCGAGCACTTCGCACGAACTTGACAGCAGATGTGAAGGCCCAGCTCACAGAGTATTCAGCAAACTTCTGAGGACGACCAGGGCTGTTTCTGATGAGAGGGATAAGCTGCGAGACGAGACCGAAGCTTTGACGAACAGCACATTGTGAAAAAAGGGAGTAGGTAGAGATGAGCGAAGACGTGATGGTGAGAGAAGAAGGCGTCATCGAAATACCGGATTTTCTGACAGTACGCCAGCTAGCTGAGTTACTTGAGGTCAGTCCAATCGACGTGATCAAGGAACTGATGAGCGCTGGCGTGATGGCGAACATCAATCAGGAAATCGACTACGAGACAGCAGCCATTGTAGCCCAGGAGATGGGCTTTGAGCCTATCGAGGAATCTGAAGTTGTTGCAGAGGAAGCAGCTGAGGAAGGGCCAACTCCCCTTTGGGAACGCTTCTATGCTGGCGAGAAACCAGAGGACCTTGAGCCACGTCCACCCGTTGTTACTACGCTTGGACACGTCGACCACGGTAAGACGTCCTTGCTGGACGCCATTCGTCAAGCCGACGTGGCAGGCGGTGAGGCAGGTGGCATCACACAACACATCGGGGCCTACCGAGTCGATCATGAAGGGCAGACCATCACCTTCATCGACACCCCGGGTCACGAGGCCTTCACCGAAATGCGAGCACGAGGGGCCCACACCACAGATATCGCCATCTTGGTCGTGGCCGCTGACGACGGCGTGATGCCGCAGACTGTCGAGGCGATCAACCACGCCCGAGCTGCTCGCGTGCCCATTGTGGTGGCGCTGAACAAGATGGACCTCCCTACCGCTCAACCGGAGAAAACGAAACAGGAGCTTTCTGAGCACGACCTTGTGCCCGATGATTGGGGTGGAGATACGCTCTGTATCCCCGTATCGGCCAAGGTGAAGACTGGTCTAGGCGACCTGTTGGACGCCATCCTGCTCGTAGCAGAGGTCTCTGATCAGATCAAGGCCAATCCCAATCGCCCCGCTATGGGCTCTGTATTAGAGGGACGCCTGGATCGAACTCGAGGCGCGACGGCCACGGTCTTGGTACAGAATGGAACGCTGCACGTGGGCGATGACATCGTGACAGGCCTGACTTGCGGCCGCGTGCGTCAGATGATGGATGAGTATGGTAATCCAATAGAGGAAGCTGGGCCCTCCACCCCGGCGGTCATCCTGGGTCTCTCTGATGTACCTGATGCTGGTGAGGTTTTCGAGGTTGTACCTGAGACCTGCATCGCGCGCGACATCGTTTCCGAACGAGAAGAGGAGCTTCAGGCTCAGGCGCCTGGACCGATCCGCACCTTCACTTTGGACGACTTCGCCTCCCGGATTAAGGCTGGAAGGGCCAAGGAACTCAACCTTATCGTCAAGACTGATGCCCAGGGGTCGATCGATCCGATCGTTAGCTCACTGGAGCAGTTGGGCGATGAGGAATTGAAGGTCAATATTCTCCACGCAGCAGCCGGTGGCATCGGTAAGTCCGACGTCAATCTGGCCATCGCCTCACATGCGATCATCGTGGGCTTCAATGTGAGGCCAGACCCGGCGGCGCGACGAATGGCGGAGACCGAGGGCGTGGATATCCGAACCTATGACATCATCTATAAGTTGATAGACGAGGTCGACCAGGCACTCAAGGGCTTGCTCGAACCGACTTACGTCAAGGTCCTCGTCGGAGAAGCAGTGGTGCGTGACACCTTCAACATTCCGGATCTCGGTACCGTGGCAGGTTGCTACGTCCGCAAAGGCGAGGCAAGGCGAAATGCGAAGGTGCGTGTGGTACGAGACGGCAGTACGAGGCACGATGGACCTGTATCCTCGCTCAAGCGGTTTGCGGAGGACGTCCGGGAGGTGCGGAAGGGTTACGAGTGCGGCGTCGGAGTGGCTGGATTCGACGACTTCCACGTCGGCGACGTCCTTCAGTTCTATGAAGAGCGGGAAAAGTCCCCTGAATAGAGCTCAGGAGCAAGCGCACTTCCACGCGACCATCACAAGTGCGACTTGATCACCATGAACGAAGAAACCGATGGGTAGAAAATACCAACAACGAGTATCAGAGCTTGTCCATATTCGCCTGTCCACGCTCCTGGAGCGGAAGGTCAAGGATCCTCGTCTGGAGCTGGTCACCATCACCGACGTGGAGGTATCTCCCGATGCATCCCGCGCTGACATCTACTTCACCCCAGGCGGAGGCCAATCGCGTGAGGAGGTTCAAGAAGGCCTGGAGAGCGCTGCCGGGTGGCTGCGTCGCGAGCTAGGGCAGCATCTCCGTCTCCGCCACACGCCAGAACTGATCTTCCATTACGATCGCTCCGTGGAGCGAGGCGAACGAATCTCCGGCATTCTCGACGAGTTAGGCCTCGGTGACGACGACGCTACAGCAAGCTAGCCGGCTCATCCGAGGGGCTCATCAGCCCCTCCTGGCCTGCCACGTCGCTCCTGATGGAGACGCGCTGGGCAGCTTGACAGCTCTGCATCGTGCCCTAGAGCAGTTGGGACTCTCGCCCATCGCAGCCTGCGCAGACGCCATTCATCCCGGGTTCGGCTACGTCCCCGGGATTGAGGCGGTTGTGCAGGGTGTTAACAACCCCTTTGACCTGGTCATTGCCCTTGATTGTTCAGATCCGCGGCGCCTGGGTCGAGTGGCTGAGCTTCCGCACTTCAACCAGCATACCCTTATCAACATCGACCACCACGTCACCAATGTTGAGTTTGGTGATGTGAATGTGGTCGACCCAGAGGCATCCTCCACCGCCGAGGTGGTCTTGTACCTTCTCGATCACCTTCAAGTTCAGCTCGACGCGACATTGGCCACCAGCCTGCTGATCGGTATTGTCACTGACACGCGGGGTCTTCGTACGAATAACGTGACCCCCCGCGTTCTAGAGGCAACTTTGCGCTTGACGAAGGCTGGCGCATCCCTTCCATACGTCAGCCAACACGGCCTAGATCGTCGGCCGATGGTGGCGGTGCGTCTATGGGGAGCTGCCCTCTCTCAGCTCCATTTCGGAAGCGGCATTATCTGGACCAGTATCCCGTTGACGATGCGGCGCGAAGTTGGCTATCAAGGTAACGGTGACGCTGGCCTGGCGAGTTTCCTCCTCAGCGCTGACGAGGCCAACGTGTCCGCGGTCTTCGTCGAACAAGAGGATGGAAGCGTTGACGTGGGGATGCGTGCCATGCCTGGCTTCGATGTGGCACAGCTCGCTCTCCATTTCGGCGGAGGGGGACATGCTCTCGCGGCTGGCTTCAGCACGGCCGGCCCGCTGGAAGAGGCCGAGCGGCGTGTCTTAGACGCGCTGCGAGCGGACGTGGCCAATCAGTGAACCAGCCGGTGATGGCATCCTGCTCAGAGAGCAAACCTAGCGGTATCCTCGTCGTCAATAAGCCTCTCGGAAAGACCTCCCACGATATGGTGGAGCACATCCGGGCCTTGACCAGCGTGCGCCGGGTTGGGCACACGGGGACGTTGGACCCGCTGGCCACCGGTGTGCTTGTTGTCTGCGTGGGACGTACGGCAACGCGCGTCTCTGAGTACCTGATGGACGAACCTAAGACGTATCGAACAGACGTCCAGCTGGGTGTTGTCACTGACACGTTCGACGGGGAGGGAGAGATCGTGTCGCGATCAGCGGTCGACGTAGATCGCGACGAGGTCGAGAGAGCTCTCGCGACGTTTCGAGGCTCCATCGAACAGACCCCCCCGATGTACTCAGCGGTGAAGCACCATGGCAAACCTCTCTACCGTCTCGCTCGCCAAGGTATCGAGGTGAAACGCGAACCCCGACGCGTTGAGATACACCGTCTTGAGCTGGTCGCCTGGGAACCCCATCAAGCGCAGTGTACGCTGGAGATGGTATGCTCGCCCGGCACCTACGTGCGGGTTCTGGTTCACGATCTCGGGCAGACGTTGGGATGCGGGGCCTACGTAACCGGCTTGACCCGTCTCGCCAGCGGAAGCTTCCGCCTCGAGGAGGCTCTTACGCCGGATCGTTTTGATCAAGCTGTCGAGAGTGGCTATTGGTCGGAGTTGCTCCATCCTGTCGACGAGGCCCTCGCCGACCAATTTCCAGCGCTGGCATTAGATGCAACCCACGCGAAGCAGCTCTGTTCTGGACAAGCGATCCCCAGCAACGTCAGTATACCCCAAAACACGACACTTGCTCGTGCCTATGGCCCGGAAGGACGCTTTCTCGGACTCGCCAGGTACGATTCTGAGCAGGATGTCTGGCGGCCCAAGAAGATCTTCATCTCTCCTTATCCTGAGCGTCATCCCAAGAGTAGCGATTGAGTGGATACGATTATGCGCGTTGTTCACCGCCTGAAGGCAGTCAACCCCGCCCGCCACCCATCAGACACACAGTCTTACGTAACCATCGGGGTGTTTGACGGCCTTCATTTGGGTCACCAACGGATCATCAAGGGCTTGGTAGGGGAAGCCCACGCAAAAGGACACGAAGCTATCGCGATTACCTTCGACCCGCACCCAGCGGCTGTCCTCAGCGACCAAGCCCCACTTCTGCTGACCACAATTGGAGAGCGCCTCGACCTGATGGACACCATGGCCTTGGACACTGTTGTCGTCTTCCCCTTCACCAAGGAAATCGTTCACACGACAGCTGACGACTTCGTAGATAATCTTGTGCGTCACCTCAATCTGGCTGAGATCAGAGTAGGACCTGATTTTACACTCGGTCACGGACAGCGTGGGGACGTGGTGTACCTGAGGAGGCTGGGGGTGCAGCTTGGCTTTCAGGTGCGAGTCATCGCACCGGTAGAATGGGGGGGCGACGTCGTTCACAGCAGCCGGATACGTAACGCACTCCAACGCGGCGACATCGAAGAAGCAAATGGCTGTCTGGGCCGTCCGTATCAGCTTTCTGGGATCGTCGTGCGCGGGCGCGGGCTGGGGGGGGACATTGGGGTGCCAACGGCCAACATCGCTCCGCCACCGAAGCGTCTTATCCCCCACGGTGGGGTCTATGCCTGTCGAGCACATACGGAGCGTTGGGGAAGCTATGCAGCTGCAGTCAACATCGGCACCCGGCCGACGTTCACAGCACAATCCGACGTCCAAGGCCTGACGGTCGAGGCTCACCTGCTTGACTTCGACCAGGACCTCTATGATCAGGTGTTGGCTCTCGATTTCATCGCTCGCCTGCGCGATGAGCAGCCTTACCCCACATTGAACGCGCTGGTGGCACAACTACGAGAGGATATCGCCCGGACGCGCACCATCCTGGACGAAACAACCTAGGCTATGCTGTTGGTGGTGGATTGACCTTGCGCTTCGGCGTGGGTCGGATTGGCTCTCCAACGCCTACTGCAGACCCCCAATCTCGAAAGAGTACCCCAGAAGCTCCAGCAACACCGTTGAGGCATCAGGCCTCTGATACTGCAGCTCGATGACCTGCAACTCCCCCGGCTGGATCGTCCAGGGTAGCGGCGGCGCTTCCGTCACCAAATCACCTGTCCCTGCGCTGGAGGAGAGGGTCACATCAGCGCGCTCTACGATGAGCGGCTGTGTACCGAGGTTCTGTATCTCCCCTTCGATGACCAGGATGCTCCCACCGTCCCCTAAGAAAGCATCATTGATCGTCACCTGAGGCTGTGGCACGCCAGAATCCGCGTCTCCTTCGCCCTCAAATGGGATAGCAATACTGACCTGGCCCGCGTCAGGTCGGAGGGAGAAAACCCACATCAGCTCTCCCGAAGGGAGGGTATCTGGCACAACGAAACCCGCCGAGCCCTGCACGGACGCGCCCGGCTGGATCTCCCCGCTGAGAGGACCAGACTCCCCAGTTTCGCTGGCCTGAGGAGAGACAAGATAGGTGTTACCCATACTGTCCCGTAGCTTAACAGAGACCCTATCGGTCGCCAGTGACTCTTCTCCTACATTCTCAATAGAGAACTCCGTCACGTAGTAGGCCGTGCCTTGCGGGAGGTCATCGGCCTGCTCGAGATATCCTCTACGCATCGTCACTCGCGCTTGGCCGATCTGTACGGCTTCACCGGGCCGAGCCGACGCCTCGGGCGGCGGAGTCGCCATCGACTCCGCCTCCGCCGCATAATCAGCGGATGCGACCTGCCAACTCTCGCGATTGGGCAGCACCAACGTCAAGCGAGGCTTCTGCTGAGACAGAGCGGATTCCCCACCCGGAGGCACACTACGCCGCTCGACAAAACGGAAGTGCAGAACGGCACCGCTACTCATCCGAAGCATGATGTCATCGCCAGGAGTGAAGCTACTGATCAGTTCCTCATTTTGGGCCGTAGGCTCCAGCCCAATGACGTAATTGACGACGGTGCCACAGACCCACACAGCCTTCCCCGATTGACCAGAGGGATAGACCCAGGTATCGCTTTGTGGCACGATAGGTTCCACAGGATAGATGGATCCCTTTGCGGTCAGAGATACGGGAAGCGCCACGCTGACCTCCACGTCGCCGCTGCTGATAATTGTCTCGCAGTCCACTACCGGGACGGGCGAGGCAACGGTTGTTGCTGTTGGCTCTACTCGCTCGGTGGGCGTGGGGGTCTCAGGAGTGGGTTGCCTTGTCCCTCTCAATCCCAGGTACACAAGGATAGCCACTGCAACAAACAAGAGAATGGCACCGCTGACGATAGAGAGAAGCAACAGCTGACGGCGATCCAGTGGGCCTGGGCCGGGTTGAGGTCCCTTCTCCGTGGTCGACGCAGGTTTATTCATAGATTACGGAGTACCTCCAGGGCGTGAATGAGGCGGCACGCGGACTTGGACGCTCGCTTCTGCTCCCGTCACCAGATGACTGAAGCCGAGGAAAGGAATGCTGATCCGCACCGGGCCTTGTGCGGACACAGTAAACGCCAAGCTCCCTTGCTCATCCGTGAAGTCTTGAGCCAGCAGCTCATTGGTAGCAACCTCGTAGGCCTGCGCCGAGATACCTGCAATGCCCTCGCCGGCGCCAGGCTGCCCGTCACCGTTGGCATCATAGTAGACGAGAAGATCGATAGGTACGAAGCGAGGAGCTCGAGTCGGAGGCGGCGTCGGCGTCGTCAGGGGCCGTATGGACAATGTCGAGGCCTCTGGTGTGGGTGTCGCAACCGGGGACTCGGCACGCGTCGGCGTTGCTCTCGGCGTCTCTGTCGGTTCTGCGGTTGGCAGCTTGCCGGAAGAGTCGGAGGTCGCCGTCGGTCGAGGCGTGCTGGTGGCCGCAAAGGGCTCAGTGCTCTTCTCGCATTGGAGGGAGTAGCTGCTGTCCAAGATGTCGGGCGGCGTGCGGTCGCCCGTCCCGACTAGAACATACAGCCACCCGGAATAAGTCGAGTAGTAGTTTAAGGCGCTGTTGTAGTCGCACGGGGCGATGTCGTCGTTGCCACCGATGGCCTGATCCCATGACGGCCCTGAAAAGACGATCATATTCGGATCGACACCGGGAGAGAGATCTGACGTCTCACAGCGGAAGTGGAGGCCCGGCTTGACCCAGATCTTGTAGAAATCATTGTCCGGTCCCTCGCCAACCACGGGCACGAAATTGAAGGTCTGCGTCTGGTTCACTGGGATAACGCACGCTCGTTCGAAGTCCGGATTGCTCTCGCAATCATCGGCTCTGGCACGCGGCGTCGGTCCAGGGCTTGGCGTGCCAGGGGTCGCTGTTGCCGGAGCGGTGATCTCGTCGATTGTCAAGTTGTAACTGCCCGCCGAATTCACGTTATTCTGGACCACGATGTAGTAGTAGCCATCATAGCTCGCCCTCCAGGAGGCTTGAGAGGCAAGCCCGCCTGCACCGTCGTCATCCCGCTCAATCCTGGTCTGATTCGAGTCGTAGATTTCCACGAGGGTGTCAATCAAGTTCAGGTCGCTGGTCGTGGCTTGATACCAACGCCCGGACTTGGTGTAGAAGCGGAAATAGTCCACGTCATCGTCAGTATGGAAGGTCAGCTCCAAAAGGATGGGTACCTGGATAGGCAGTGTAGGAGCCCCAGCCATCGCCTCCTCAAAACTGTCGTTAGGCTCATAGGCGTCTTCGTCGGTACTTGGCATAGGCGTCAAGGTTGGCGTAGCGGTCGGTTCCACCTTGGAAGCATTCAGGTCGTACGTTCGGCCGGTGCAATCACCGGTGAGCTGAAAGACGCGAAAGAAGTACGGCCCAACGCTGTCGGCCTGGAACGTCACCTCGCTGCTGTTGTCCAGGGGATCTTCATCGCTGTCAACCTCGTCATAGTTGAGGTCGTAAACGACAATGCCGAGGTTGTAGTTTCTCGTTCGATCGGGGACGGCTTGTACCGTATAGAGCGCATCGACGTCAGCATTGTCAAGCCTGAACCAATCTTCGTGAACCGCCACTTCCCGCTCTTCACCCTCTGGAACATCGGTCTCGGCTATCAGTGCCAAGTTGTCATAGCTAGATAACGTGGTGGCCTTGTTGTTGGCGCAGTACTCCGAGCTCTCCCCGACGGGGCAGGCGTTGACGTTGTCCAGGCTGTCCGTCGTCGTGTAGGTAACGGTGCATTCAAATTGCTGCGCCTGATAGAGGGGAGCATAGACAGCCCCTTGCAGCTTCTCAAACGGATTGGCATTAGAATCAGAATCAGCCATGGCAGCACCGCTGTGCATGGGAAGAGCGGAGAAGAGGATCGCCAACAAGCTCAAAGCTGCTGCTGTCATAACCACGAGTAAGTAAGATCGTTTCATTGACGCATCCCTCCTCAGCCCACGCTCTCTACCGGTAGGATGAAGCTACTATACCACATTCCAGCCTAGAGTTCAAGCCTTTGTGCAGCATGGTTTGCAGATCTGGTGATCCAGGACAACCTGTTCATTATCCATGAACCGACTCAATGGAAGACGCATGGTCACAGAATCAGCACCTTCAGTGCTCTGGATCAGTCGAAGTGTATGACAGACCAGAGTGGACCTCAAGAGCGTTCGAACCCAAGACGACGCAGCTCCCTTTCGTTCTCCCGCCAACCCTCCCGAACCTTCACCCATAGGTCGAGATAAACCTTGCCACCCACCAAACGCTCCACAGCCCCTCGTGCATCGGAGCCAATCTTGCGGATCATACGTCCCCCACGCCCGATGATGATTCCCTTCTGAGACTCTTTCTCCACAAAGACATTGGCTGCGATGTAGACCACTCCCTCCTCTCGCTCCTTGAATTCCTCCACGACGACAGCGACAGAATGGGGAACCTCATGGTAGGTATTGCGTAGCACCTGCTCCCTGATGAGCTCGGCAACGATCTCGCGCTCGGTCTGATCGGTGAAGTATTCCCGCGGGTAGTATCGGGGTCCCTCGGGCAACGCATCGACGATTCGCTCGAGCAAAGCATCGAGGTTCGTCCCCTCAGTCGCCGTCGTCATCATCCACTCGTCGTGAAAAGGAGCCATCTCCCAGTAGGCCTCGGTGTGAGCTTCAACCTTCTCGGGCAGCAGAAGATCCATCTTATTGAGCACCAAGATGACCGGCGCACCCGTCTGCTTTTCGAGGATGTCCGCAATCATCCGGTCCTCTTTGTCAGGCCTCATAGAGGCGTCAACCATGAACAGCACCACGTCGGCGTCCGGGATGACGTCTGTCGCCGTGCTGACCATGATCTTCCCCAGCTTGTGGAAGGGCCGATGAATACCAGGCGTATCGACGAAAATTACCTGAAACGTCTCTCGAGTCAGAATACCCAGAATGCGACTTCGCGTTGTCTGGGGCTTGGACGAGACGATGGCGACCTTCTCACCCACATATTGATTGACCAGCGTCGACTTGCCAACGTTCGGTCGGCCAATCACAGCGACGAAGCCAGACTTGTGGCCCTCGGGCACAGCATAGGGATCAGACCGATTATGGCTGGAGATATCAGACATCAGTCGCAAACCTCACATCGTGTACCAACGAGCGCTCCCCTATGACGTGGAGAGAAGCGTGCCATCAGATGAACAACCTACAGCGTTCATCTCATCTCTGAACGTTCACGTGTACTTGGGACCAGATAGATCCCTGGCAGGCTGACCAAGGTCACGAGGCCTTTCAAGATCACGTTGGAGAGGAAGATGGACCATACAGTCGCGCTGGCATACCGTCCCCCGAAGGCCCCCCAGCTAAAGATCAGGCTATCTAGGGGCACACTGAAGCTGTTACTGATCAGTACTCTTGCCCATTGGAAACGACGCGTGACCTTGGTGACCCACAAGTGATAGATCTCTGTATCTGTGAACTCACTGACAAGCTCAGCAGCGATAGAAGCAGTGACGATCCGCCACACCGGCGTGAGCACAGCTGCGAACTCGTCCTGGAGCGGCCAGCTAGGGTCGGGAGGGAGCCAAGCCGCGAAGCTGAACAACAGGGCCATCACTAGATTGATGGCCCCAGCAGCCAGGATGACGGCGCGAGCAGCAACCCGTCCCAGCAGCTTGTGTACCATGTCACGCAGCGTGAACGTGAACGGATAAATGAAGGTGCCAGCGTCAACGCTGAAGCCAGCCACCCAGGCGATCTTGAGACTGAGCACATCAGCCATCATCTGTGCAGCCACGTAGGCGGCGACGACCCAGACGCCCGCGATCGAGAGTGTGGACAGGCGACTGGCACGCCCCGGAGACTGACAATCGGATGGCGGTATCTCTAGCATCGATGACGATCGGGGAAAACAAAGACTCGCTCCTTTTCTACCTCGGAGCGAGTCCCGTTCGCTCTCTTACGAGCTTCTCAAGTATAGATCGAACGCACCCAACGTGAACAGGATACTCGAACGACGAGATCGACCCTGAAGGCGGGCTCCCCGCCTGGCAATCTCGATCCGAGTCCCTACTCCTCCTGATCTCGCCGATGTGCCTCGACGATCTCCTGCTGAAGATGAGAGGGTACCGGTTCATAGTGGTCGAACGCCATGGAGAACAGGCCGCGCCCCTGGGTCAGGCTTCGCAAGTCCGTGGCGTAGCGCTGCATCTCCGCAAAAGGTGCCAGCGCGTTGATGATCGTCTTGCCAGCGCGCTGATCCATACCCTGTACCTGCGCCCGCCTTGTATTGAGGTCGCCGATGATGTCCCCGGTGTACTCCTCCGGCACCGTGACAGAGACCTTGTAGATCGGTTCCAGGAGCGTCGGGCCTGCACCTTGCACGACCTTCTTGAAGACCTCGCGACCCGCGATCTGGAAAGCGATGTCCTTGGAATCAACCGGGTGCTCCTTGCCATCGTAAACGACCGCCCTGAGGTCAACCACCGGGTAGCCCGCGATAGCGCCCTTGTCCAAGACTTGTCTGATCCCCTTCTCAATAGAGCTTTGGAAGCTCGTTGAGATAGCACCACCGGTCACCGCCCAGTCATACTCGAATCCAGTACCTCGAGGTAGGGGCTCCACTCGCAGGTGGACCTCGGCAAACTGACCAGCCCCCCCCGTCTGCTTCTTGTGACGATACTGATCAGCATTCATGCGTGTGATGGTTTCTCGGTAGGGCACTTTCGGGGTCGACGTCTCGACCTGCACGTCGAATCGGTTTGACATCCGGCGCACAGCGATGTCAACGTGTGCGCCCCCCATCCCCTGGAGAAGCATCTCTTTCGTGCTGGGTTCCTGGCGCCAACGCAGAGTGGGATCTTCCTCGCAGATGCGGCTCATCGTAGGCCCAAGCTTAGCCTGATCGGACTTGCTCTTCGGCGAGACGGCTACGCTGAAAACCGGTGATGGGAACTCTGGACCCGGGAGGACCACAGGATGCTCCTGATCGCACAGCGTATCGCCCGTCAGCGTATCAGATAGCTTGGCAACCGCGCCTATGTCACCGGGCTGCAACTGGGACACACTGATCTGCTCCTGACCACGCATAACATAAAGCTGCCCCAATCGCTCCTCTGCATCGGCCCGGCTGTTGAGAACGCGACTATCAGAGGACATCACCCCTCTATAGACACGGAAATAGGTGAGCTTGCCGACGTAGGGATCGGCCGTGGTCTTGAAGACGAGAGCAGCCAGAGAGCCAGCCTTATCAGGCGCCACTTCCTCTTCACCGTCGGGCCCTTCCGCCGTAACCGGTTCGCGATCCAAGGGCGAGGGAGCGTAGTCGACCACCGTCTCCAGTATCCCCATCGTGCCGATGTTCTCTGTTGCCGCAGTGACCATCACGGGAACAGCTGTACCCCGAAGGATTGCCACCCTGAGACCTCGACGGATCTCGTCCTCGGTTAAATCTTCGCCCTCCAGGTATTTCATAATCAGCTCGTCATCAGCCTCTGCAGCGGCCTCAATCAGCTGCACGCGAGCATCTTCCGCCTGATCAACTATGTCAGCAGGGATATCGGCGACCGTCCCATCCGAGCCCATCAGGGCTCGCATATTCACCAAGTCAACGACCCCGGCACACTCCTCTGCTGTGCCAATGGGAAGATGGGTGAGGACGAAGTTCTCTCCAAATGTCTCCTCCAGCGCCTCTAGCGTACGATCGACATCGACGTTTTCTCGATTGACCTTGTTGATCACAACGAGTCGAGCTAGATCCTGCTCATCGGCGAATCTCCAGACGAGCTCGGTACCTACCTCGACGCCAGAGACAGCGTCGACCACGATCACAGCCGCATCTGCTACCCGCACAGCGCTCTTGGCCTCCCCGACAAAGTCCGTGTAGCCGGGGGTGTCCAACACATTGACCTTGTGCCCCTTCCATTCAACCGGGACCACGGCCAGGTTTAGGGAGATGTGCCGGCGTCTTTCCTCGTCATCGTAGTCAGCAACGGTGGTACCATCCTCAACTTCTCCCATGCGGTTGATAGCACCACTGGTGTACAACATCGCTTCTGCGAGAGAGGTCTTGCCGGAACTTCCGTGGCCGAGCAGAACAATATTCCGCAGTTGTTCGGTCTGATAGTCCTTCATTGAGACTGTGACTCCCTTTCACTCTTATGGAAGGGAAGCGGAGCGGCTCCCTTACATCCCAAAACGCAATGTGCATTGCACAAAACGAAACCCGCAACGAACCAAGATCACATAAGCCCGTGGCTCCAGGCAGACTGTGACAATGCCTTATTCTAAACGAGAATGGCGTACCTGTCAATTGCTCTTCGCCAGAAACAGTGTACACTATATGCCCTATATGTAGCTATCTGCCCTATCACCGTTCGCGACACGTTGTCGTCTAGCACGGACAGAGGAGTGCCCTATGGCCAACTACCCCGTCGAGCCCTTTAGGATCAAAACCGTTGAGCCGATCCATCAGCCCAGTGCTCAGGAGAGAGAGAGGATCCTGGAAGACGCAGGATATAACCTCTTTGCTGTACGAGCTGAGGATGTTTACATCGACCTGTTGACCGATTCTGGTACGGCGGCTATGTCGGATAACCAATGGGCCGGCATGATGATCGGTGATGAGAGCTACGCTGGTTGCCGCAACTTCTTCAATCTGGAGAAGGCTATCGTCTCGATCACCGGCTTCCCTCATTTCGTGCCTACTCACCAGGGACGAGCTGCCGAGGCCGTCTTGTTCAGCTGCTTGGTCGAACCGGGCACATCGGTGCCGAGCAATATGCATTTCGACACTACCCAGGCCAACATCATCGCGCGAGAGGGCAATCCCGTCGACCTTATAGCCGATGTGGGACTCGACCCTACGGCCCACGCTCCATTTAAGGGCAACATCGACCTCGAAAAGCTAGAGAGCTTCATTGAGCAGACCGGACCAGAGAACATCCCCTTGGGCATGCTCACGGTCACCAATAACTCTGGAGGCGGCCAGCCAGTCTCCATGGCAAACATCCGTGCGGCCAGCAGGGTTCTACACCGCTACGAGATCCCCTTCTTCCTGGACGCCTGCCGCTACGCCGAGAACGCCTATTTCATTAAGCTGCGGGAACCGGGCTATCAGGATACCCCCGTCCTGGAGATCGCCCGCGAGATGTTCTCCTACGCTGACGGTTGCACGATGTCGGCTAAGAAGGACGCCCTGGTGAACATTGGCGGCTTCCTGGCTATGAACGACGACGCACTCTTCCAGCGAGTGCGCCAGGAACTGATCATCCGTGAGGGATTCCCTACTTACGGCGGCCTGGCAGGGCGCGACCTGGAGGCGGTTGCCCGCGGCCTGTGGGAGGGTCTCGACGAACGGTATCTCTCCTATCGTATCGAACATACGAGATACCTGGCTGAACGGTTGATGGAGGAGAACATCCCCATTCTGGAACCGCCCGGGGGACACGCGGTCTATCTCGACGCCAAGCGGTTGCTGCCCCACATACCCCAAGAGGAGCTGCCCGGCCAGGCCCTGGTCTGTACGTTGTACCTTGAGGGCGGGATTCGAGGTGTGGAGATCGGCAGTGTGATGTTCGCTCACGAGGACCCCGAGACCGGGAGAATGATCTACCCGGAGCTCGAGTTGGTCCGGCTGGCGATTCCACGCCGTGTCTACACCCAGGCTCATCTAGACTACGTGGTGGCGACTTGCCAGCGGCTCCGCGACCGTCGTGAGGAGATAGAAGGGCTGCGCTACACGTACGCGCCCGAGCTCCTCCGGCACTTCACAGCGCGATTTGAGCCCTCTTAGCCACTTAGTCCGCCGAAAACGGCCCAGCTCTTGTTGTGCTGACTCGCCAAGCCGTGTACCGACGGACGGCCTCCTATCGTTTTCTGTAACTGTTCACCTGCTGCTCCCAGCGGATGGCTCGAGACGAGCCGTGATCCGCGGTCTTGGGCGCGAAATCGCCGGATCACGGGCGGAAGGCCGCCTAATCCGGCTAGAGCATGAGAGCCACAAGGTGAATAGGTACGTTTTCTGAAGGCCTAGGTGTCGCGGGAGAGGAAGACGAGCGCCAGGATCACGATCAAGCTGAGGCTCACCAACGCGATTAGCTTCTGCCACGGTGCAGCCACTAGAGCCAGGAGACCAAATAGCCCGCAGAAGCTCCAATAGAGAAGAACAATGAGGCGTTTCGAGAGGCCCAGATCGCGCAAGCGATAATGAAGATGTCCTCGATCGCCCTGGACAGGAGAGCGACGGCGACGCAGGCGATCAAAGATCTGCCAGGCAACATCGACAATGGGCAACCCCATCACCATCAGCACCGTGGCGGTCCGACCACCGGCGATGAGCCCTAAGGCCGCTAGCGCATACCCCACAAAGAAAGTACCGGTGCTTCCCAAGAAGGTCCGTGCTGGTGCCACGTTGTAGGGCAGAAAACCGACCAGTGCACCCACCAGAGCCAGTGGAAGCAGCGCCACGGTCGGCTGGGGCTGATCGGCGAGATAGCGCATATGAACCGCCAGCACCAGACACAAAATCGCCCCCACCCCGGCAGCAAGCCCGTCCAGCCCATCCAACCAGTTAACCGTGTTGACCATCCCCATCACCCAGAAGATCGTCAACGGAATGTAAGCCACCGGCCCCCAAGGATACTCATTCAGCCTGACGGTACCGAAAAAAGGCACGGTGAAGCGCTCGAGCCAAAGGAGGGTGGCAAGCGCGATCAGCGACAGAATAAACTGAAATGCGAATTGGGGCCCTGACGGCAGTTCCAAGAGATCATCAAGGAAACCAAAGAGCAAAGCAAGCCCCCCTCCGATCAGCAATCCGTTCAATCGCAGGGTGTCACCTGACCCATAGTCTGTCGTCAAGTCTCCCCGCCAGGCAGCCACACCAACCGCCGCAGCGAAGGCGACAAAGACAGCCAAGCCGCCAAGACGGGGGACGGTTCCCCTATGACGGCGGCGACCACCAGGCCGGTCGACGACATTGAGCTTCCTTCCAAGGTGCCCGACGAGAGGCGTGACCAGGACCGCTACACCGAACGACACGCCGAAGACCAGAACGTATTGGCGCAGATACATGCCAGACCTAGGCGGTACCGAACAGTCGATCCCCCGCATCCCCCAGGCCAGGAACGATCAAACCAGCATCGTTGAGTCGCTCATCGACAGCGGCGAGATAGAGAGGAACGTCAGGATGGGCCTCGGACAGGTTCCGTATGCCCTCGGTCGAAGCGATGACACCGACAAAGGTGATCCGTTCGGCACCCCACGCCTTGAGGGTGTCCACAGCCGCTACGGCGGATCCCCCGGTGGCAAGCATCGGATCGAGAATCAAGCACAGATCCACCGTCGGTCTCACCGGCAAGCGTGCATAGTACTCGATCGGTTCCAGCGTCCGCTCGTCTCGACGGAGTCCGATATGCCAGACTTCGGCATTGGGCATCATATTCCAGATTCCCTCCACCATACCCAGTCCAGCTCGCAGAATCGGGACAAGGCCTACGTGTTCTCGGAGCCGACGCTCTTCCGACTGGCCCAACGGAGTAGTAACTGACACAGGTTCTGTCGCCAGATCTTCCGTCGCCTCGTAAGCAAGTAGAATTGATAGCTCTCCCAGAAGCTCGCGGAACTTCTTGGGATCCGTGCGCTGATCTCGAAGCAAGGCCATCTTATGCTTGACCAGCGGATGGGACGAGACATTTACCTGGGGCATCGTAGCGAAGTCCTCCATCAGTGTGCACCTCCTTGAGTGTCGAGTCCCGATTGTACTGGCTAAGCCCTTGCTTGTCAAAAGACGCTTTCCCTCTCCACTCGTTCCAAGTATAATATGCGTCAGTATGGATGAACGAATAATCTCGCCAGAACCTGAAGAAGAGGAAGTCGTACTGGACCAAGCTCTGCGACCCCAGCGTCTGGATGATCTCATTGGCCAGGATCACGTTCGCGCCAATCTCTCCATCCTCATCGAGGCGGCCAAGAAGCGAGACGAGGCGATTGACCATGTGCTGCTCTATGGACCGCCCGGCCTGGGCAAGACGACACTCTCCCACATCATCGCCAACGAGATGGATGTACCTATCCGCGTCACCTCGGGTCCCGCCATCGAGCGGACAGGCGACCTCGCAGCCATCCTCAGCAACCTCCGCCATAAGGAGGTGTTTTTCATCGACGAGGTACACCGCCTGGGACACGCTGTGGAGGAGATTCTCTACCCAGCGATGGAGGACTTCGCCCTCGACTTCGTGATTGGAAAAGGACCCAGCGCGCGGTCTATCCGGCTTAACCTACCCCGATTCACCGTCGTGGGCGCCACCACCCGTCTGGCCCTGCTCACCGCCCCCTTGCGCTCGCGCTTCGGCGCTACCTTCCGCGTGGACTTCTACGACCAGGAGTCGCTGGCTGCCATTGTCCGCCGCGCTGCCAGGGTCCTGGAGGTGGAGATCGATGAGGGAGGAGCAGCTGAGATCGCGCGCCGAGGACGTGGGACGCCACGCGTTGCCCTGCGGCTGCTCAAGCGGGTACGAGACTACGCTCAGGTGCGAGCTCAGGGACGTATCACCGCCAGGATAGCGTGCGCGGCTCTCGAGCTGTTGAACGTCGACAGGCGAGGCTTGGACGACGTCGATCGAAGGGTGCTGACCACGATCATCGACAAGTTCGAGGGCGGCCCCGTTGGACTGGACACGATTGCTGCAGCCGTGAGTGAAGAATCGGATACCATTATGGACGTCATTGAGCCGTACCTGCTCCGTCTGGGGTTCTTAGACCGCACGCCTCGCGGCCGAGTGGCAACGGCTCGCGCCTACAGACACCTTGACGTCCCATACGACCGCTCAGAGCAACCCTCGTTGCTATGATATCCGTCTTGGCTGCATGGGGCAGCCCACGAGTGTGAAAGGAGTCGGCATAGCTGTGGAGTCCTCCCGGTTCCATGTCCCCTACGGCCGCACGTCACTGTCGTTTCAGCTGCCTCCCGGCATGACGGGCACTGTCGTGACCTCCAAGCCTGTCAGTCCTCTTGAGGATGTGGAGGGGAGTATTCGGGAAGCACTGAAGGATCCGTTGGATTCACCCTCAGTCCAAGAGCTGGTGGGCCGCGGTGACGCCGCTTCGCTCAAGGTCTGCATCGTCTTCACCGACATCACCCGCGCCAGCCCCGACCACCTGCTGGTGCCAGCCCTCCTGCGCGAGCTGGAGGCAGCTGGTGTGCAGGATCAGAACATCACCTTACTCTGCGGCATCGGTATGCATCGCCCCTCCACCCCCGAGGAGAAGGTCGCCAAACTAGGCCTGGCGGTGGTCGAGCGCTACCGCGTCATCGACAACGAGCCTCAGAATGACGATAAGCTCGTTGACCTGGGCGTTACCGATGGTGGCGTCCCAGTCTCAGTCCACCAGGCAGCTTACGAGGCGGACCTGCTGATGGCGACGGGCCTGGTAGAACCTCATCAGTACGCCGGCTACTCCGGCGGACGAAAGACGGTGGCCGTCGGGGCTGCAGGAGAAGCTCTTATCGCGCACACCCATGGGCCTGCCTTCGTTGACCATCCTGACACGCGACTGGGCCGTATCGAGGGCAACCCCTTTCACGAGGCCGTCACCGAGGCCGCACGACGTGCGGGTCTAGATTTCATCCTCAACGTCGTCTTGGATGACGAGAAACGCGTCGTCTGTGTGAAGGCTGGCGAGCCGGTGGAGACCCACCGAGAGATCGTAACGTTCGCGCGCTCTATCTACGAAGTGCCGATTCCCCATCAGGTCGACATTGCCATCGGCGGGGTCGGATACCCCAAGGACGCCAACCTCTACCAGGCCAGTCGCGCAGCCTCCTACCTCTTCTTTGCCCCGACACCTGTGGTCAGGCCTGGCGGCTTCCTCATCATCCCTGCGCCGTGCCAAGAGGGCGCCGGCGAGGGCGTGGGAGAGCAACGGTTTCTCGAGGCTATGTGGGACGCGCCCGACGTCCGGTCGATTCTTTGCAACGCCCGCGAACACGGCTATCCGCCCGGACAGCAGCGGGCTTTCGTTATGGCCAAGGTGCTGGAGGAAGCCCAGGTGGTTATCGTGGGCAGTCAATGCCCCGAGATAGTCTCGGCTTGTAAGATGACGGCAGCCGGGACAGTAGAAGAGGCGCTGACTATGGCTTCTCAGGCGCTCGGCGATCAACTGGACGTGCTTGTCGTGCCGCACGCCCTGTTGACGCTGCCCGTGGTACATTGAGGGGGGAGATAAGTTGAAGAAGAGAGATTTCGCTACCAGGTTGCAGGATGCCCAGGCGGGTTCAGCGCCCGTCATCGTTGCTGACGGCGCGATGGGCACGATGCTGCAAACAGCCGGGCTACCGCCGGGCACGCCCCCTGAGGGCTGGCTGTTGGATAACGCCGCGGCCGTGCTCAACGTTCACCGGGCCTACATCGACGCTGGCTCGGAACTGATCCTGACCTGCACCTTCGGGGCGACTCGACCGCGGTTGGAGCGCAGCGGGCTGAGTGACCGTCTGGAGGAGATCAACCGCCGGGCCGTGGAAATCGCTCGCGAGGCGGCCGGCGATGAGGCATTCGTGGCCGGTGACATCGGCCCGATGGGCGAGTTTCTCGCGCCCTTGGGCGATCTCACCTACCAAGAAGCAGTAGACATCTTCGCGGAACAAGCGAGCGCTCTGGTCAGGGCCGGGGTGGACGTGCTATACATTGAGACGATGGCTGCTTTGGAGGAGGTCCGAGCAGCTGTGGAAGGAGCCCTGCAGGTCGCGAACGGCACCTCCGTGACGGCCACTCTCTCCTTCGATAGCCATGGCCGGACAAATATGGGTACGCGCCCGGAGGAAGCGGCCGAGGCCTTGCTGGACCTAGGCGTGGATGCTCTTGGAGCTAACTGCGGCGCAACGCTCGACATGACGCTGGGCGCTGTGGAAATCATGCACCGAGTCGCGCCTGAGATGGCTCTTGTCGTCAAGCCAAACGCCGGCAAGCCCCGGATGGTAGATAATGAGGTCATCTACGACGCCACGCCGGAGGATATGGCGGATTACGCACGCCAATTCGCCACTCTAGGAGCCAAGGTTGTCGGCGGCTGCTGCGGGTCGACGCCGGAGCACATCACAGCCATCGCCGGGGCGCTGCAGCCTAAACCAGGCAACAACCCAGGCTGAGTAGAAGACTCGATCCTACACGCACGCTCTCCTCCTGGAACGCCTAAAGGCTACGCCGATAGATGCGATGGCGTTTATACCACTCCCCCCCGACGGCATCGACCTCCCCTCTGCTCTCAACGTTATTCTCGGCCACCTGCACTAAGTCCGCGTGGTCAAAACCGAAGTCGAGGACAGTCTTTGCCAACTCAGTGTAAAGCACAACGCTCGCCCCCGCACCCTGGTGCTGTGGAAGGATCCCTGCTCCGTTGAAGTTGATCTCCTTGGTGCGCTTGAAGGCGATCAGGAGATGTAACCATCCAAAGGGCCAGATCCGCCCGTTCGCCCGCTGGATGCCGGCCGAGATGTCCGGATACCCGATCACGAAGCCGACCACTTGGTCTTCCTTCATCACCAGTTTGATCAGCCGCGGATCAGCCGCAGCGAGGAAGCGATCAGCCAAGGCGTTGGCCTCGGCTTCGTCGATGGGATAGTAGCCCCACACGTTGGTGAAAGCCTCGTTGTTCACCCGCTGCACCTCGGATACCCAACGACGCAGGTCACGTTTGCTGGTGAAGGACTTCACCCAGAACCCACGTCGCTCCTTGACTTTGTCGGCAAGGTCGTAGAACCGCTGCGGCAGATCGAAGTCACCGCTCAGATGCGCAGAAAGAAAGTCGATCTCTTTCTCGAACCCGAGAGCCTTGAGAAACGTAGCGTAGTATGGAGGATTGTAGGGGATGCCCATAGCCGGTCGATGTTCGAATCCATCGACCAACAGACCATGGCCATCGCCGCGCAACAGACCTCGGGGGCCAATCATCACGTTTAACCCACGACCTCGCGCCCAATCAAAAGCCGCATCGAAGAGCGCACGAGCTACATCAAGATCTTTCACTGTCTCGAAGAAATAGAAGAACGCTGTGTTGCTTTGATGATGTGTGTTGTAGAGCCGATTGTCGATCGCCGCGATACGACCCAGGGTCCTCTCTCCCTCCTCGGCAACAAAGAAGTCAGCGCTTGAATGACGGTAGAATGGATACTCGTCCCGATTCAACGCCAAGCGCATGTCGGATACAATGGGCGGCACCCATCGAGGGTTGTCGCGGTAGAGATCGAAGGGCAAAGCAATGAAGGATCGTACGTCACGGGAGAGAGACGTGTCGAGCTTTCGGATCTGCATCGTGTACCCCCGAATCAATCAGCGACGAAGAAGGCAACAGCTAGCACGCCGGGCCCGGCGTGAGTCACGATAGCTGGCGGTAGGTCAAGAATCGGCACAGGGGGAAGGTCCAGGGCCGTGCAAAGGTCGTCGGCCAGTGATTGCGCCTGCTCGGGCACTGCAGCGTGCATGATGGAAAGATGCCCGCTCCCATCACCTGGTATCTGCTGAAGCACCAAATCCTTCAGGCGGGCCACAGCACGCTTCCGCGTTCGGGTTCGCTCAAACTGATCCGCTCGCCCATCTCGCAACGTGAGGATCGGTTTGACGCGCAACACACTCCCCAAGAGCGCAGCTGCATCGCCAATGCGCCCGTTCTTGGCCAAGTACTCCAAGGTATCCACCAGGAAGTAGACACGGCTGCGGGGTATGAAGCTCCGAAGGCGCTCCTCGATGGTATCGACTTCAAAGCCAACCTCAGCCCATTGGGCAGCCAGCGTCACCAAGGTAGCCAAAGGACTGCCGACTAATCGGGTGTCTATGATCCGAATGTCAGCATCCGGGAAATCAGCGGCTGCCACGCTGGCGGAACGGACCGTGCCGCTCAGCTCGGTTGAGGGATGAATACAGAGAATGGGCTCTCCCTGCGGGGCCAACACCTCAAACATCTCGGTGAAAAGCTCCGGCGGCGGGGCAGACGTCTTAGGGAGGCTCTTCGATGCGATTAACCTCTCCATAAACGTCGCATGGTCGATCTCCTGGCCCTCAAGATAGGAATCAGATCCGAAGATAATGACCTGGGGGATGACAGGGATGCCGTACCGCTGGGCCACGTCATCCGAGAGGCCCGACGTTGTATCGGTGATGATCTTGACCATTTGTCGCTCCTTTTCACACGTGCTGTGTCCTGGGGGAGTAGCTATCTACGAGTTGATGAATAGGCCTTTATTCAGCGTCCGACGCATCTAGCATACTGCCGAGCGGAAGCTATGATACCATGAAAGGATACCCTTGTCAGGTCTGGAACAGGAAACTGGACTTGTAACGGATTCCCAGGTATACTCTTCGTTGCTATGATATCTGCAGAGAGACCTACGCCCCATTCATGGTCCACCATCCACTGTGACGCAACGTGCCTCTCTCCACCTGACGAGGCCGAGATACCACGCTGATGCCCCTCGTTAAGCTCTGCGTCGTTTTCGCTGGCATCATCTTGCTCCTTGGTCGTCGGTGGAACCTGGGATTGGTACTCCTCATCGCCTCTACAGCGATCGGACTCTTATTCGACTATCCCCTCCTGGCCGTCGGCCGCGATGTCCTGCTGGCCAGTGTTGATCTCTTGACACTGCGACTGGCGGTCTCTATTGTCCTGATCATGGTCCTCAGCGAGTTGTTGCGCGAGACGGCCAGCTTGCAGGGTATGGTCGATGCTCTCCACGACCTGATTCCGAGCGGGCGCCTCGTTATTGCCGCACTTCCAGCTCTGGTTGGGCTTCTGCCTATGGTTGGCGGAGCGATGTTCTCGGCGCCAATGGTCAACGAGATCGGTGATCAATTCAATGTTGATCGAGGACGGAAGACCTTCATCAACTATTGGTTCCGCCACATCTGGGAGTACATCTTCCCGCTCTATCCCTCCATGATGTTAGCCGCAGCGCTCCTCAATCTTGCGACCTTTCAATTGGCGAGGGCAACCTGGCCGTTGACCGCTGCAGCCGTGGCAAGTGGCGTCATCTTCGGCTTGATCGGCATACAAAGAATGCCGAACAATGCAACGTCGTCTTCTGATCGCCTCGGCAGATTACGGACTCTGACGACCAGTGTCTGGCCCATTGGTCTAGTGATCATCCTCTCACTGGCCTTACCGCTCGACGAACGCGCCACACTGATCATCAGCTTGGTCGTAACCATCAGCTTGGTGATGATCTTGAAACAGATCAACCTGCGCACGCTGGGGCACGTTCTGCATAAGCGTATTCCCTGGGAGACTATCGTGGTGCTCTTTGGGGCATTGATCTTCCGTCGCGTCCTGGATAGCAGTGGGGCCATCAGCGGCGTATCCGAGACCTTGATCCGGTCTCACGTGCCGTTAGCGCTAATCGCCTTCGTGGTCCCCTTCATCGCCGGGCTGCTGACCGGTCTGTCGCACGCAGCTTTCAGCATTGGCTTTCCGGTTGTCCTACCTCTGGTGGCATCCAACGGGGCAGCCATCCCGCCGGGATGGGCAGCGTGGATGATGGCAGGAGCGTTTTTGGGTGTGATGTGCTCGCCTCTCCATCTTTGCCTTTCCTTAACCCGCCTATATTTCGAAGCCGAATGGGGACCGATCTACCAGCGCATCGCTCCTTCGACGCTCGTCGTGGCCGCGACAGCGGCGGTGTGCCTCATCAGCTAGAGAGGCTCGGCCCCCCGGGTGTCCTCAACTTGGCCCCACTTGCGGATTCTTTCACTTCGTGCTACAACTAGCGAGGAAAGGAGATACTATGCCCGTCATCCCACCAACCGTGCTCAAGAAACTCTACGTTAAAGATTCACTGCGCCTTGAGGACAACGGCTTCGCCTTCGACCTTAAGAACCTCATCGCGCCAGCGACGATCACAGACGTTAGCGGCCTTGACGTAGATGGCGAAGCAATCGATGATTCTCGGGTGACGATTGTGCCTCCTAGCGGCAACGCGCGCTCTATGAGCCAGATCTCCTCGGGAACCCCCCTGCATTTCCCGGTCGGCGTGGTGGTCACTGTTCACGTCGCCTCCGAGCCGCTGAAGCCAGGCGAGCATGAATTCGTCTTCCATATAGAAGTCAAAGAGATTGGCTCACTCGATATCCCTATCTCCGACACCGTCCACTGATCCGAGTTCTGCTCGCCGGGCGGGCAATGGAGTTCTTGCATCTCCTCTCTTCGATACCCTGCTGCACTGAGGCCTAACGTGAGTCCCCCCCGTATCATCACGCGTTGGATCATCCTGGCAACACTCTTCGCTATTCTTCTCGTCGCAGCCAGCCTGCGTCTCCATCGGCTGCCAGAGCTTCCCCTCGGCCTCCACTACGACGAGGCAGCCAATGGCATTCTTGCTGGTGAGATCGCACGCGGCCTGCGTAGACCGGTCTTCATCGCCTCATACACAGGCAAAGAGGTCCTCTTCTTCTATTGGACAGCGCTATGGATGAGACTCTTCGGCGTGAGCGCTATGGCTCTTCGCCTGGGTTCAGCTTCCATCGGCGTGATGACCGTCGCGGTCAGCGCATGGGCAGTCTATGAACTGCTGCGTGACCACCCCGACGCACGCTGGATCGCTACAGGCACCGCTGCCCTTCTCGCCATCTCGTTCTGGCACCTCGTCCTCAGCCGCTATGGCTTTCGAGCGATTACGCAACCCTTACTCCAGGGGCTCACCGTGGCAGCCTTGTGGCGAGGATTGCGCAGAGCCGAACACGACTGGCCCAGCTCGACAGTCAATGGGTGGCTTCTTCTTGCAGGACTGTTCTGCGGCCTGACCGCCTACACGTACCTAGCAGCCCGAGCCTTCCCGCTGCCCTTGGCAGCGGCGCTGCTGACACGCATCGTCGCCCACCGTGGAAGAAGACGAGAGCGCCTTGTCCAGTCCGGAGTAGTCATTGGAACCGCCGCCCTTGTTCTTGCTCCCCTGGCACGCTATTGGTTTACGCATCCGGGCAGCTTCCTCATCAGGGCACAGCAGGTCGCCGCCGACAATTGGAGCGAAGTATGGAGCGGCATGATCGCCTGTCTGAGGATGCTCTTCGTAGAGGGCGATCCCTACGTTCGCTTCAACCTCCCTGGGCGTCCACTCTTCGGCCCAGTCGTCGCTGGCCTGTTTCTGCTCGGTCTCGGCATCGGGCTCTGGCACTTGAACCACCTGCTGCGCAGCTCAGACGCTCCCCACCGGCCGTTATCCCTCGCTGCTTGGGTCTTTCTGCTGACCTCACTACCGATAATGCTTCTGCCAAGCGCCCTGGCCACCGGCGAGATCACACCGAGCAACTTGCGCGTCGTCGGTCTTCTGCCCTTTATCTATGTCTACCCGGCACTAGGCTTGTGGGCCATCGTTGCTCTAGTTCGCCGCCTTGGGAGCTGGAGACCTCCCTCAATCCATTTCCTGTTCCCGATCGTCTATCTGCTACTCCTTTGCGTGGAAGGAGCAAAGGTAGCACCGACCTACCTGGCATGGGCTTCCTCCCCAGCGCTCTACGACGCCGCGGACGGAGACCTCGTCGATATCGCACGTTACCTCAATCGCGAGGACCCACTGACCAGTCCATCCTCAACGACGACCTACGTCGCTAGCCGACACTACCGTCATCCAACGCTGGCTTTTCTCGCGGAGGACTACGACGCCGTACGCTGGCTCACCGCCGGACGAACGCTCGTCTTCCCTTCCGAGGGCGATGCCCTCCTTCTCTTCCCTCGATCAGCCTCCGAAGATGTCAACTGGGTGCGCTCCATGCTGCCCAAGGAGACCCGCCTAGAGACACCGCCTGCCCCAGATGGCGCACCAGCCTTCTATGTCTATCGCGCAGCTATGCCGGAAGCGCCGCAACCCCAGCAAGAGCAATCCGTGACGTTTGGTCAGGCCGTCAGACTGACGGGCTACACCGTGACGAACCAGCCGAGATCCGGGGAGGAGGTGGAGATCGCCGTCTGGTGGAAGGTGACAGGCACCGCAGACCAACCCGACTACCGGGCTGTCGCAAGGCTGGCTGATCCCTGGGGCTCGATCTGGGGAGAGAAACAGCCCCTTCACTATCCTTCTGAGCAATGGACGGAAGGCGAGTTGATTGTCGACCATCTAGCTATTCCCATCACTCCCGGCGCACCGCCAGGCGACTACACCGTTCGATTTGGGCTCTACGCCCCTGGCGCTGACACGAGATTGCCGGTGCTTGACGATAGCGGAGCATACGCCGGCCTCTATGCCGAGTTACCAGTCCACGTCGGCCGGGCCAAGGAACCCGTCGCAGTGGGAGAGCTAGACTTAGATCAACACCTCGATCTGTCTCTCGACGGTCTGACTCTCGTGGGCACACGTCTCGGAACCAGAATGGCACGGCCCGGAGAATCGCTCAACCTGACGCTATTCTGGCGGGCCGAAGAGACCACACGGCCGCGCCATCAACTCTCGCTCCAGCTAGGCGACAGAGTGCTCTATCAAGGCGATCCCGTCCACGGCACCTACCCCTTCAGCGAATGGGAGCGGGGCGAGCTCGTTGCCGACCGCTATCTCTCACGTCTGCCGCTTGCCATGCCCCCAGGCGAATACCCCCTCACTCTCTGTGTGGAAGATCAAACCACTCTGGATCTGAGCCAGATCACCGTAGAGGCGACGGACCGGACCTTCGACGTGCCAGACATCCCTAATCCTCTCACAGTCACGCTCGGTCATCGTGTTGAACTCCTTGGATACGCCATCTCGTCGGAAGTCGTTGCCCCAGGCGAGACGCTTGCGCTGACGCTCACCTGGCGAGCGCTAACCGAGATGCGCACGGACTACACGGTCTTCACCCACCTGAAAGGTCCCAACGGAGCTATGGCGGGCCAGCGGGACCGACAGCCGGTCAGAGGCAGCTACCCCACCAGCCTGTGGGCCGAACGTGAGGTGGTCACCGACGTCTACGGCATTCCGGTGAGCGCTGCTGCTATGCCAGGTGAACACCGTCTCGAGGTCGGGATGTACGTGGCGGAGACAGGTACCCGTCTATCTATTGAGAAGACCACCGACAACGCCATCGTCCTTCAGACAGTCTCCGTCTCGGAGTGATCCTTGACCCAGACATCGACTCGATACCCGCCGCTCGCTGATACCATAACCGGTGCGTCTTCTTTCGGCGAACCCGGTCATCTGGAGCGGAGGCTCTCGCCGGTCCACACATTCCCCGTTCGGAAACCCTTACAGATACACAGGAGCACGTTATGATCTACGCCTTCGACTGGTTTCTCGCTTTTCTACCTTTATTGACTGTCCTATTCCTGATGCTCCGCCTTCGATGGGGAGGTGCACAGGCAGGAGCGGTTGGATGGTCCGTCGCCCTCATCATCGCCGTGGCTCGCTTTGGCGCCGGGGCCCGCTTACTGGGCTACGCTCAATTGAAAGGGCTCCTTCTAACGCTCTTCGTGCTCTACATCATCTGGGGGGCGCTTCTCTTCTATCGCACAACCGAGGAGGCAGGCGCCGTAGAGGCCATTGGTCAGGGCCTTCCACAACTGACGCCAGACAGAGGTATGCAAGCTCTCCTTCTTGGCTGGGTCTTCAGCACCTTTCTCCAGGGCGTAGGGGGGTTTGGAGTGCCCGTGGCCGTCACCGCGCCGCTCCTGGTCGGCCTGGGATTCCCCCCTCTGGCTGCCATCGTGATCCCCTCAGTGGGCCATCCCTGGGCCGTCACATTCGGGTCCCTTGGGTCATCGTTCTTCGCCCTTATGGCCGCAACAGGCCGTAGTGGAGCAGCGTTGGCTCCCTGGAGCGCGGCGATGCTTGGCGTGGCATGTCTGGGTTGCGGAGCTGGCACACTCTGGGCAGCGGGCGGGAGGCCCGCGCTCCGGTCTGGCTTGGGCACGCTGTTCGTGATTGGCTTACCTATGGCAATGACCCAGTATCTCGTCGTCACCAGCGGGCTCTGGTCAATTGGAGCCATGTCGGCAGGTCTCGTCGGTCTGGTGATTGGCGTAGCGTGGGTGCGATGGCGTGCCAATCGGCCAGGAGAAGGCAACGCCAGCGCTAGATCAGATAGCCGATCGGATTTGTCGCTTGGCTGGGCGATGGCCCCCTACGGGCTCCTGATAGCAATCGTGCTCTTAGCGCAGCTCGTGCCACCGGTGCGCGATTTTGTGAGTCAGGTGGTGCTTCGAGTGCACTTCCCCAGACTGACCACTGCTCGTGGCTGGGTTGTACCGGCGGAGGAGGGGCGCACCATCAACGTTTTCGGTCATCCTGGAGCACTACTGGTTTACGCCTCCATTGCCACCTTCGTGCTCTTCCGTTGGCGTGGTTACTACCAACCTGGGGCGGTCAGGCGCATTGGACGTGGCGTTGTGACCCGCGCCATCGGTTCCAGCCTGGGAACAGCTGCTATGGTCGGCATGGCTGTGACGATGGAGCACGCTGGCATGACGCACCACTTGGCTGATGGGATCGCAAGACTGGCCGGCTCGGCTTTTCCACTGGCTGCCCCTTTCATCGGAGCTTTGGGAGCTTTTATGACCGGCTCAAACACGAACTCCAACGTCATCTTTGGGGATCTCCAACAGAGCGTGGCAGCCTTAATAGGTGTCAGCCCTATGATTATTCTGGCCGGCCAAACAGCGGGCGCAGCCATCGGGTCCGCGTTTGCCCCGGCCAAAGTCATCGTAGGCTGCAGCACGGTAGATGCAGACGAAGGTCCAGCGCTGCAGGCTGTGATGCGCTATGGGTTGGCGATCGTGGCGGTCCTGGCCCTGATGACCGGTTTGGCGGTCGTCCTGCACGGACGCTAGCGCTTGGCGCTCGCGTCACGCCTCCGGCTACCTTGCGTGAGCATTGGTCGGTAGTGGAACAGACGTCCGGTGACCTATGGCTCCGATTCAGCCTCCGGCGGCTCGTAGCCGGGGCCGTAGTGGTAGGCGGCGCGTCGCGGCTCATACTCGCTGACAAAAGTGTCGTGATGGAGCACATCATCAGAGTCGTCATAGACCCAGCGCTCGATCGTGGCCGTCAGGCCGTCCACTGCTGACTGCCACTTGATGACCGTTCCCGGCGCCAGTTCCTCGTCTAGCTCATAGATTGGAGGTCCAGGCTTGGCCTCATCGGTGATGATCGGCCCCTCTTTCTCCACCCTTCGGCCGTCATCAGTGGAATAGAAGCGGAAGACGAGACGGTGTGTCGCCTCTCCGACCTCAGTTTCAATCAGCAACGGAGTCGAACGATCATTGACGAACTTCAAGTCCACGTGCGGAGAGTAGACCGTGGCATCCATACCCACGCCTCCTCCACGCAGCTCGTAGTAGCCTACCCGCTGACCATGATACCAGCGCTCAGTGATCGGATAGCCGCCCCAGAACGCAGCACGGAAGGCTGTGGTGCTCACCTGGCAGATGCCGCCTCCCACACCCATCTCCAACTGCTCGCCGGCCGTGATGTACGACTCATCGTAGCCAGCCTCAGCAGTCACCGCGCCCAGATAGTGGTTAAAGGAGAACGTCTCGCCCGGCGGGACGACGATCCCGTCGAACTTAGTAGCTGCCAGACGAATGTTATGATCGCGTCCAGATGGAGACCCAATGAAGTACGACTCCCCCGTCGCTACGCGTTCCACGATGCCCAATGCCTCAGCGCTCGCGGTATCTGGATAGCGCGGTGTAATCCCCCTCACTACCAACGCTACGTACCTATCGCCATGTCGCAATGCGTCTAGGATCCGATCAACGCTCGCCTCCACATTAAGCGTGCGTCCTTCCTTGCTCTCCGTGATCGGCTCCAACTGCCCCGTCGTCTCGTTGAAATGAAACCGAGCGTCCACAGGATCGATCGCCAGAGACGGCCCTAGCTTCTCGAGGTACAGTCGGAGGCGATCCCGGTTTATGCTCGCCTTGAGCACTCCCTCCTCCGGCCGCACGTCCACCATCTCGACCAAACGCTCAGGGGAGATCACCCACGGTCCTGGGTCCCCCTCGCGAGGGTCAGCCACGGTCAGGGTCAGAGAGCCATCCAGTAGACGCTCCGCCTCAGCAAGCGCGGGCCCGGCATCGCTTATGGAGGGAGAGAGCTCCTCCATCACCAGGGGTATCTCTGCCGGCACCATTCGCATCAACGCTGGCGAGAGTGCAGCAAGAGTCGCGCTCACATCCAAGCGGCGCCCCACCTGTGCTGGTTTGGCCACCGGCTTGGCCCCCTGGAAGGTGAGCACAGCGTCAGTCGGCACGATATGCAAGGTCTCCGCCAAACCCTCCAGATAGAGACGTGCCTCGGGCTCGTCATAGGTGATAATAGGCGGCAGGTCTGAACCAAAAGCCAACAACTCCACGTGAGATAGCAAGTCCCTCGGGGCAGATGTTTCTCGTCCCACACGGTAGGCTCGTGTCAGGGTCGACGTCGGCTCGACGCGGAGCCCAAGGTCGTAAGGGCTGACGTCCCACGCACGTTCAGGTCCCTGCAACCTTATCAACGGTTCTCGAAGTGCAAGGGGTGCCTCCAGCTTGGCCGCCGCCCTCTCCGGACGCATCCCGCCGACGTCAGTGCCCCAAATCGATACGCCCGGATAGATTCGGTGGGCGTATCGGGCTTCAAAGCCCAATACCGAGCCCACCAGCAGGATGGATAGGACGAGGAGAATCAGAAAAAGAACGCGAGCCTTCATCCTACCATCGGTCATCCTGCCACGGGTGATAGCGTCCCACCACCTCAGTCTTCGGCCGCGACGCGATAAGCCGGATGACAAGCAACCCGAAGACGAAGCCGCCGATGTGAGCCCACCACGCCACGCCCCCGCTCTGGAAGACATCGGCTGCCGTGAGGGCGAATATTCCATTGAAGAGCTGAGAGATAAACCAGAAACCCAGATAGATTAGGGCAGGAATCTCTATCAGTCGCAGGAAGTAGAAGATGGGCACCAGCGTCAGCACCCGGGCCTGCGGAAACAAGACGAGATACGCTCCCAGCACCCCCGCGATCGCCCCGCTGGCACCGACGGTGGGAATTGTCGATTCCGAATAGGCAACCAGGTGAGCACCGCTGGCCACCAAGCCGCTGACCAGATAGAAAAACAAGTAACCCACGTGTCCGATACGGTCCTCAACGTTGTCGCCAAAGATGTACAGCGCCAGCATGTTGGAGATGAGATGCCACCAGCCACCGTGCAGGAACATCGAGGTGAACAGCGTGATCCATAGACGCAGATCCCCACCCTGCCAGAACTCCGATGGCACCAGGCCCCAGGTGAAGATGAGTTGTTGCAAAGGATCTGAGCTCAAGACGATGAATTCAAACAAGAAAACGAGGACGTTGAGGGCAATCAGGCCCGTGTTCACAATGGGATATCGGCGAGAGGGAATACTATCCCGCAATGGAATCACGTCTACGCCTCCTGCGCTATAGTCGACTTTTACCTTCCCGACGATCAGCAAGGTAGCAGGATGATTGTACCCGGAGAGGTGAAAGTTGCAAGTTAACGAACGTCGAGAACGGTCTTTGACCAGTCGGTGAAGATGGATTATACTCACTGTCGCGCAAAGAACGCAAGGCACCAAGAGGAGGTAAGATGACACCCGAGAAGATGTCCCCAGGGCCCTCTCAGCTCGCTCACACGTTCTCCATCGTCGCCTGCGACGCTCAGAGTGGGCACATAGGGGTGGCCGTCCAGTCCCACTGGTTCTCCGTCGGGTCGGTGGTGACGTGGGCCGAGGCGGGCGTCGGCGCTGTGGCCACGCAAGCGATGGTCGAAGTCAGCTACGGGCCGCTGGGCCTGGATCTGATGCGAGGCAAGAAATCTCCATCTCAGGCTCTTGAAGCACTGCTCACCGCCGACGAGGGGCGAGCCCTGCGTCAGGTGGCGATGATAGACGCTGAAGGCCACGTTGCAGTGCACACCGGAGAACGCTGCATCGCCGATGCCGGCCACGCCGTCGGGGATAGCTTCTCCACCCAGGCCAATATGATGGCCAACACCGATGTCTGGCCAGCTATGGCCGATGCCTACCGCAGCTCGACTGACAAGCTGCCAGAACGTATGGTGACGGCCCTGGAGGCGGGACAAGCTGCCGGTGGCGACGTCCGAGGTCGGCAGAGCGCAGCGCTCCTGGTCGTGAAAGCAGAGACAAGCGGGGCGCCCTGGGCCGATACGGTGACGGAGCTACGCGTTGAGGATCATCCAGAGCCCATTCAAGAGCTGAGACGGCTCCTCACCCTCCAACGGGCCTATGAGCATATGAACCGCGGCGACGACCTCCTGGGCGCCGGACAGGTCGAACAAGCACTGGAGGCCTATCAGACCGCAGCCACCATAGCTCCTCAGATCAACGAGCTCCCCTTCTGGCAAGCTGTTACGCTGGCCGATCTCGGACGCGTCGAAGAGGCCCTCCCAATCTTTCGTCACGTCTTCCGCGAGAACCCAGACTGGCGCACACTGGTTCAGCGTCTACCAGAGTCAGGGCTGCTACGCGACGATCCGGATATGATGGAGCAAATCGTCAACGTAGGACGCGACGCCGAGGGACCCTCAGTCCAAGTCGACCGGTATCCGCTTGGCCATGGTGATTGACGCTTTGCTCACACGGCAAGTCCAGGCGTATAGATCGACGCCAGCATCGGCGGCGGCGCGGAGGGATCTACCGAAGTCCGGATCAGCCGCATCATAGGGGGCGAACGAACGGGCGTCGGGGCGCTGAACGACGAAGACGACGGCCGAGCGGCTGCCTTCTTGGACCGCTTCGGTCAAAGCCTGCACGTGACGGCTGCCGCGGGCTGTTGGTGCATCTGGAAAGAGAGCCACGCCATCCTCGACCAGGGTGACCGACTTGGTCTCCACCCACAGCATACCTCGCGGCATCCTCAGGCGAAAGTCAATCCGACTGTCGCCTAGGGGCACCTCGCGTTCGAAAGCCTGGCAGGCCTGGAAGGGTGACAGTCGATCTTTCTCCAATGCCTCAGCGAAGAGCGGATTCGGAAGGCGAGCGTCGACCGAAACCAGGACATCGGCGTACTCGACCAGCTTCAGGTCGAAGTCCGTCTTTCGCCGAGGACTGCTGGCAGGCTTGAGCCAACATGGACGCCCGGGCGTCAGGAGCTCCGTCAGCCGACCCGAGTTCGGGAGATGGGCATCGACCTCTAGGTCATCCACATAGAGGGTCACTCGAAAACGGTTGACCCGCTCGATGAAACGCCCGGCAATCAGTGACGGAAGTCGCATAGATGGGAGCCATCTGCCGAGCCAGCGCCCGGCGAGTTTGCTCAACGCGTCGACTTAAGCAGCCTCCACAGGCCAACTCCGAAAACGGTGCCGCCCAACAGAGTGAAGATCCCTCCTGCCAGCATACCACCAAGCTCTTCCTCTACAATCATAGCACTCACCACACTTACCCCTGTGACGACGAAGACGCCACCGAGAAGCATCAGCAATGTCTCCTGATGACGAAAAGGCTCGAAGACGTCCTTTAGAGCCTCTTCGGCCAACAAGACCATCAAGAAGGTGGTCAACCACACGAGAACCTCGCCGAACAGGAAAAGGGGTGTGCCGCCCTCTTGGCCTGCGAAGCCAATACCAAAGGCCAGAGGAAGACATCCAAACATCGCCGCCCAAACTACCAGGAAGACTGACCGGCAGCCCATCAACTCTCTCACTCGCAGGTCTCGCCACAGCCTCCTTAGCGCGTTGGCCAGGACAGCGGCACCGATAACGTGGAAGAGAGACAGAAACACAAAGAGCAGCCAAGGGTTGTCCATGCTGGCCCATTATACCGCATCCACACTGAGATGCGAGCGTAAGACACTCACATTCGATCAACCTAGCCTACGTCATCGGAGTTGACAGGTCTGCTCTCCTATGCTACCATACGAGCCGACTGAGAGTGAGCGAAAGTATGTTGAATTTGACCATTTCCATCCCTAGTAGCCCGCGAAGCCCAGCCGTGCTGGGCCCGTACCCTGCCCCGCTCCTGTCTGGAGGGTTCGGCTAACACTGCCTGGGCTATAGATAATCGCCCGACTGCCAGCCTTCCGATCGCGGAGGCTGGCTTTGTTTTTGTATGAGAAGGAGGCCGTCAATGCTGAGAATGTCACAACTCTTCGGACGTACGCTGCGGGAAGCGCCCACAGGCGCTGAGCTGACTAGCCACAAACTGGCCATCCGCGCCGGTCTGGTGCGCTTTGTGGGTGCCGGGCTCTACAGCTATCTGCCACTGGGTTGGCGCGTCGCTCGCAAGATCGAGACCATTCTGCACGAGGAGATGGAAGCGGTGGGCGCGCAGGAGATGAAGATGCCCGTCGTCCACCCAGCCAAGCTCTGGAAGGCAACGGGACGCTGGGACAGCGTCGGTCCGGCCCTTATGCGCGTGACGGATCGAGGCGATCGAGAGTACGCTCTAGCCATGACCCACGAGGAGGTCGTGGCCCAGTTGGCACGACAGGAGATCCTCTCCTACCGCGACCTGCCAAAAGTAGTCTATCACATTCAGACAAAAGTGCGGGACGAGCCCCGACCACGGGGCGGGCTCCTACGCGTCCGTGAGTTCCGTATGAAAGACGCTTACAGCCTTGATGTCGACGCCGAGGGACTAAATACGTTCTACCCTCGCATCATTGAGGCCTATGACCGGATCTTCACTCGCTGTGGGCTCGATCCCATCTCGGTCGAGGCGGACACAGGCATGATGGGAGGGGCCGACTCACACGAGTTCATGCTTCCCCATCCGGATGGGGAAGACACGTTCATTCACTGTGAATCGTGCGACTACGCAGCCAATGCAGAGCGCGCCGATTTCCGATTGCCGGAGGTCGAGCGCGAACCGCTAGAGGACCCGGTGACTATGGCAACGCCAGACTGCAAGACCATCGCCGACGTAGCCGACTTCGTCGGCGTGCCGACGAGAAAGACGCTCAAGGTCGTCTTCTATACCAAGGACGACGGGGATCTGGTGCTCGTCATCCTTCGTGGCGACTTGGACGTCAATGAAACCAAGCTGCGGAACCTTCTGAACGGTGCAATCCTGGAGCCCGCTTCCGAAGAGAACGTCCGCCGAGTGGGAGCTGAGCCTGGATACGGCTCTCCGGTTGGTCTGGAGGTGCGGAAATCCGTCGATGACACCGGCGTATTGGTGATAGCCGACCCGTCCATTGAACAGGGGAACAACTTCGTCGCCGGCGCAAATCGGCAGGGGTATCATCTCGTTGGCGTGAACTATCCTCGCGACTTTGCGGTCACTCTCATGGAGGACATCGCTCAAGCCGAGGCTGGCCATCTCTGTCCAGAATGTGAAGGGACCCTCGTGGCGGATTCCTCCATTGAGCTCGGGCACTGCTTCAAGTTGGGCACCCACTACGCCGAGTCGGTTGGAGCGACCTATCTGGATCCTAATGGAGAGGAACACCCGATCGTTATGGGATCCTACGGCATCGGCGTAGGGCGGCTCTTGGCAGCGGTGATTGAGATACACCACGACGATTACGGCATCATCTGGCCTCCATCTCTGGCTCCCTTTGACGTCTATCTGTTGACATTGGGGACCGACGAGGAGACAGAACAACAGGCTGAGGCTTTCTGCAGCCAGCTGGAGGAGGCGGGTCTCACAGTGTTGTTCGACGATCGAGAAGAGAGCGCCGGTGTCAAGTTCACCGATGCCGACCTGATCGGGTGCCCTGTCCGGGCCACGGTGAGCCGACGCAGCCTGAAGCAGGGAGGCGTGGAATTGAAAGCACGCTGGGCCGATGACCTGGAGGTTGTTCCCTCAGAGGACTTGATCAACGCCGCGAGGGAACTCCTAAGCAGCTTCTAACTGGGTCGATCAACGGCTCACCCGCGAGGCTGACTGACGGGTCTACGGGGTCTCAACAGAATTCACGAGGCTCAGACTTGTGTGCGGGCCCGTCAGTCGCCCGGTTGGCTGACGATATCCGCTAAGGATCAGATGTCTCCTCCGCCAGGGAGACGATGCGGTCGTAACCTTCGTCGATCAACTGCTCCAGCTCCTGAGCAATGTACGAGTACTCGAGCCGCGTCCCGCCGTAGGGGTCAGAGATATCGTAGACGTGCCCAACCATCTCGCTGAGGACGTAGGCCTTGTGGTCCTGCTCCGGAAAAGCCACCGATAGAGCCTCAGCGTGGTTGCGCGTCATCACCAAGATCAAGTCCGCCTTCTCCATCAACTCAGCGTTAAGGCTGCGGGAACGATGCGCACGGATGTCAATCCCTCGCTCATCCATCTCTGCAATAGCGTAGGCACTTGGTGGTCGACCCTCCGATGCCCACGTGCCGGCCGAAACCACGCACCAATCACGGCGCTCCTCATCCTCCTTCAGCCGTGCCCGGAGCAGCCCCGCCGCCATCGGAGAGCGGCAGATATTGCCTGTGCAAACCACGAGTATGGTCGTCATATCCCACCTCCCTCCTGCGACAGCATGGCATCGCGATCAGCCGTCTCGGCCAATGCCATCAGCCCGCCCGCAGCGACCGTATGCCCACCCATCACCACGGGAACTGAGGTCTCCGCGGCCGCCCGCGTCAGGTCTCGCAGAAAAGGATCCTCTATCTCATCCCAACGATATAGATCCGAGTTGAATCGATCCAACGCCGAAGGCCAAAGCCCTCGGCTGGCCAGGATCACGCGGTTATCGAGCAATACCCCGTTCACTAGCTCCCCTATGGCGTCAAAGAATGCCCGAACGCCGACCAATTCTAGATAATTGGATAAGAGCGAACGTACCTCTCCCCTCCGTTGCCGTCCACTCGCCCGCATGCCCCGCTCCTCAGCAAAGACGCGCACCCAACACCGAGTCGCCCGCTGCAGTGCTTGCCACGCCATCGGTGAGACCCGGCCTGCCACCATTAGACTCCCCCCCTCTCGTCTCATCTCGGTCAGCACCTCATCCAACGGGTTCGATGTCCATCCAAGGTCATCAAGATAGCGACGCAGATGAGATCCGATCCCTGGGTGTCGTTGCGCGATCAGTAGGTCGATCGGCGTATCAATGTCGAACCGTGAGCCAGCAGATGCTTGCATCGTCCGGAACGGAAACCCGGCCTCGTTGGCCAGCGTCCAGGCAATGGCGTTGTCGTTTGTCTGGTCCGCGATCAGCGAGGCGGCTTCTTGAGCCGGCGTAAAGGCTGCCCAGTCGGAGGAGTGCACGTTGTTGGTGATCACCAATCGCTCGGCCTTGCCCAGTTGGTCCACGACCCCGGCCCATCGCCCGGCGTGCAGCAGCGGCGCCGATCCTCCTCCAGTGTAGAGCACCCGTTCTACATCGTATCGCTCAATCAGATCGACCAGGCGTCGACCAAAATGGAAGCGCTCATCAGGAGCATCAACGTCAAGCGTCACCGGTAGATCGGCCAACACATACTTCCAGCTCGGATCGTCGGTGGCGACAACAGCCTGGTCGATCAGATCAATAGCCAGAAGCGCCTCTAACAAGTCGCGAGCGGCAGCGCGATGCGCTCCCGCCAAGGCCTGTTCCACATGACTCTTACCCCATCCCCCCGTCAGGAGCAAGAGCGTTGTCTTCCTCAACAATCCATCCCCCCATCCAAGTCAGCTACCTCCATATCCTATGCCCTGCTTCACCGGCGGATCAAGATTCAGGAGCTCCTCCCTCGATTGACAGAAACACGCTGCAAGGATGACCAAAAAGGGGCTCGGTCGAAGCCAAGCCCCTTCCTCCTCCGCAATTACCCATCAAGTTTGAAGGCCGACATCCTCCTCATCAGCCCATTTGAGGCTGTAGCAATCCGTAGTTGTCGTCCCTGCGCTTGTAGACTGTGTTGATCGTCCCTTCCTCAGCGTTCAAGAAGACAAAGAAATGGTGCCCCAGAAGCTCCATCTGTTCGATAGCTTCCTCGGGCGTCATCGGCCTCACCTCAAAACGCTTGACGCGAACGATCTCACCCTCTGGTTCCTCCTCGACGGGCTCCTCGATGGGGAGTGGCTCAGCCGATGAATGCCATCGATCCAAACGCTTGCCCTTGTAGCGCGCGATCTGGCGATACATCTTGTCCAGCACGGCATCGATCGAAGCGAAGATATCTCCAGTCCGCTCCTCCGCCCTCAGGATTGTGCCGCGTGTCCAGACCGTCAGCTGTGCCACCTGCCGATCCTCGTCACTCCGTGTATCCTCTACTTCCAGATCAATCCGCGCTTCGTCGATGGTAGGGAGGTAACGGTCCAGCTTCTCAACCTTTCCCTCCACGTAGTCTCTCAGGCGCGGCGTCATCTCCAACTTCCGGGTGAAGACAGATACTTCCATCATAACCTCCTTGCGCTAATACTCTTGGTAACCACTCACCCAGCCAGTCGCACCTAAGCGAGCTGGCTGCCATAAGGAATATCCTACCGTAAGCTCAGGCTGCATCCCCATTGCGATGGATGAACGGCCATACTCTCAATGACCACCTCTCGGACCCTCTAGTTGCCATCTGGGTGGGCGCGTGCCAGCGTCAGCGCCTGCACACTGCTTGCTCCTCCCTGCCGAAGGGCTACGGCACAAGCCTCCAGGGTGGATCCTGTAGTGCACACGTCATCAATCAGCAACACATGCTGGTCAAACGCCCCGCGACTGGCACAACGAAAGGCATCTTCGACGTTCTCCTTCCTCTGCTTAGCATCGAGATCAACCTGAGCAGCCGTTGCCCGGTGTCGGACCAAGACATCCTCATCCACTGGCAGACCGACTCGCTTCGAGAGTTCAAACGCGAGATAGGCAGCCTGATTGAAACCTCTCCAGCGAAGGCGCTGCTTATGCAGTGGAACGGGCACGATCACGTCAGCCAGCACCGGGTAGCGTGGCCAGTGTTCCGCCATGAGATCGGCTAAGGGAGCAGCAAGGGCAGTGACCCCTTTGTACTTGAACGCGTGTATCGCCTCTCGGAGCGCTCCCTCGGAGTAAGCAATCGAGCGTATGCACTCGATGTGAAGCGGTGTAGAACGGCAACGCCCGCATAGTCCAGATACGTCCTCCTCCAAGGTACATCCACATCGCTCGCAGAGGGGAGGACTGACGTGGGCGACTTGACTCAGACACTCGTCACAAAACCAGGCCCCCATGGTGCGACAACCAACACAGCGGGGAGGGTAGAGAAGGTCAAGTATAGACGTCCAGAGACGACAAATGATCGAATGGCCCAAGAGCTGTATGCCCGTTGGCGCGTCCTATGGTAGCCCCCCTCCCCCCCCCAACCCACCGATGCCAATCTCCATCGTCATAACACGAATCACTGCCGGCCCCAACAGGACGATGAAGATAGCCGGGAAGATCAAGAAGGCGATAGCTGGGAGCATCTTGATTGGAGCCTGTCGGGCCAACTCCTCAGCCCGCTGCCTCCGCCGTCTTCGCATCTCCTCAGCTTGAATGTGCAAGACCTTCGCGATGCTGACCCCCAACTCCTCAGCCTGGACGATGGCCGCGACGAAGGTTGACACCTCCTGCACTTCGATCCGATCCGCCATGCTGCGCAGAGCCTCACGCCGCAGTTTTCCGAGCTGTATTTCCTGGAGAACGCGGGTGAACTCCCTGGACAGCTCGTTGTCCCATTTTTCAGCAACTCGAGCCATAGCTCCATCGAAGCCGAGCCCCGCCTCCACGCAGATCGTCAGTAGATCAAGCGCATCAGGCAGCGACCGGAGAATCTCTCGCTGCCGGCTACTTGTCCGACTCCTCAGCCATAGAGCAGGCAGGTAGTACCCCCCTACCGCCAGCACGCCCAGGATAAGCAGGCGTCGTGTAAGCGACATACTCGATACCAGCAGAACAACCGCGCCCAGCCCCCCCAAGAGAATCGCCGCCAGCAGACGAAGGCCCATAAACTGGACAGGGCTCCACCCATAGGGATTGCCGGCCAAATCGAGGTTGTGCCGGACGTTCTCCATACTCTCTTGCGGGGTGAAGCGTTTCGCCAACGCAGCCAAACCCTCCACCAGCGGCACCAATACTCGCTGTGTGAAAGGCTGAGAGAGCTCGATCTCCTCCAGGGTGGGAGGCTGCTCAAGGGTAGCATAAGTATCCAGTCGATCATCGACCGAGTCAGGTTCTCGAGAGCGCAAGAGAGAAACAGCCAACAAGACCAAACCGACCAAAACGACCAGACCAAGGGCAATCAGCAAAAGTGGTGACATCTACCTCTCCATAACCGTTTGCCTAAGCAGCTGACAGTGCGAACGTTGAATCCATCTTCGACTTCCCGAGCGCTAGATATCGATATCGACGACCTTGCTGATGACGAAAAACCCCGCCGCGATCCCCACCACTGCCGCGCCAATCATGATGTGTCCGCACGTGTGCTGGAATAGCAGGCCCATAAACTCGGGGTTGATCAAATAGATCGCCACGGCCAAGACGACAGGCACAATAGCGACCATGTAACCGGAGATGCGACTCTGGGCCGTCAGGGCTTGAATCTCTCCCTTAATCCTGATTCGCTCGCGAATGGTGTAGCTTATGGACTCCAACACCTCAGCAAGGTTACCACCGACTTCCCGCTGCACGTTGATAGCCGTGATCATCATATCCAGGTCCTCGCTGGGAACACGCCGCAGCATGTGGGCGAGAGCCTCTTCCAAGGAGATGCCAAGCTGTACCTCTTGAACCACGCGTCCGTACTCTGTCGAAGCCGGAGGTCCCATCTCCTCAGAAACAGCTCTCATAGCCTGCATGATGCTGTAACCAGCCCGGATGCTGTTCACCATGAGGTTGATCGTGTCCCCCAACTGATTGTTGAAGGAACGCAATCGCCGGCCCTGTCGAAACGCCACGTAGGCTCTGGGCGCGAAGAATCCAACCAGGGATGCCCCGGCGGTGATGAGCACATCGTGTCTCCAGGCGTACGTCAGTCCTCCCGCCATCACCACCACAATCACCGTCAAGGCGACAAACTCCCCAACCGTCAGTTTGAGATCGGCCTGCGCCAGCTGAGTGGCCAGATTGGCACCTATCCCACGCTCGGCTAGAGCACGGTCGAGGGCGTCTGTAACGGGCGTCGACTTCTCTCTCCGTTCAGACCTCTCTACTTGCTCATCCAAACCCAACCGCTCTTCGATGAGCTGGCCATCAGTCTGTCGAGATATGACAATGCCACCGATCATAGAGCCTAGACCGACCAATGCAAGCCCAAGCAGAACCAACCAGAGCATCTATTGCTACCTTCCCATCTATTCTTTCTAGAACGTTAGAACCGTCTCCGTCGATCGGCCCCAAAGATACTGGCCGGCACCCGGATATCCTCCGCTTCAATCTTCTCCATAAACTTGGGGCGCAAGCCTGTTGGACGGAGCTTGCCAATCACGCGCCCGTTTTCATAGCCTGCTCTCTCGAACTTGAAGACATCGGACATCGTAACGACATCTCCCTCCATACCTTGGATCTCGCTGACCGTGACCACCTTGCGGCTGCCATCACGCATCCGTTCCAGCTGAATAATCGCATCCAGCGCGGCCGCGATCTGCTCGCGGATGGCCCGGTGAGGAAGCTCCATACCAGCCATCAGGATCATATTCTCGAGACGCCCCAAGGCATCGCGCGTGTTGTTAGCGTGAATGGTGGTCATGCTACCCTCGTGGCCTGTGTTCATCGCCTGGAGCATGTCGAAGGCTTCAGGGCCGCGGCACTCACCGACGATGATACGATCCGGTCGCATACGCAAGCTGTTGATCACCAAATCCTGGATGGTGACCTCGCCTTTCCCCTCAATGTTGGGCGGCCGGGACTCCAGCGTCACGACGTGCTCCTGACGCAACTGCAGCTCAGCAGCGTTCTCAATGGTGACGATGCGCTCATCGCCGGGGATGTATCCAGAAAGAACGTTCAGGAACGTCGTCTTACCAGAGCCCGTACCACCGGAAATCAGGATGTTGAGCTTCGCTTGAACGCAAGCCTTGAGGAGCTCTACGGACTCCGGCGTCACCGAGCCAAACTTTATCAGCTGTTCGACGGTCAAAGGGTCTTTGGAGAACTTCCGGATTGTTACCGTCGGACCGATGAGAGCAATGGGTGGGATCACCGCGTTGACACGAGAGCCATCGGGGAGACGGGCGTCAACCATCGGAGAGCTCTCGTCGATACGCCGGCCCAGCGGGGCCACGATGCGCTCAATGATGCGCATCAGGTGCTCTTCTGACTCAAAGACGGCCTTCGACTTCTGAATTCTTCCGTCCCGCTCGATGTAGATATCCTCAGGTCCGTTCACCATCACCTCTGTGATGCCCTCATCGGCAAGCAACGGTTCCAGAGGGCCTAACCCCAGGATCTCGGCCACAATCTGTTCAAACAGCTGCTGACGTTCCGGCCTGCTGAGCACCACGCTCTCCTCGGCCAGAATATCGTCGTACATCTGCCGGATTGTGCTACGCACCTCATCGCTCTGTGCGACATCCATCGACGGATCCAGCTCCGAGATCAGCCTATCCTGGATCCGGGCCTTCAGGCTCTGGTAGGCGTCTTGGATGGAAGAGACAGGACGACGACGCACCTGCATCCTATCTCTACCTTGAGGCTGTCCTTCTGCTCTCTTGCCTTCCTCGATTCGGCTCAACAAAGACATCTCTAGTCCTCTCTATCAGTGAACCAGGTCAACATCTCAATCTCAGGCGATCGTGCCGCTAGCCTCGGTCGAAGGCTTCCTTGAGGCGCGAAAGGCCGGTCCCCCCCACACCATCAGTCTCCTTCCGGCCTTTTGCTTCCTCTTCCTCCTCTTCCTCGGGGGCCAGGAGCCTCTCGTGAATGGTCTCTGAAAGCCGGATGATAGCCTTCGCCATCGGCCGATTGCGATCCCGTACGACGACCGGCACACCACGATTCGCAGCTGCCAGAGCAGACCGTTCATCAAAGGGAACCTCTGCCGTCACCGGCATCATAGCCTTCTCAATCTGACCGACTTGCAGGCTGCCTCGCTGCCCCGTGCCATTGACCACTAAGACGATATTCTCCACACCGTAGTCAAGCTTATCCGTCAACTCCAGAAACAAGCGGGCACTCTTGACCGCAGGGATGTCTGGGGTCACGATGAGGACAATCAACGACGCAGCATCGAACAGAGTCAAGGAGACGTCATCGACCCAGCTCCACGTGTCCGCGACGATGACGTCGAAATCATCCCGCATTCTGTCCATGATCGCCTCGATAGCACTCTGGCTACCTTCCTCGACTGGGTTAGCCAACAGGCTCTCCCCCGCCTCTGGCCGAGGTGGAGCCAATAGCACCTTAACGCCAGACCCGTGAGCGCTCATCACGCTGCTCAGCAAGTCCCGATCAAGCTCCTGAACACGGTCTGCCAAGTCAGCCATGCTCCGATCTGGACGCAGATTAAGCATAACGCCCACATCCCCAAACTGCAGATTACCGTCCAGCAGCGCTACCCGCCGTTCGTCGCCAAGCTGCTCTTGCAAGGCAACGGCTGCATTGACGGCGATGGTCGTGCACCCCGTGCCTCCCTTGGGGCTGAAGAAAACGACGGTACGGGCCTTCTCACGCTGCTCTCGCTCCTCGACAGGTTGACGCCTGGCAGCTTCGGCCTCGCGAGTCCCTACCCCTCCGACCTGCGTCTTGCCCATTTCAAAGACGCGGTGGATCGTGTTCACCAACTCGTCAGCGCTGGCTGGCTTGGTAAGATAGTCCCTCGCCCCGGCCAGCATAGCCCGCCGCAGGTAGTCGGTCTCCCCCTGCACCGAGAGCATCACCACCTGGGCCGTTGGGACCGCGTGCAGCAGCTTCTCGGTGGCCGTGATCCCGTCCATGCCGGGCATATTGATATCCATCAAGACCACGTGGGGCTCGAACTCCTCCGCCAGTTCAATGCCTTTCGCCCCCCTCCCAGCGGCCCCCACGACGTCTATGTCCGGCTCGAAGGAGAGCAGCTTTCGTAGGTTCTCCCTCGTCTCCGCAATATCGTCTATGATCAGGACTCGGATCTTATCCATAGGTCAGAGCTCTAGAAACGCCCCGTCTCAGTCCGTCTGCCAAAAGGTCACTCTCGGGCTTCGCCTGTGCCAGCCTCGCCGCCATCATCCTCCACGGGCTCGGCATTGCTGGGCTCCAACGCATCCAAGGGCGGCGTGACGCCATAGGGCAGCTTGGGTGGTTGTTCGATGTTGTAACGCTCAAACAAGTACTGCAGAGTGACCGACTCGGTGTCGACCGTCTTGTTGGCATCGCTGATCGAGCGGAGCACCAGGTCAATATTGGCACCAATCTCCTGAGCGTACTTCAGAGCCACGGCATCTTGTGGTGACACGGCCAGGGTAAGCGGCTTGACCTTGGGGATGGGTGTCGGGGGCGGCTGCTCGCCCTCTTCCGTCTCGGGGGCCTCTTCCGGCGGTGGCGCCTCCTCTTCCTGCTTAATCCAGTCTCCGATCTGAAGCACCTTGGCATCCTGGATGGTCAACTGCGTCACCAATCGAGGCCGCTGCTCACCCCGCGGTTCGACTTTCACGACCCAGCCGTTGGGCAAGGTCTCCAGGCGGCCCAGAATACCACCCTGACACCCCTCCTCCTCCGTAGGGGAGACGCAGGTTGAATTATTAGGCAGCAACGTTTGGAACTCCTCATCCAAATCGACCATAAGGAGAGAGATGATCACATCCACGTGATCGCCTGGCTGCAGCGCCCATGCCACAGCAGAGTAGCGCGCCACCGGCACGGCGTAAGCAACCCTGCCGGGCGGGATGCGCAGCGCCGCGTCCGAACCCGTCGCGCCCAGTTCCCCCGGTCCCGCCGCCAGCATCTTCTCCAGGACGGGTGAGCCTCGTACAATATCCACGCGGGCGATGCGGCCATAGACCTCACTCGCCTTTTTGACGGCCAACTCGGTCGCTGCAGAATCTTGCGGCCAAGTCGCCGTCACCACAGCACCGCTTTTCGGCATGATGAGCGTGCCGCGTGGAATGTCCTGGGCGGCGACGATGATGTCCGTCCCCTCCGGGGGAACGTACGGCACCGGGGTGCCCTCGCCGACCTCTCCCAAGGACGGCGGAGCTGCAGGCCCTTGCTGCGTCCGTTGCCATAGGAAGAACCCCGCCACTACGACCGCGATCAGTACGATGACGCCAACGATCAGCAGTATTCGGCCGCTGCGCATAACCCTCTGCCTCCTTGCTATGTCCCGTGAATGCAGGCTGGTGAAACTGCACCCCAGCTATTTTGTATCATACCTTCTAGCATGTCGAAAGTCAAGCCCCCATTCTCAGGACGAAATCGCCAGCGCCCTCAAGGCTAGCTCCCCACCATCCTATCTCGCCCAATGCCATGACGTCACATCGGACCGCGCCTTGAGACCGACCTCGTGGGCCATCAACCCCATCCATCTACTTGACCAAGCGGATGAAGATGCGTTCGTAGAGCTCGTCGAAGATCTCATCCAACCTCTCGGGCGTTGGGGCCCAACGATGATATCCCCCGGTGAGATCGCCCACGTACTCCATCAGCTCGCGATCCGCCGACCAGCCCAGGCTGATGGTATAGATGACGATGCCGTTGTTAAGCGCCTGCTGAGCGTAGTAGACGACACAATCCTTGGCCTCATCGATACCGTCATCGCCGGTGTTGTGAGGCCAAAGATCCTCTTGATGGCACTGACTGTCCGGCGTCTGATTCGCCTCTCCGTCGGTCATCAGGATCATCACGTGGGCAGCGCCCGGACGGCCGTAGTGGCTGCCCGTCGTCTTCAGCACCCTGATGCCATCTTTGATGGCGTCACCGATGTTGGTGCTTCCACCGGCGTACGTGTGATCCAACTCATATAGTACCGTGTCGGTGATCACGCCGGCAAAGCAGCCACAGTCCTCGTCCCGAGGAGGCTCGTCGCCGGGATCACGCCAATCCGGATCGCACGGCGGATCCAGGTCCTGTGGGCCACGACGCCGCACACACTCCAGTTCATTCCGAATCCCAGCATTGCTCTGGTAACTCACGTAACCAACCTGGTCGAAGCGAGGATCCAGAAAACCAACAAACCGCTTGGCCGATTCCAGGGCATCTCGAATAGGCTGCTCGTCGTCGTAGAGATCGTCAAAGCGCATATCCACCTGGCAGTCGGGACGATAGTAAGGTTCCTCAGTCGTGGAAGGATGACCCCCGGGGCGGCCCGCGAAGCGGGGATCGCAGGGATCGCAGGCCCACCTAGTGCGCCCATTGTTCGGATCCTCATCCTTCATCGGCAATTCTGAATCGTCATCGTCGCCATATTCATAATTAACCGCATCCGTCGTGATCATAATACGATCTACGTCGAACCCAGATCCACCGGCCCAGAGGTTAAGTGTATGTTGACCTGCCGACAGCGTAACAACATCGTCATCGTGATGATTTACTCCATCCTCTACCCCATCCGGACCCTTTCCATCCTCCCCCCGGCTCAGACGCTCCCAGTCCCAATCGTCCGACGAAGCACCGTCGTAGTAAGGACCTTTCTCGAAACCGTCCTCATCAGAATGGTTCACGCGACCTTCCTTACCCAATAGGGATCCATCCACCCCCCAGAAGACGTAGCGATCGTTGTTACCGTGACTCCCCCCACCTTGCCCACGGAGCCAGAAGTAGTAGTCACCGGACTCCGGGACCTCGAAGTCGTAATCAACCCGCGGTGCTGGGAAGGGCCCTCCAGGCACGCCATCTCGACAGAACCCATCAGACACATCATCCCAAGTACAGGGCACCCCCAGCCCGGTCGTGCCCCGATAACTGGCGTAGGGATGATGGGAAATATAGGCCCCACCCTGATCATGATCCTCGTTT
>CAZEQC010000008.1:0-83577 GCA_964514285.1 uncultured Anaerolineales bacterium | reverse complement strand
GCGGCTGGTGGCGGTCGGGCGGCGTTGGGAGGCCCGCCTGCCGGGCGGGCTGGGAGCGGCGCTGATCGGGCTGGTGGAGCGGGGGCTGGCGGGCCTGGACGCGCTGCGGCGGCCCCAGCTGGCGGCCGGGGCGGCTGCTTGGTCAGCCGCGATCTGGATGCTGGCGGCGTCGACGAACCTGGTGGTGTTCTGGGCCTTCGAGCTGCCGCTCTCCGTCGGCGCGGCGCTGTTCCTCCTGACCCTGCTCCACCTGGGGATGGTGCCGCCGTCGTCGCCGGGGCGGCTGGGCGTCTTCCACGCCATCGCCGTCTTCGGCTTGGGGACGTTCGGGGTGGAGCGGACGACGGGCCTGGCCTACGCCACCGTGCTCCACGCCGTGGTCTACGCGCCGCAGATCGCGCTGGGCAGCGTGGCGCTGTGGCTGCGGCCGTGCCGTGAGGGGGTGGGGCGGTGATCTCGGTGGTGGTGCCGGCCTACAACGCCGAGGAGACGCTGGAGGACTGCCTGGCGGCCCTGGAGGCGCAGACGGTCGACGGGCAGCGGTACGAGGTGATCGTCGTCGACGACGGCTCCGAGGACGCGACGGCGGAGATCGCCCGGTCGCACGACGTGCGGCTGATCCGGCAGGAGAACGCCGGCCCGGCGGCGGCGCGGAACCGGGGGGCGAGGGCTGCGGAGGGGGAGCTGCTGCTCTTCACCGACGCCGACTGCGCGCCGGCCCCGGACTGGATCGCGCGGATGAGGGAGCCCTTCGAGGACGCGGAGGTGGTGGGCGCCAAGGGGGTCTACCGGACGCGGCAGCGGTCGCTGGTGGCGCGCTTCGTCCAGCTGGAGTACGAGCGGAAGTACGCGCGCATGGCGCGCCAGGCGTCGATCGACTTCGTGGACACCTACTCGGCCGCCTACCGCCGGGACGTCTTCCTGGCCAACGGCGGCTTCGAGGCGGCCTTCGCCACCTCGTCGGTGGAGGATCAGGAGCTCTCGTTCCGGCTGGCGCGGAAGGGGTACCGGATGGTGTTCGTGCCCGAGGCGGCGGTCTACCACGTGCACGATGTGACGCCGCTGGCGTACGCACGGCGGAAGGCGACCATCGGGATCTGGAAGGCGCTGCTGCTGCGCTGGCATCCCGAGCGGGCGGTGCGGGACTCGCACACGCCGCAGGTGCTGAAGCTGCAGCTGGCGCTGGCGGCCGCGGCCTGCCTCTGCCTGGCGGTGGTGCCGCTGTGGCGCCCGGCGGGGTGGGCGGCTCTGGGGGCCCTGGCGCTCCTCTACGGGTCGGCCCTGCCGTTCCTGGTGGAGATCGTGCGGAAGGATCCGGCGGTGGCGCTGGCGGCGCCGCTGCTGCTCCTGCTGCGGGCGCTGGCGCTGGGTGGTGGGCTGGCGGTGGGGCTGGTGCGGTTCTACGGCCGGACGAGCGAGCGGCGCGCGCCGATCGGCGGGGTTCAGCGGCTGATCAAGCGGGCGATAGACGTGGTGGGGAGCCTGATGGGGCTGGTGGTGACCGCGCCTCTGCTGGCCGCGCTGGCGGCGGCGATCACGCTCGACTCCGATGGCCCGGTCTTCTTCGTCCAAGAGCGGGCGGGGGAGCACGGGCGGCCGTTTCGGATGGTGAAGCTGCGGACGATGGTGCAGGGGGCCGACGAGATGGTGGAGAAAGTGCTCCCGCCGACGGATGTGCTGTCACCGGCGGCGAAGCGGGCGGACGATCCGCGGATCACGCGGGTGGGGCGCGTGCTGCGGCGGAGCAGCCTGGATGAGCTGCCGCAGCTGTGGAACGTGCTGAAGGGCGAGATGAGCCTGGTGGGGCCGCGGCCGGAGGAGCTGCGGGTGGTGCGGCGGTATAACGATTGGCAGCGGCGCCGGCTGGCGGTGAAGCCGGGGCTGACGGGGCCGATGCAGGTGAACGGGCGTGCGGACTTGACGCTGGACGAGCGGGTGGAGCTGGAGCTGGCGTACATCCGCGACTACACCCTGTGGCGGGACCTGGAGATCCTGGGGCGGACAGTGGTCGCCGTGATCACCGGGAGAGGGGCGCGCTGAGGACGGCGAGCAGGGCCGGCTGGCGGCGGGCCAGTGGCCAGAGGAAACTTGAGATGGGACAACGTTATGACTGGTGATCATCGTAGGCGTCGACGTGATTGGCCGCGGGTGGCGAAGCAGGGCGTCCTAGCGCTGCTCCTGATCGGCGCAGTCTGGTTCGGATGGCGGCTCTTCCGCATCGGGCGGGCTGCGGCCAGGGTGCAGGCCGACCTTGCAGCCGCGCGGGCTCTGATTGAGGGTGGGCCCGGGGCCGCGCAGGGGGTTGACGTGGGCGAGGGCGTCTCCCTGGTCCGCAAGACGCGAAGCGACGTGGAGGCGCTGGAGGCGGCCGCCGGGCCTTTCCTGGGACTGGCGCCGCATCTGGGCTGGGTGCCGGCCTACGGTGCGACGATCGAGGCGGCGCCGACGCTGCTGGACATGGCGATCGATCTGACGGCGGCCGGTGAGATGATGGTCGATCCGCTGATGCCGGTGCTGAGCGAGGCGGACGGGGACGGGACGTCGAACAGCGTGGCGCTGATGGCGCAGGCGGTGACGATCCTGGCCGAGTCACGCTCGCAGTTCGAGGAGGCGTTGGGCGTTATCCAGGAGGCGCGGGCGGAGCGGGAGCGGCTGGACGTCGAGGCGTTCCATCCTCGGGTCCAGGGGTGGATGGAGCAGATGGACCGCGCGCTGCCGCTGATGGAGGAGGGGGCGCGGGCGGCGTTGGTGGCGCCGGAGTTGCTGGGCGCCGAGGGGCCGCGGACCTACCTGCTGCTGGTGCAGAACGAGGACGAGCTGCGCGCTACCGGCGGCTTCATCAGCGGCGTGACGGAGGTACGCGTGGAGGGCGGAAGGGTGGCGTCGATGGCGTTTGAGGACAGCTACGCGATCGATGATTTCTCCCGTCCGTATCCCGATCCGCCGACGCCGTTGCGGGAGCTCATGCTGGCGGACTTGTGGGTGTTCCGCGACAGTAACTGGAGCCCCGATTTCCCGACCGCGGCGCGAAAGGCCATCGAGCTGTATATGATCAGCCGTGACGACGCGGAGGTCGATGGCGTCATCGCTCTGGATCAGCGGGCCATCAGCCTGCTGCTGGGGCCGTTGAGCCCGCTGACGATTGAGGGCGTCGATCGACCGGTGACGGGCCAGAACGTGCTGGAGGTAGCGCGGCAGGCGTGGGCGCCGGGAGGGTCGGCCGACGCCGACTGGTGGCGGAATCGGAAAGACGTCATGGCCGACGTGCTCGACGCGACGATGGAGAAGGTGCAGCGGGGTGTGACCTGGGAGCAAGTGGTGGGCTTGGGCTACGCGGCGCACCGGGCGCTGGAGGAGAAGCACCTGCTGGTCTACCTGGAGGATCAGGAGGCCGCGGAGATGGTGCGTACCTTGGGCTGGGATGGGGCGCTGGCGCGCTCTCCCGGCGACTACCTGATGGTGGTGGACACCAACATGGGGTTCAACAAGGTCAACGCTGTGGTTGAGGAGCGCGTGGCGTACGCGGTCGATCTGAGGGATCCGGCACAACCGCGGGCGACGTTGACGGTGCATCACCGCCATCCGGTGGAGGATTGGAGCGGGCCGTGCAGCCAGGAGTCGCGCTACGATGCCACCTACGAGGGTATGACCCGGCGCTGCTACTACGACTACGTGCGGGTCTACGCCCGGCCGGGCGCGGAGCTGCTGGGCGCGACGCCGCATCCGGTGCCGGGGAGCATTCTCCTTTCTGGGGAGCGTCAGCGGGGCGTGGTCGACATCGCGGAGGGAGAGCTGGGCAAGGCGGTCTTTGCCACGTTCCTGGTGATGCGGCCGGGGGAGCAGCTGGAGACGACGTTCTCCTACGCCCTCCCGGAGGCGACACTGGAGCAGACGGAGAGGGGCTGGCGGTACAGGCTCGTGGTGCAGAAGCAGCCTGGGACGGACGCTCGGCCGCTGGCGGCGACCCTGGAGCTACCGGCGGGGGCCAGGGTGGTGAGCGCGGATCCGCCGCCCAGCGAGCGCGTCGGCGGCCGCCTGGTGTACGCGTTGGCGCTGAGGACTGACCTGACGCTGGACGTGACGTGGCGGCGCGGCGGGCGTGACTAGCGTCGACGGTTCGCGTCGCACCGCGACGGATCGGTACGCTGTCCGGGCGGCGCTCCTGGGCGTGCTGCTGATCGCGGCCGCCTTCCGCCTCCATGGGCTCAACTGGGACCAGCAGATCGGCGCCCACCCGGACGAGCGGTATATCGTCGACGTCGCCAGCCGTCTCTCGTTTCCAGACCGTCTCAACCCCTTCGACGCCGCGTCGGATGTGGCGTATGGGCACCTGCCGCTCTACCTGCTCGCCGCGGCCAGCGCTCTTGTTCGCGGGCTGGATCCGCTGCTGGTTGGCAGGGTTCTATCGGCGGCCTTCGACGTGGGCACGGTAGCGCTGACCTTTGGGTTGGGGCGATGGGTGTGCGGCGAGGACGTGGGGCTGTTGGGGGCGGCGTTCGTGGCGCTGATGGTGGCCCACGTCCAGCAGGCGCACTTCTACACCGTGGACGTCCCGCTGGCCTTTTTCGTCGTCGGCGCCCTGCTGTTCGCGGTGCGGTTCGCCCAGGAGAGGCAGCCGGTGGATGGGTGGGTGGCCGGGCTGTGGGCTGGGTTGGCCGTGGGCACGAAGGTGACAGCGGGGCTGCTGGTGGTGCCCCTGGGTGTGGCGTGTTCGTACGCGAGGACGGGGAAGGAGCAGCGGAAAGCGGTCTTGCGCTGCGGGGTGGGCGCTGGGCTGGCGTTCCTGGCCACGAATCCGTTCACCGTCGTCGAGCCGGGCACATTTCTGACCAATGTGGCGAGGCAGGCGGCCATCGTTCGTGGGACGCTGGACGTGCCCTACACGCGCCAGTACCGGGGGACAGTGCCCTACGTCTATCCGCTGGTGCAGCAGCTGCGCTGGGGTATGGGGTGGCTGATGGGCTCGGCGGCCGTGGTCGGGTTGGCCATGGAGGCTGGGCGGGCTGTGTGGGAGGATCTCCAGCCGGGGCGGTGGGTCCTGCTGGCCTGGGCGGTGTCTTTCTTCGCCTTCGTCGGCGGCCTGTACACCAAGTTTCCGCGCTATCTGCTGCCGCTGCTCCCCATACTGGCCGTGTACGCCGCCGGGCTGGTGGTCCGTCTGGCACGCGGGCGTCGCTTCCTCCTTTCGATGGTGTCGGGCGTCCTGTTGGGGGCGCTCCTTCTTCGGTCCCTGGCCCTGGCGGCCATGTATCGCGCGCCGCATCCATGGGTGCAGGCTTCTGACTGGTTCTATGACCAAGTTGAGCGAGGAGCAACCGTGGCCGTCGAGGCCTGGGATCATCCCTTGCCCCTGGATGCAGGGAGCCACGGCTACGTGCTGCGGGAGCTGCCGATCTTCGAGGTGGCGACCACGGAGACGTGGGAGGTCCTGGGGGGCGTCCTGGAGCAAGCAGACTACGTGGTGGTGGCCAGCCGGCGGGGCTACGGGGCCCTGGCACGCTGGCCCGTTCGTCATGCGTCGGGCCTGGACTACTACGAGCGCCTGTTCAGCGGTGAAGCAGGCTTTGAGCTGGCGGCCTGCTTCTCTCGCTATCCTCGGTTGGGAGCGTTTCGGCTGCTTGACGATCCAACGGTCGAGCTACCGTTCTCGTTGCCCGAGGCGTGCCGGCCCGGTGGGGGTAGCGTGGTTCGGCTGGGGAGGTTAGACGAGAGCTTCGTGGTCTACGACCACCCGCAGGTGATGGTCTTCGAGGCGGTGCGATGAATCAATCATTGCGGCACTGGGGTCCTGATGGTATAATCAGCTGCTGTGCGAAAGTGGAAGGTAGCCCTTGGTATCCTTATCAGCCTCATCTGCCTCGCTTTAGCCATCGCCGGCATTGAGTGGTCGCGGGCAGGGGGAGCTCTGCAGCGCGCTGATTGGCGCTATCTCTTGCCGGCGGGCACGGCCCTTCTGGGATATCTGTTCACACGATCGGCGCGTTGGCGCGTCCTCTTGGGCACGCGGGTGGGGTTGGGCACGGCCTTCTGGGTGACGAACATCGGGTATCTGATCAGCAATGTGCTTCCGTTCCGATTGGGGGATCCTGCGCGGGCGGTGGCGATTGGGCTGAACGGCAGAGTCAAGATCAGCGCGGCGCTTTCGACCGTCGTCGTCGAGCGGGTTCTCGACATGCTGACCATCGTGGTGCTGCTGGCAGTCACCGTGCCCTTCGTGGGGGATGTGGGGTGGACGCGGGACGCCGGCCTGCTGGGAGCGGCGCTGGGGTTAGGCGCGATGGGCGTGCTCGTCTTGATGGCGGTACGACCGGGCTGGGCCCGATTGGCGGTCGAGTGGGCTCTGGAACGGGTGTCGTGGGTCGACCAGGAGCGGTGGCTGGGATGGTTCGACGGCATGCTGGAGGGCGTCGTCGCCCTTCGCTCGGTCCGTCGTGCGGCTGCTTTGATTGGCTGGTCGATGGCCACGTGGATCCTGACGGTGGGGCATTATCTGTCGATCATGTGGGCCTTCATCGAGCGTCCATCTCTGGTGGAGGCGAGCTTTCTTACCTGCGCGACCGCTCTGGGGATGGCGCTGCCGTCGTCGCCCGGCGCGGTGGGGGTCTTCCACTCAGTAGCGCGATATGCGCTTCAGCTTCCCTTTGGCGTGGCAGTGGAGTCGGCGGTGTTGATTGCCTTTGCCTCCCACGCCTTTCAGTACGTGGTGATGTGTGTGCTGGGCCTGGTGGGTCTAGTGCGTCAGAATCTATCGTTTGCACAACTACGCGTCGAGGGCCGCGAGGTCGCGGAGGCGACAGCGGTGAGGGAGTGAACGGAGTTTCGATGGCTAGATATCTGGTCACTGGCGGAGCGGGTTTCATCGGCTGCAACTACGTCCATCGACTGCTAGGTCGAGGTGACGACGTGATCATCTACGACAACCTGTCACGGCGAGGTGCTGACGCGAACGTGGCCTGGCTGCGCAGGGAGCACGGGATCGGGGCTTTCCGCTTGATGGTGGAGGACGTGCGCGACGGAGAGAGCCTGCTCGAGGCGATGGAGGGCGTGGAGGTGGTGGTGCATCTGGCGGGGCAGACGGCAGTGACCACCTCGGTGGAGGATCCACGGTCGGATTTCGAGGAGAACGCCCTGGGCACGTTCAACGTGGTAGAGGCCGCGAGACGGGCCGAGACGGAACCGGCGGTCCTCTACGCCTCCACGAACAAGGTTTATGGGGGGATGGAGGAGACGACCGTGTTGGAGGAGGAGACCCGGTACAGGTACGGCGATCGTCCCTACGGTGTCTCCGAGGCGCAGCCGCTCGATTTCCACTCGCCCTACGGGTGCTCCAAGGGGGCGGGTGATCAGTACGTGCGGGATTACGCGCGGATTTACGGCCTGCCGACGGTGGTCTTTCGCCAGTCGTGCATCTACGGTCCGCGGCAGATGGGCGTGGAGGACCAGGGGTGGGTGGCGTGGTTCGTCATCGCGGCTGTGCAGGGCGAGCCGATCACGATCTATGGCGATGGCAAACAAGTGCGCGACGTGCTCTACATCGACGATCTTCTAGACGCGTACGATGCCGCTGTCGAGCGGATCGAATCGGCGGCAGGAAGCGTCTACAATATCGGGGGCGGCCCGCAGCATACGATGTCGATCTGGGCGGAGTTCCAGCCGCTCTTGGAGGAGCTGGTTGGGCAGGCCATCCCGGTCTCCTATGATGACTGGCGTCCGGGGGATCAGCGCATCTACGTGTCTGACATTCGGAAGGCTGGAGAGGATCTGGGGTGGCGGCCCGAGGTTGGGGTCGAGGAGGGCGTGCGGCGGCTGTACGAGTGGGTGGTGTCGAACAAGGACTTATTCGCGTAGGCTTGATTGGAGATCGTTCCAGAAGGTGGCTAGAGACGAGCGTTTATGAAAGTATTGATTGTTCTCACTTACTACCGCCCGCATACGAGCGGGCTGACGATCTATGCTGAGCGGCTGGCGAGGGGGTTGGTGGCCCGGGGGCACGAGGTGACGGTGATGACGTCCCATACGCACGTTTCGCGCTCTCATCCGGTCGACACGATGGAAGATGGGGTTCGGGTGGTGCGCGTTCCGGTGCTGTTCCGCATCAGCAAGGGCGTCATCATGCCGACGTTTGGGCTGTGGGCGACGCGGCTGGTGCTGGAGCACGACGTGGTCTGTCTCCATCTGCCGCAGTTCGACGCGGCGGGCGTGGCGGCGCGCGGGCGACTATTCGGGAAGCCGACCACGCTGACCTACCACTGCGACCTGAAGCTCCCGCCGGGGCTCTTCAACCGGGTCGTGAACCAGGTGGTGCACGTGATGAACCGGCTCGCCGGTCGTCTGACCGATCGGGTGGTGGCATACACCGAGGACTTTGCCGAGCACTCGCCGTTCCTGCAGCGGTTCAGCGACAAGATCGAGGTGATCCCGCCGCCGGTGGAGCTGCCGGAGATCGGCGAGGGGGCGGTGGCGGCCTTCCAGAAGATGCACGACCTGGACGAGGGAGGCCCGGTGATCGGTATGGCGGCCCGTCTGGCGGCGGAGAAGGGCGTCGAGGTGTTGCTTGACGCGCTGCCGCGCGTTCTGGAGGTGTATCCGGAGGCGCGCGTGCTGTTCGCCGGTCAGTACCGCGACGTCATGGGAGAGGAGGCTGTTGCCCAGCGGCTGGCCCCTCTGTTCCGCAAGTATGAGGACCACTGGAGCTTCCTGGGGGTCCTCAGGCCGATCCAGATGGCCGCATTCTACCCGAATCTGGACGTGCTGGTGGTGCCCAGCCTGAATTCCACTGAGTCGTTCGGGTTGGTGCAGGTGGAGGCGATGCTATGCGGCACACCTTCGATTGCCAGTGATTTGCCAGGTGTGCGGCAGCCGGTGGTGCAGTCGGGCATGGGTAAGGTGGTTCCGATAGGCGACAGTGCGGCGCTGGCAGAGGCGATCATCGACGTGGTGCGTCACCGAGAGGCGTACGTGCGACCGCGAGAGGAGATCAGCGAGCGCTGGTCCACGGAACGCACAGCGAAGACCTATGAGGGGCTGTTCGAGAGGCTGCTCGACGAATAGACCTATCGGTGCTGCATCGGGTCGCCCCCGGGACGGGGGGCTGGGAGCAGGGAAGTATGGGTAGGAAAGATCGAGCGGCGGCTGTATTGCTCGTCGTGGGTGTGATCCTGGCTTTCCTGGGCCAGTTCTACTTCACGTATCGGCGCCAGTACCTCTGGGATGGGGTCCTGGTCTGGACAGCGGGAATCCTCTCACTGAGCCTGATGCTGTGGCGCTTTATGAGAAGCGAGCGAGGACGCGGTCAGGGGGGGGAGAGCGGTGGAAGGTGGCTCGCCAGATTGCGTGAGCACCCGCACCGAGCGCTGATGGGGGCTGGCGGCATGGGGTTCTCTCTCTATGCCGGATGGTGGGCGCGTCGGCGGCCTGCGGGAGCTGGTTACGTCGACTTGTTGGTCCTATGGCTAATAGGTGTGACGAGCTTTCTGTCTGCCTTTCTGCCGCCAGTCTCAGATCTCCGTGCGCTGTGGTCGCGGTTGGTGGATTGGGTGAGGGCGAGGCGCTGGCTAGACCCGATGACCGTAGAATTGATGGCGTTGGGGGCTCTGATGGTGTTCGCCTTTGTGGTGCGCGCGTACGACCTGGAGCATATCCCGGCCAATTTGGGGGGCGACGAGGGGACGTGGGCTATGGAGGGCCTAGCCATGCTCGATGGGCGACTGGCGAACCCGTTCAGCACCCGCTGGTTCGCGTTTCCGAGCATGTCCTTCCTTGTTTGGGGCGTTTCGATGCGCGTGTTTGGAGATACGGTGGCAGGCCTGCGCACCGTTTCGGCGATGATCGGCACCGCCAGTGTCTTGACCACATTTCTTCTGGCACGGCAGGTTTGGAACCGTCGCTTGGCATGGTGGGCGGCTCTGGTGCTGGCCGCGGGGCACTATCATCTGCACTACAGCCGCCTGGCGGTGAACAACATCGCCGACAGCGTCCTTGTGACTATGGCGATGTATCTCTTGATCCGGGGCCTGCGCTCCCGGCGTCTGATCTTCTTTGGTGGAGCAGGCGCGGTGATCGGAGCAGGGTGGTACGGTTATTTCGGGGCGCGGCTGGTGGGAGGCATGGTAGCGCTGTACCTGACCTGGCGGATGACGGTGGAGCATCGCTTTCTGGCACGCTATGGAGAGCATCTGCTGGTCCTCCTGGGCGGCAGTTTGGTGGTTGCTGCTCCGCTCTTGATGCACTATGCCGCGCATCCGGGAGCTCTCACGGAGGGGCTTGACCGGGTGAGTATCTTTGCCTCGGGTTGGCTAGCTCGAGAGCAGGTGATCACAGGGCGGAGCGCAGCGAGCTTACTGCTGCAGCAGGCCTGGCGATCGATCTCAGCCTTCAACTACACGCTGGATCCGACATTCTGGTACCGGGCCGACATCCCGTTGCTCGACTTCGTGAGCAGTGTTCTGTTCATCGTCGGGATGATCTGGTCGATTGTGCATTGGCGGTGGCCATCAAGTGCGTTGCTGCTGATCTGGTTTTGGTCGGCGTTGTTGACAGGCTGGATGATCACCGAGAATCCCCCCAGCAGTCAGCGACTGGTGATTGTGACGCCGGCTTTGGCCCTTCTGGTGGCTGTGGGGTTGAACGCGTTGGCGAAACTGAGTCGGCGGCTTCTGGGTGCTCGGCGCTTGGTGATACGAGGGCTCGTTGGAGGGGGCCTGTTGGCCATCGTGGTGCTGAACCTGGGATACTACTTCTGGATTTATACGCCCAAGCGGGTCTATGGCAACCCGACGGCTGAAATGACCACACGGTTGGCGCGCCAACTGGAGCGTGAGGGCGACGACAAGGTCGTCTATCTCCACGGCCCTCCCTTCGTCTATTGGGACTTTGGGACCTTGCGCTTCATGGCTCGAGGCGTGTCTGGGATGAACGTGCCGCCGGTGGGACAGGGGGAGCCGCCAGAGCCTGACCTGAGCCGTGGAGCCCTTTTCGTCTTCCATCCGGCGCGCCTGGGTGAGCTCGCGAACGTCCGGGACCGATATCCCGATGGGGTGGAGGATCGCGTCTATTCGAGCGCGGATGGTGGATTGCTGTATGCCGTGTATGAGGTGGACGGGTAGTGCCGCGGATGGTGAGCTTGGATAGCGAGACCCTGACGGCTGAACGAGAGGCGAGAGCACGAGGTGGGAGTACGATGCACGTCTGGTCGCTTCTCGCTCTGGTGGTCATTCTCTTGGTGGCCGGCTATCTGCGGTTGACCGGTCTGAACTGGGACGAAGGGCAGTACATCCACCCCGACGAGGGCCATATGCGCAACACGTTGTCCCTCATCCGCTGGCCTGACGATCTCTCCGTCTACTTCGACACCCATCGCTCGCCCCTGAATGTGCGGAACCGTGAAGGGCGCCGCTATAGCTACGGGACCCTCCCGCTGTTCGCTACCCGGGCGGCGGCTGAGTGGCTGGATCGCGCTTGTACGAGTGAGCCAGCACCCGTGGCCCAAGGGGCGGCAGCACTGCTCGTCGGTTCGGACGCGGACGGGTGCAGGCCTGGCACCTTCACCGGGGTCTACAACGCTGTGGTGGGTCGGACTCTCTCGGCTCTTTCCGACCTTGGCACGTTGATCCTGATCTACCTGATCGGCCGTCGGCTGTACGGACGGGTGGCAGGATTGGTCGCCGCCGGCCTGGGGGCAGTGACGGCATTCATGATCCAACAGGCGCACTTCTTCACGGTGGACAGCATGGCCTGTTTGATGGCAACGCTGGTGGCCACCTTCTCGGTCCGGGCTGCGCATTGGGGCTCTGGGGCGCCGGGCGAGGGGGCGGAGGCAGGTCCGACGGTGCGCTGGTTCGACTTCGCGGCGGCCGGCGTTGCAGTTGGGCTGGCTGCCGCCTGTAAGGTCAGCGCGGCGACGACGTCGCTGCTGGTGGTGCTGGCTGCCGTGCAGGTCGTGCTATCGTATCGGCGGAGCGCCGCGCGGTCAGGGCCCTCGTCGTTCAGCGTGTCGCGCCTCTGGTCGCTGGTGATGGCGCTGTTCCTGGCCGGGCTTCTTTCCCTGATCGCCTTTCGGGTCGCGCAGCCGTACGCCTTCGAAGGGCCGGGGTTCTTCGGCGTCCGTCCCAGCCCGGATTGGTTCGGTCGCCTTCAGGAGATCCGTATGGAGCAGGCGGGAGAGGTCGACCTTCCCTCGGGGCGACAATGGGCCAACCGTCTACCCATCATCTTTCCCTGGCTGAACGTGGTTGTGTGGGGTATGGGGCTGCCGCTTGGCCTTGCCGGGTGGATCGGATGGGGCGTGGCGGGGTTTGAGCTGCTGAGGGGCAGCAGGGCGACAGGCTCCTTCGACAGGTTCAGGGCAAGCAGCGGCCGCGCCGGTCGAAGGCACCTGGTGTTGTGGGGGTGGTTTACGGCCCTGTTCCTCTACCAGGCCACCCGGTGGGTGAAGTCGATGCGCTACTTCCTGCCACTGTACCCGGTCTTGTTGCTTTTTGCGGCTGCGTGGCTGGTTCGGCTGGCGCGCTCTGCGTCGGCATGGAGACGTCGTGCGGGGCTGGGTCTCTCGGCGATCGTGGGGCTCGGGGCGGTCTTCTGGGGCATCGCCTTCTTCACGATCTACTTGCGGCCTCATCCGCGGGTGGCGGCCTCCCGCTGGATTTACGACAACGTGCCGGCAGGAGCGACGGTGGCGAATGAGCACTGGGATTGGGGCCTGCCGCTGCGGATTGATGGTCACGATCCCTTCGGGGGGGCGTACACAGGCTTCGAGATGGAGAACTACAATGAGGATACCATTGAGAAGCGTCAAAGGCTGTACCGATGGCTCGACGAGGCGGACTGGGTCTTCCTGGCCAGCAATCGGCTCTACGCGTCGATCCCGCGCCTGCCCTCTCGCTATCCCTTGACGACCGAATACTACCGCGCTTTGTTCGCGGGAGAACTGGGCTTCGAGCTGGAAGCGGACTTCACCTCCTATCCGGCTCTGGGACCCTTTATCTTTCCTGATCAAGAGAACCCTTTCGAGCTGATGGAAGCGGGCTACGTCAGTCAGAGCCGCCCCGTGGAAGTCAATCTACCGCCAGCAGAGGAGGCGTTCAGCGTCTATGACCATCCCCGCGTGCTGATCTTTCGCAAGACGGAAAGATACTCACGCCAGAGGGTGGAAGACACGCTGGGCACAGTACAGTTGGATCGCGTGCAGCGTGGGCGAACGCCGCAGGCGGCCACCAAGGCGCCGAACATGCTGAGGTTCAGCGAGGAGGTGTGGTCCGAACAGCAGGCGGGAGGCACGTGGTCGGAGATGTTCGATCGAGGTGGTCTTCTGAATCGCCACCCGGGGCTGGCTGCGCTGGCATGGTGGGTGACTTCATCGCTGTTAGGTTGGCTGGCCTTTCCGTTGTTGTTCGTCGCTTTGCCGCGGCTTCGTGATCGGGGCTACGGTTTCGCACGCCTGTTCGGGCTGCTTCTGGTAGCCTATCTGACCTGGCTGGCGGCGAGTCTTCGGCTCTTCCCCAACAGCCGACCTACGATTGTGCGTATGGTGGCGCTATTGACCATGGTGGGCATGGGGGTCGGCTGGCTGCGCTGGGACGCTTTGAGGAGCTTCTTGCGGCACCGGTGGCGGGGCGTCCTGGCTGTGGAGAGTCTCTTCACGCTGCTGTTCGTGGGTTGGATTGGAGTACGGCTGCTCCAACCGGATCTTTGGCATCCGGTGGTGGGTGGGGAGAAGCCGATGGACTTCGCCTACTTAAACGCGGTGATGAAGTCGACCTGGTTCCCGCCGTATAGCCCGTGGCTGTCGGGTACCTGGATCAACTACTACTACTTCGGCTTCGTGATCGTCGGCACGCTGATCCAGTTGATCGGCACTGTGCCGGCGATCGCTTATAACCTGGCCGTGCCGCTTCTCTTTGCCCTGACAGGCATTGGGGCCTTCTCGGTGGCCTACAATCTCTCGGATGGCGACGGCCGGGAGGATGGCAGCCGACAACCTCTGTTGGCCGGTTTTGCAGGAACTGTCTTCACCGTGCTCATGGGCAATCTGGGGGTCGTGCATCTGATGCGGAACAAGCTGATCGCGTTGGGGGATGTCTCCTTCCCGAGCACGATACCGGGTCTGCCGGATGCTGTGTCTCTGGTACGGGGCCTTTGGCGGCTGGTGGTCGAGGGGGCGAGTGTGGCACTCCGGCCCGAGACGTGGTACTGGCATCCGACGCGCATCATTCCAGCGGAGGCGGGGAATCCGATCGCGGAGTTCCCTGCGTTCACGTTCCTGTACGGTGACCTCCACGCGCATATGATCGCCTTTCCCCTGACGCTGTTTGCCCTAGCTTTGGCGGTCAATTGGGCGCGGAAGGCGAGAGGGCCCTGGGCAAGCCTGCTGATCGGTGGCCTGGTGATCGGGGCCCTGCGACCGGCGAACACGTGGGACTACCCGACATACCTGTTGCTGGGGGTGCTGGCACTGGGGGTGGGGGCCTGGCCTCGACCGGTCAGAAGGAAAACGGAGGAGGGAGAGGGCCCTTCACCCCTGGCGGTGCGTGTGGGCTTGTTTGTGCGGCGGGTGGTCTGGCGGGTCCCGCTGCTGATCGGCCTGACGGTGCTGCTCTACATCCCCTATATGCGCCACTACGTGGCTGGTTACAGCTCCTTCAAGCTCTGGCAGGGAGGGACTACCCCGGCCACGATCTACCTTTGGATCTACGGCGCTTTGCTTTTCCCCGTGGTCACCCGGCTGGTCGCTCACGCGATGTTGTCAATCGAGAGAGACAGACTGCCTTGGGGCATTATCGCGTTGGTTACTGGCGGGACGGTCGTGCTTGCGGTGGCGCTGTGGCTGATGAACGTTCCAGTGGTCTTGGTGGCGGCTCCGATCATCGGGCTGGCGGTGGTGGCGTTCTTGTTCCCTCTCGAGCCTGGAGCGAGGGATCGCTTCGCTGACGATCTCGATCCCCCTGACGGGAGGCGACAGCTGCTTTGGCTGATGGTGGCGGCAGCTATGGCGCTCTCCCTCGCCGTCGAAGTCATCGTTCTGGAAGGCGACATCGGGCGGATGAACACGGTCTTCAAGTTCTATCTGCAGGTGTGGATCCTGTTGGCCATCGCCGCTGCGGTGAGCGTGGGTTGGGTCTGGCAGGAGGCGTCTCGCTGGAGCGTCAGCTGGGCTCGGCTCTGGTGGGGTGGGGTAGGTTTGTTGGTCCTTGGAGGGGCTCTGTTCCTGCCCTTTGGCGTCCATGCGCGAGCCGTCGATCGGATAGCACCAGAGACGGGGACGACACTGAGCGGCATGGCTTTTATGAAGGATGCCGTGATCCACGATGGGCCTGAGGACGATATGGAGGAGATCCCTCTGTCGGGTGATTACCACGCTATTCGTTGGATCCAGGATAACGTGGAAGGATCCCCGGTCATCCTGGAGGGGTTGGGTCGCCGTGAGTACCTGTGGGCGAACCGTGTCTCCGTGCACACAGGGCTTCCGGCGGTGGTGGGATGGCGCTGGCATCAAGTGCAGCAGCGGGCCGGGGTGGGGGGCGATATGGTGACCTGGCGCCGCAGCGACGTGGATCTGTGCTATGCCACGACGAACGTGGATGAGACGATGGAGGTGGTGGGACGCTACGGCGTACGCTACATCTACGTGGGTGCTTACGAGCGGGCCTACTACGGCAAGGCCGGGCTGGACAAGTTCGCAGAGATGGCCGAGCGGGGACTGCTGCGCAGGGCCTACGACTCGGCCGGCGTGACGATCTACGAGGTGGTCGAGTAGCCCTATCGACGGGTTGCTTTGGCCCTGGAGTAACGAGCAGCGGGTATGGACGATAAATGTGACCGGGGTATTGGGATAATCACGTACGAGCATCTGCTCTGGGGGCTGATCGCCTTCGTTGCTCTGACGATGCGCGTGGCGCACCTAGATGCCGCCCCTCTGACCGCTGGGGAGGCGAGAGAGGCCGTTCTGGCCTGGCGGGCTGCGACGGGGCAAGGGATGCCGCTGACGGACTACAATCCCTTTCTGTTGGCGGTGAACAGTCTGTCGTTTGCCCTGTTCGGGGCGGGTGATGCCGTGGCTCGTTTGGTGCCGGCCCTGTTTGGGGCGTGCCTGGCGCTGGCCCCGGTCCTCTTCAGGCGCGAGATGGGCCGGGTGGGGGCTCTGGCAGCGGGGCTCTATCTTGCCATCTCTCCAACTGCGCTGGTCGCCTCGCGGCAGCTTCAGGGCACGGTCATCTCAGGGGTCGGGACGATGGCCTTTTTGGGAGCCACACTGCGGTTTCTGCGGACGGGAAGACGCCGTTGGCTTGCGGGGGCGGCGATCGGATTGGCTTTGGCCGCGACGTCCGGGGCGACGATGTACGGTGTTCTGGTGCCTCTGGGATTGGCCTATGTGATCCTCACTCAGCTGGGGCGGATCGACGGGCTGGGCCTCGATCAGGCATCTCGATTGATCCGGCGCCAGGGACGTTGGTTCATTATCGCCTTTGCGTCTGCTGGCCTGCTCTTGGCCACAGGCCTGGGTTGGAATCTGGCGGGTCTGGAGGCAAGCGGGGGCCTCCTGGCGGCCTGGTTGGGGCGCTTCGAGCGAGCGTCGGCCCCACCCGGTTCGGTGCTGGCGCTGCTGATGGCCTATGAGCTGTGGGCGGTGGTGTTTGGATTCGGCGGTCTGATCTGGGGGGCAGCGCAGCGAGACCGAGGGACGCTGCTGCTGGGATTGTGGACCGTACTGACGGTCTTGTTGCTGATGGCTATGCCCAGTCGTCGTCCGACAGACTTGCTGTGGATCGTCCTGCCGCTGGCGATGCTGGGGGGCGTCTTCGTGGAGAAGCTCTTGGCCGGTGCTTGGCGGTCGCCTTCGGCAGGGAGGTTGCAGGGCGTGCACATCGGCTTTGTGCTGGTGCTGTGGACGCATACGTACCTGATGCTAGCTCGTTATGCTGAGTTCGGCGATCGAACCGACTTGGTCCTGGCCATAGTCGCGATGGCGGTCCAAGGGCTGGTGGTGCTGAGCTTCGGGGTAATTCTGGGAGGGTCAACGGTCTTTCGAACCGCAGCGGCTGGAACGGCCGTTGCTCTCCTGGCGTTTACGCTACATACCGGATGGGGTGTGGCATACCGACATACAGGAGATCCCCGAGAGACCATGTTGCGTGAGCCCACAGCTCGGGCCGTCCGCGACCTAGTGGAGACGTTGGAGGAACTGAGTTGGCGGGAGACCGGTCTGGCTACGAGACTGGCTTTCACGTATCAGGCGCCGGAGGATTCGATTCTGTCCTGGTATCTGCGTGAGTTTGACGCTGCACGTCGCGTCACTCGACTGAGCGGCCCGCCGGCGGAAGCGATAGGTTCGGTGCTTGTGACATCCGGTCGCGATGAGACGGACCTAGCAGTTGTCGGAGAGAGCTACGCGGGACAGGACTTCCCTGTGAGCCGTCAGTGGACCCCACGGAATCTGGGGTGCAGCTTTGGAGAGCTTACCTGTCGGGCTGCTTACCAGTGGTTCCTGTTCCGGGAGGGGAGCCCGCTCCCGGAGGCAGACGGGTGGGCGACGGTGTGGCGAGCTGGCGATGTTTCGCGTAGTGATTAAGGTGCGACGCATCGGTGGGCGTTTGTGGCTGAAGGTTTGTTCGCATAGTGATTATGAAGCCATTCCGACGACGGAGATGTGGATCGATCATTGGATGTTGTCTAGGAGGAGAGGACAGACGTGAGATCATCATTCGATAGCCTGCTGGATCGACCGGTTGGTGGTTGGATCAGATTGGACTGGGAGAAAGCTCTATACCTTTCGCTCATCGTCCTGGCTCTGGTCACACGGCTTTGGGGATTGGGTATACGTGTTCAGAGCCACGACGAGAGCTTGCACACCAAGTACTCGTGGAACCTATATGTCGGGCAGGGCTTCCAGCACACACCGCTGATGCATGGGCCTCTTCTCTTCCACGCCACTGCGCTTTCCTACTTTCTATTCGGCGCCGATGACTTCACAGCTCGTCTATTTGTGGCTTTGACCGGGGTGGCTGTGGTGGCCTTCCCCTACCTCCTGCGACGCTGGTTGGGGCGGGTGGGCGCGCTGTTCGCGTCTTTCTTCCTACTGATCTCGCCGTCGATCGCCTACTACTCTCGCTACATCCGCCACGATCTGCCGGTTATCCTCTGGGTCCTGATTGTGATCTTCGCGATCTTCTCCTACCTGGAGGATGGCCGCCGGCGGTGGATCTACGTGATGGCCGCGGGTGTTTCGCTCTCTTTCGCCACCAAGGAGGTAGCCTTCATCTACAATGCGATCGTAGGGTTCTTCCTGATCGGCGTGTTTGCCCGTCGAAGTCTGTTGCAGGACTGGGGGGAGAAGGAGCGGCTTAAGTCCTTCCTGGGGGTGGGGCTGGTGGTGTTGGCCATCGGATTGTTGATTCTGAGTCTAGGTGTGCTTTCTGGGGGGGCGGCCGACGAGGAGAACGGGATTTTGCCCTGGTGGGGGCTGGCTGGGGGCGCGCTGGCAGGGGGAGCGCTGCTAGCTGGATTGGGTGTCTTGTTGATCGGCACATGGGAGGATCTGCGGGACTATCGGTCGTTCGACTTGACCATCGTGCTGGGGACGCTGTGTCTCCCCTTCCTGTCCCCGATTTTGATCGAACTGGCGGGGCTGGATCCGGTGGACTACACCGCCCCGACGATCTACTACTCGGCGGCCATTGCCGGGTTTGTGTTAGCGGTATCAGCCGTCATCGGACTGGCGTGGAATTGGCGGCAATGGGGCATCGCGGCGGCGATTCATTATGCCATCTTCCTGGTTCTCTTCACTACGATTTTCACCAATGGCGGCGGGATCGCCAGTGGGCTGGTGGGCTCGATGGGGTATTGGCTGGCGCAGCAAGGGGTGAAGCGCGGCGATCAGCCCTGGTACTACTACGGTATCGTTGTGCCGCTGTATGACTACCTGCCCCTGCTGCTTTCATTGGTTACCGGTGGCTACCTGGCCGTGCGCTCCGCCCTTCGCCGATCGGGCTCATCGGAGGCAGACGAGGCGCCACAGGGTGAGCTGAAGGTGCACCAACTGTTTCTGGCTTTCCTCGTGTGGTGGATCGTTCTGGCGTGGGCCTTCTACTCCTATGCAGGGGAGAAGATGCCCTGGCTGGCCGTCCACTTGGCCTTGCCGATGATTCTGCTGGGCGCCTGGGGCGTGGGGCGCTTTGTCCAATCGATAGACTGGCAGGGGGTGATCCGCCAGCGGGTGTGGATGATCGCGCTGTTGGCGCCGCCCTTTGGGATGGCCACGGGAACGCTGATCTACGCTGTAGCCTCTGGGCCTTTCAGCGGAGATGAGCTGGCGGCGTTGCTGGTGACGGGGCAGTTCTTGGGCGGCGTGCTCGCCGTGGTGGGGTTTGGGGCGACGTTGATCTACGTCCTACGTAGAGCAGACCGGCGTCTGTCTGTGCGTTTGTTGGTGCTGGCCGCTCTGATGGTGCCGGTGGCCCTGACGATCCGTCACGCGTGGCGCTTCTGCTATATCAACTACGGTTATCCGATCGAGCACCTGGTCTATGCCCATTCTGCGCCAGCGGTAGGAGAGACAATGCGTCAGATCGACGAGCTCTCACGGCGTATTGTTGGTGCTCCGGAAGCGATCAAAGTGGCCTATGGTGCCGATGGCTCGTGGCCTTTCCATTGGTATCTACGTGATTATGAGAACGCGGTCTTCTACGGCGAGAACCCCTCACGAGACCAACTGGATGCTCCGGTGGTGATCGCGGGCAGAGAGCAGTGGGACGCGGTGGCGCGCTACGTGACCAACGATTATATCGCCAACACCTACACTTACTTATGGTGGCCAATGGAGGACTACAAAAACCTGACCTGGGAGCGGATCCGGGGGGCGTTGACGAACCCCGAGATGCGCACGGCGTTGTGGAGGATTTGGTACGATCGGGACTACGACCTGTATGACGAGGTGACCGGGAAAACTCACACACTGGACGAATGGCCGTTGCGTAGCGAATACCGTCTCTACGTGCGGCGGGACGTGATGGCCAAGATGTGGGATCGAGGTACGCTAGGGCCTGAGGCGTGGACGGACGTCGCGCCTTACGCTGACCATCAGCTAACGTTGACGGCCCGGCGAGTCGTGGGGCAGCAGGGGGCGGGTCGAGGGGAGTTCCAGAGCCCGCGAGGCATAGCGATTGATGATGACGGAACGATGTATGTGGCCGACTCGGGCAATCACCGGATCCAGGTATTGACGGCCGATGGTGCGTTCGTGGACAGCTGGGGAGCTCGCTCGCTGGCCGAGGAAGAGTCGGGCATAGCTCGGGGCTTCAATGAACCGTGGGACATCGCTCTGGGACCTGATGGGAGGGCCTACGTGGCCGACACGTGGAATCACCGCATCCAGCAGCTCGATGCGGAGGGGTGGCCACTTGCAGCCTGGGGCACGTTCGGCGAGTCGAGCCCTGACGGCGACGATGGGGGCCGAGGGCTGTTCTACGGTCCCCGAGGTATCGCAGTAGGGCCGCCTCAGATGCAGGCTCAAGAGGTCTACGTGACCGACACGGGCAACAAGCGGGTCCAGGTTTTTGAGCCAGATGGGACGTTCGCCTTCCAGTGGGGTGGGGGCGGCGCAGCAGAGGGTTACCTGGATGAGCCGGTGGGCATCGCGTTTGGTCCGGAAGGTGAGATGTACGTGGCCGATACGTGGAATAGGCGCATCCAGGTCTTTGACGGAAATGGGGCCTTCTTACGTCAATGGCCGATCCAGGGTTGGGACTCGGGCATCCCCGAGGAGAAGCCGTACCTGGCGGTGGATGATCAAGGGCGCGTCTACGTCACTGACCCGGGATACTATCGGGTGTTGGTCTTCGATCGCGAGGGCAACTACTTACTCTCGTTTGGGGATTACGGAACGGACAGTCAGTCCTTCTCGCTTCCCCAGGGTATCGCCGTGGCGCCCGACGGCTCGATCTACGTGACGGATGCTCACGCGCATCGCGTTCTGATCTTCGACCCGATCGATTTTGATCAGCTTGGTGACTAAATGAGGAGGGGTATGGAAGCTCCCACACGACGAGGGACAGCCCTACTGGACGGCTCGCGGCTGATCGCTGAGAGCTTTGTACGGGCTGGGGCGGACGCTTTTATTGGCTATCCGATCACACCGGCCAGTCTAATTTACAGTTATGCAAGTCAGCGCTTTCCAGCGACACTTCCAGCACCGGACGAGATCACGGCCCTGCAGTGGATGGCGGGGCTCTCTGCAACGGGCAAGCTGCCGGTCAGCGCCACTTCCTTCCCCGGCCTGGCGCTGATGGTGGAGTCGATCAACATGGCAGCGATGATGGAACTGCCTATGGTGATCGTGCTGGTGCAGCGTCTGGGGCCGTCGACTGGCACGGCCACGGCGGGGGCCCAGGACGACTTGCGCTTCCTGCACGGCATCATCTCGGGTGGCTATCCGATTCCTGTCTTCTGCATCGCGGATATGGGGGATTGTTGGAGCCTCCCGCCTGTGGCTCTGCAGACGTCGGCTGACTTGCGCACGCCGGTGGTGCTGCTGACGTCGAAGGAGATGGTCATGACCGAGCGGAGCGTTGACTTGAATCGGTTGGGAGAGGTGAAGACCATCAGACGTGATTTCTATGACGGTGCGAAGCCTTTTCGTCCTTATGGAGCGGATGAAGCAGGCGTACCCCCGTTTCTGTCCATTGGCGATAATCGTCATCAAGTCCGAATGACCGCATCGACCCACGATCAAGACGGCCTGCTGCGGCACTCGACCGACGAGGCTCTGGACAATACACGGCGTCTGCCTGCCAAGGTGGAAGAAGGCACCCCACCTCTCTACCACTTGGAGGAGCCGGGTGAGAGCGTCCTGGAGTCCGAAGCCCTGATCGTGACCTACGGCATCACCGCGGGTGCAGCCCGGGAGGCGGTGCAGACTCTCGATGCAGAGGGGGTGGCTGTCTCGCTGCTGGTCGCTCGGACGCTTTTGCCGGTTCCGGATGCCTATGATAGCGTTTTGGATCGCTATCTGGAGGCGAACAAACCGATCATCTTTGCTGAGGAGAACCTACAAGGTCAATTCGCATCGATCCTGTTTGGGAAGGGGCTTCCGGAGGGCGTGTGTGTGGTGGGGGATATCGGTCACATGATCAGGCCTGACGACATCGTGGGGATGGTTCGACGATGCTCACCACACATGGTTCGACGGGACTCTCCGGATGGGGATCGAGAGGACTTACCGGATGGGGACCGCCATGGCTTGCCGCAGATGCCTCGGCAGGGCTCGCCACAAGGGGGTGCCGATGAGTGAGTTTCTCACCAACCCAGATTTTCCGTACTGCAAGGGGTGTGGTCATCACCTGATCGCCAGGAACACCGTTAGAGCTCTGGAGAGTCTGGGACGTGATCCCCTGGACGTGATCCTGGTGACGGATATCGGCTGTCACGGCATCGTGGATCGGAATTTCGCCACACACACGATCCATGGGCTGCATGGACGATCTGGCGCGCTGGGCAGTGGGCTGGCCATAGGGGCACCTGCTGGGAAGGAGATCGTCGTCTTCATCGGCGACGGCGGGGCCACGATTGGGCTGCAGCACCTTCTGGAGGCAGCACGGTTGAACGTGAATTTGACGGTGGTGGTTCACAACAACATGCTCTACGGTATGACGGGGGGACAGCCGAGCGGGTTGACACCTTGTGGTTTTCGGACCGTGATCACCAAAGGGGGTAGTCCCTATCCTCACCACGACCTCTGCCAGCTGGTGCACGACGCCGGTGCTCCCTACGCACGACGGATCCTGGGTTTGGGAGATTTCTCCTCGGAGCTGGCGGAGGCTCTCCAGGTGGAGGGGTTTGCGCTGGTGGAGGTGCTGGAGCTCTGCACGAGCCACGCGCTGAAGATGAATCCGGGCCTACGGCTGCGGGAGCTGGCCGAGGAGGCCGACTACAAACCGGGTGTCTGGCGGAGCGAGGGGCGGGCTGCCTTCCGGCTTGAGGTCGAGGAGGGGCGTCCTTCCTTGCTGGATGCGGAGCAGGTGAGGGAGACAGAGGTCCGTTTTCGCTCGTCGTTAGGGAGTCGATTGGGCCTGGTGCTGGGTGGTTCGGCCGGGGAGGGAGCGCAGAGGGCGGCCGAACTGTTCGCTGAGGCAGCGATAGGATCGGGACTGCACGCGACTAAGAAGGGCAGCTACCCGGTGACCGTGGGCGTGGGCTTCTCGACTGCCGAGGTGATCGTCTCCCGCGATCCAATTCTCTACCATGGCATCTCGCAGCCCGACGTGGCGATCATCACGTCGTCGGATGGTCTGGCGCACAACAGAAGGCGCATTGAGGCGATGAGGGGAGGGGGGGTCTGGATTGACGCCAGCCTCGAACGTCCTCAGACCGGGGCCGAGGTGCATGTGCGCGACTTCCGAGAGCGAGCGGGAGCTCGGAATGCAGCCCTCTACAGCTTGCTGACCTTCGTGGACGAGACAGACGTCATCCCCAAGGAGGCTATGGTGGAAGCTATCAAGTCGAGCTCCATACGAGCGTACGTGCCAGATGAGCTTCTGGAGATGTAGCTATTCACTTTGTGGCTCTCATACTCTAGCCGGATTAGGCGGCCTTCCGCCCGTGATCCGGCAATTCCGCGCCCAAGGCTGCGGATCACGGATCCGCTGGGAGCAGCAGGTGAACAGTTACCTGGAGATCTGATGACGATTGACGAGGCCATTGAGCGGTATCTGGACTACCTGAGGGCATCGCGTTCGGTGGCCACGGCTGACACCTATGCCACCGGGTTGAACCACCTACGGGCCTATCTGGATGACCGAGACCTGCCGGCGGATGAGACTGACGTGGGCGCGTTGGCCCCAGGGCTGGTCACCGAGTTCATCACCTGGCTGTACGATTACCTGGTGGATGAGGTGGCAGCTGGTGACGAACGCCGCGTCTCCGAGTCGACGAAGGCGACCTATTTCGCGGCGGTCTCCGGCTTCCTTGACTATCTGGTGGTGGAGACAGAGGAGCTTTCGATGGGCGGGACGGCCTACGATGCGCTGCGGCGAGCTCTGGCCCGCGCCAGCCGGCCGAGGGATCGCGAAAGACTCTCTCCGGACAAGCTGCCCTCGCACGAGGTCGTGCGGATGCTGTTGGCGGCGGTTCACGCGCCCTTGGATCTACCGGAGGGCGTGGCGGAGGGGACGAAGCGGCGGAAGCGGCTGATCCGGCTGCGCAACATCGCCATCGTCGAAGCGCTGTTGAGCTCGGGATTGAGGGTGGGAGAGCTGGTGCGCCTGGAGCGGGGGCATCTGCTCTATGACGTCAAGGGCGCTCTGGTGAAGTACGGAAAGGGGAAGAAGGACCGCGAGGTGCTCTTCTCTGACCGAGCTTGGTCAGCGATTCAGGCTTACTTGCGGGCGCGAGCGGACGGAAGCCAGGGACGTCGGCTTTCGAGGCGGTCCCCTGCCCGCTTGCCAGTTTTCTCACGTCACGATCGTGGGGCGGGTGGCAAGGCGCTGCCGCTTTCGACGCGGAGCGTCCAGCACGTTTTCGTGGACTTGGCCTCACGGGCGGGCATCGCGGAGCGCTTTCATCTGACACCTCATACGCTGCGGCACTACTTCGCCACCGAGTTTCTGAGCAAAACGGGCGATCTGGCGCTGACGCAGTACGCGCTGGGGCATGCGTCACCGGCGACGACGCGAATCTATGCGAAGACGAAGTGGGAGGATTACCGCCGGGCTCACGGACGCGTCTTTGCGTCCGATTCCGACGAAGATCAGATTCCATAGGACAGCGGTTTGTGGCAGCGGAACACGAGTTGAATGGTTACTAAGACTCCTTGCGACTGACCGCGGATGCGGTCTTCCGCGGGTGGTTGATCAGGATGTGCTAGACGGAGAGGAGAGAGGAGTATGCCCTATGGATACCAAGGTCGGATCCTTCACGTCGATCTGACGACGGAGGAGCTGACCGTCGAACAACCTGATGAGAGATTCTACCGCAAGTACCTGGGTGGGAGCGCGATGGGGGCCTACTACCTCCTCAAGCAGACGCCTCCCGGCGCGGATGCGCTTGGCCCGGAGAATACCCTCTGTCTGATGACGGGGGTCGTGGTCGGGGCGTCGGTGTCCGGGCAGTCTCGCGTGGTTGCCACCGCCAAGTCGCCTGAGACGGGCCTCGTTGGCGATGCTCAGGCCGGGGGGTTTTGGCCGGCAGAGCTCAAGTTCGCGGGCTTTGATGGGGTTGTGATCCGAGGAAAGGCCGAACGACCTCTCTATCTGTGGATCGAGGATGGGGAGGCCGAGCTGCGGGATGGTGAGCATCTGTGGGGAGCGTTTACGGCTGAAGTGGAGGACATGCTCCGGGAAGAGCTCGATGACGATCGTGTGCAAGTCCTGCAGTGTGGACCAGCAGCCGAGAGAGGCGTACGCTTTAGCGCCTTGATCAACTACGCTAACCGAGCGAACGGCCGCACGGGCATGGGGCTGGTGATGGCCTCGAAGAACCTGAAGGCGGTCGCCGTTCGAGGGCATAGCCGCCCGGAATGGGCAGATCGGGAGGGCGTGAGGGCTTTGGCGAAGTGGGGCGCTGAGCACTTCGAGACCTCGGACGTTTACGGTCTTGGTCTGCTGGGGACCGCTCAGACGGTCACTGCGCAGCAGAGGGTGGGAGGTCTGCCGACACGCAATTGGTCCAGCGGCGTGTTCGAAGGCGCTGAGGCGATCAGCGGACAACGCATGGCGGATACAATCCTCAAGGAGCGCGATACCTGCTATGGATGTGTCGTCCGCTGCAAGCGGGTGGTCGAATCCCGAGAGGGGCGTTACGATCTCGATCCGCGCTATGGAGGCCCGGAGTACGAGACACTGGCCACTATGGGGTCGTATTGTGGCGTCTCCGATCTGGAAGCCATCGCCTACGCGAATCAGCTGTGCAATATGTACGGAATGGACACGATCTCGTGCGGGGCGACGATCGCCTGGGCGATGGACTGTTACGAACGAGGGCTGATTGGACCGGAGGAGACCGAAGGCGTTGAGCTACGCTTCGGCAACGCCGAGGCCCTGACGGAGATGGTGAAGCGTATCGGGGAGCGCAAGGGATTTGGTAAGCTGCTGGGCGAAGGATCGACACGGGCGGCGGAGGCGCTGGGCGTCGGCGAAGACCTGGTGGTCGCAGCGAAGAAGCATGAGTTCCCGGCCCACATGCCCCAATTGAAGCGGAGCCTGGCCTTGATCTATGGGGTCAATCCCTTTGGCGCCGATCATGAGTCTCATCAGCATGATCCGACCTATGGTGGCTATCCCGATCGAATGGCTCAGCTGGATCTGCGGGACCCCCAGCCCTTGAGGACGTTGAATGCGGAGAAGGTGCGTTTTGCCGTCTACACGCAGCGGTGGAACAGCCTCGTGGACAGTGTCACAGTCTGCCAGTTCGTCTGGGGCCCGTCCTTTCAGCTCTACGACGCCAACCAGCTGGTGGACCTGGTGCGGGCGGTCACCGGCTGGGGGGTGAGCCTCTGGGAGCTGATGAAGGTGGGTGAGCGACGTTTGACTATGCTGCGAGCATTCAACGCCCGGGAAGGTGTCGGCGCGGAGGCGGACACACTCCCCGCTAAGATGACGGTTCCGCTGAGGGGTGGGCCGAGCGACGGGATTGTGATCGAAGCGGCGGATTTCGAGGCTGCGAAGGCGCTCTACTACCAGATGGCGGGTTGGGACGACCGGGGGCGCCCGACACGGGCCAAGCTCCAAGAGCTGGAGCTCGGTTGGCTAGCCGAGTCTTTGGAGCGGAGTGGTGTGTGATGAGGAAGGGTACACTCATCGGCTTGATCAAGACCATGCGGCCCAAGCAGTGGTTCAAGAATGTGTTCGTCTTTGCCCCCCTGGTTTTCGATGAGAAGTTATTTGAGCTTCATTACCTGGCCCGGACGGCTGCGGGATTTGTGCTCCTGTGTCTGACGTCGGGAACGGTATACATTATCAACGATCTGGCCGACATCGAGAAGGACCGGAACCATCCGCGGAAGCGTCATCGCCCACTGGCCTCCGGGGCGTTGGGCGTTGGCACGGCGAGGGTCGCGGCTTTGATCATTCCATTGATCGCCTTGCCTTTAGGATTCGTGCTTGATGTTTGGCTGGGTGCGATCCTGGCTGGCTACCTGCTGGTTCAGATCGCCTATTCGTTTTGGCTTAAGGACCTGGTGATCATCGACGTGATGCTGGTGGCGAGTGGTTTCCTGCTGCGCGTCGCGGCAGGGGTGCCGCTGGTGGATGCAGAACGGTTCTCTCCCTGGCTTTACGTCTGCATGACGCTTTTGGCGCTCTTGATCGGCTTTGGCAAGCGGCGTCACGAGCTGGTTCTGCTAAGGGAGAACGCCGCGGGGCATCGTGAGGCGCTTCGGCAATACAACTTGTCGCTGCTGGACCACATCATCAGCATCGTCACGGCGTCGACATTGGTGGCTTATGCGCTCTACACGTTTTCGGCGCCGAATCTGCCACAAAACCACACGATGATGCTGACGATTCCATTCGTGCTGTACGGTATCTTTCGCTATCTGTACCTGATGCACGTCAAAGAGCTGGGAGGTGCCCCGGAGGAGATCGTGTTCTCTGACCGAGCGTTGCAGGTAGATATTCTGCTCTGGGGTGTCAGCATTGTGATGGTGATGTATGTTCTTGGGTAAGTCCTTATCTAAGGAGATGAAAGGAGGTCGTTCTATGTCCCACCCGCCGATTGAGCATCAGATAACGTTTCTCTACACGCGCGACCTAGCATCGACGGCTCGTTTCTACGAGGATGTGCTGGGTCTCCAACTGGCCCTGGATCAGGGGGATTGCCGCATCTACCGGGTTGCCGAGCGAGGCTTTCTCGGTTTCTGTGAACGGACGGATGCTGCAGAGCATCCGAGGGGCGTCATTCTGACCATCATCAGCCAGGAGGTCGACCGTTGGTATCTCCACCTTCGTGACCAGGGCGTGTTGTTCGAGAAGGAGCCAGCGTTCAACCCCGACTATGGCATCTACCATTGCTTCTTGCGGGACCCGAATGGATACTTGCTTGAGATTCAGAGGTTCGATGACCCGGCTTGGGATGATGGAGAGCAGCGATCAATGGTGGTGTAAGAGAGGGTCAGCGTAGGGATGACGGGCGGTAGAGAAAGGGCTGAGTAAGGTATGACCTCAGAGCGGATGACTTCAGAGAGAGGACTCTCGGATCTATCGGATGTCTTAGGTGCGGCGAGGGACGCCGTCATTGAGGCGATGGAACACGGTTTGATCATCTTGGACGGTGAGAAACGCGTCCTGGATATCAATCCGGCGGCTGAAAGGATCGTGGGCTTACCGATGAAGGATGTGGTCGGTCGGCCCGCCTCGGAGTTGCTTGGTGGGCGATCGGACTTGATCGATCTTCTGGAGGGATCGGAAGAAGGGTCCAAAGAGATCGTGGTCGGCGAGGGTAGCAGGGAGCAGGTTTTTGAGGTGCAACTGTCGTCACGCTGCGATCGGGCGGGCGAGCCGATGGGCTGCTACTTGTTCTTCCAGGATGTGACCGAACGCAAGCGGATCGAGGACGCCTTGCGCGAGGCGAAAGAGGCAGCAGAGGCGTCCGATCGGGCGAAGAGCGAGTTCATGTCGGTGGCCTCGCACGAAATGCGGACGCCCATTACATCGATCAAAGGGTATACGGATCTGCTCTCGCGGGAGACCGTGGGCCCGATAAACGAAGCACAGACTGAGTTCTTGGATACTATCCGGTCCAACGCGGATCGTATTGCCCTCTTGATCTCCGACCTCTCTGACATCGCGCGGATCGAATCAGGGCGGTTGCGGCTGGAGCTCGGCAGGGTGGACGTCCCGAGTATCATCAGGGAGGCGGCTGAGAGCCTGCGAAACCAGGTCGAGGCGAGGGATCAGGCGTTGCGAATCGACGTTCCTGACGGGCTGCCGGCGGTCTGGGCTGACCAAGAGCGGTCGGTACAAGCACTCTCGAATCTGATCAGCAATGCGAACAAGTTCACCCCGCCAGGTGGGCGGATCGACGTTCGAGCTGAGCTGTGGGAGGAGGGCCGCGGGGTCCTGATCGCCGTGGAGGACAACGGCATTGGCATCCGGCGTGATGAGCAAGAGAGAGTGTTTGAGAGATTCTACCGATCAGAAGACCGGAAGGCGAGCGATATGCCTGGCAGCGGCCTGGGACTGTGCATCGCATCCAACCTAGTGCGGATGCAGGGAGGGGAGATATGGCTGAAGAGCACGTTCAGGGAGGGTACGCGGGTTTGCTTCACGTTGCCGGTTTCAGAGTCCTCCTAGCACGACAGCGTCGTTTTTGAGCAATGACAAGCTTTCGACGTCACAGGGTGCAACTTCCTACGGTTGGGAACGTAGAATAGGGCGATCGGGCGGAGGACCGCTGGGCGGAGGACCGCTGGGCGGAGGACCGCCGGGCAGTAGAGCGAAAGGAGACACAGCATGAAGCTATTGGTTCGTTGGGTAATCACCGGCCTGGCCTTGTTCGCGGCGGCGTGGTTGGTGCCTGGCATCGTGGTTGAGGGCGACGGCTGGACGGTCTACGCTGTGATGGCTATCATCTTGGCTTTGATCAACGCGATTGTGCGACCGGTCCTCAAGCTGTTGACCTGTCCTCTGATCATCCTCACGTTGGGCGTGTTCGTCTTGGTGATCAACGGCTTCACGCTCTGGTTGGCCTCGCGGATCGCCCAGAGTTGGTTCAACGTGGGTTATTCGGTGGACGGCTTTGGGGCTGCCTTTCTCGGCGGTTTGATCGTCAGCGTGGTGTCGGTGATCCTGTCGGCCTTGGTCAGGGAAGAGGAGGAGAAGGAGCTGGCGTAGGTAGTTGGGGGGAATGGGCTGGATTGCGAATCCAGCCCGAGCGTCGTAGGGGGGCCGGAGCGTCCCATGGTGGGCCAGAGCTCCTTGGGCTGGGCCACCATGGGACGGCTCAGAGCGTCCTAGGGCGGGTCGCCGGGCTAAGGAGAGATCCGTTGGCTAGTCCTGGAGGACGGGCTGGTGCGCTCTGACGGTTTGACGATCGCTGAAGCGGAGGATGAAGACGCCCGCCAGGATGACGGCACCGCCGACGAGCTGAGACTGGGTCAAACGCTCGTTCAGGAAGAAGAAGGCCAGAACGGCCGTCATGGCGGGCTCGAGGGTCAGGATTAAGCTCGCCGTTGAGGCCGGCAGGTGCGTGAGACTGACGGTGTAGAGGCCGTAGCCACCCAAGGTAGGCCCGATGGCGAGCAGTAGCAGGGTGCCCCAACCCAGGGCAGCCTCGCGCCACCCGGCAGGGCCCTGGGCCAGGGGACGAGAGAGCCAGAAGAGGGTCCCAGGGCGTTGGAGCAACAACAGGAATCCCGAGCCGAAAGCGAAGGTGTAGAGCGTGGCCTGCCAGGGGTTGATGTTCTTGCTTGCGGAGGCCTTGCCCATCAGGCTGTAGAAGGCGAAGACCAAGCCGGTTCCGAGTCCAAGGATAATGCCCACGGCGTTGCCCTGCCAGACCGTTGGATCATTGGCGCCGGAGGCGAAGACGCAGCCGATGAGACTGAGAAGAATGGCTACGATCTTCGGTGCTGTGAGACGCTCGTCAAACCAGTACCAGCCAATCAGGCCGGTGAAAGCGGGCGAGATGTAGCCAAGGACGGTGGCCACCGACGGGCCGTTTAGGACCACGGAGATGGTCCACAAACTGTTGAAGATCGCCAGGAGGAAGCCGTAGAGGATGAAGAAGGGAACGTGCCGGCGCGCGGGCGGAGGGCAGCCTAGACGGAGGTGTTGTGGCGCGAAGAGGATCAGGGTCCCGGCAAGCGTGCACGTCACCAGGAAGTCGCGCCAGAAGGCCAGCACCAAGGGCGGCATGTGGAAACGAGTGGACAGGTGGCTGATGAAGACGGCCGAGGCGGACCAGATGGCGGTGCTGGCCAAAGCGATACCGTAGCCGCGCACGGACGTCGCTCCATTCACCTCTGACACTCCAGCATCATCACCTCCACGCGCGCTCCAGCCGGGGCGTGATCCCAGTCCTCAGGGATGATGGCCAGAGCGTTGGCTTTGACCATAGAGCTGAGGATGCCCGACCCCTGGGCGCCGGTGAGGTAGGCGCGATAGGATCCCTCGTCCCAGACGAGGTGGACGCGGACGAAGTGGCGCCTCTCGTCCTTTTGCTTGATCTCGTCCACCAGGGTGGCTTCGACGGTGGGACGGCGCCAGTCCACTGCGCCCTGCATCCTCAGAAGGGCGGGGCGGACGAACATCTCAAAGGAGACCATGACCGACACGGGGTTGCCGGGTAGTCCGAGCACCGGGACGCCGCCGACGTCTCCGAACGCCAGGGGCTTGCCCGGCTTCATCCGCACACGCCAGAAGGCCATCTGCCCCTCGGTGGCCAGCACCTCCTTCACCAGGTCAAAGTCCCCGACGGAGACGCCGCCGGAGGTGAGGAAGAGATCGACACCTTGATCCAGCCCGGCCCTGATCTTGGCCGTCAGCTCCTCGACGCGATCGCGGGCGATTCCGAGGAGGATGGGCTCGCCGCCGTGCTCGAGAACCTGGGCCGCGTTCGAGTAGGTGTTGGTGTTGCGAATCTTGCCTGGGAGGAGAGGTTCGTCGATGCCCACCAACTCATCTCCCGTGGCGAGGATCGCCACGCGGGGTTTACGGGCCACGGTGACCTGCTCGTGTCCCAGCCCAGCCAGCATGCCGATCTCCTGAGGGCGGAGTCGCGTCCCGTGGCGGAGGACGAGGGAGCCCTGGCGCACGTCCTCGCCGGCCGGCCGGACGTAGTTGCCAGGCTCGACTGCGGTGAGGATGTGCACGGCGTCATCCTGGGTCTCTGTATCCTCGACCTTGACCACGGCATCGGCACCCGGTGGGAGCGGCGCGCCGGTCATGATGCGGATGGCCGTGCCGGGCTTCACGGCCCGCTCGGGGACGTAGCCGGCGGGCAGATCACCGATGATGCGCAGCTGGGCGGGATCGCCTGGATCAGCAGCGGCAGTATCGACAGCCCGGACGGCGAAGCCGTCCATGGACGAGTTGGCGTGGGGAGGGATATCCGCGTCGGCGTAGGCATCCTCGGCCAGCACGCGTCCGGCGGCTTTGAGGATGGGCACGCACTCCGTCTCCACCGGTTCAAACACGCTCAGTACTCGTTCTTGGGCCTCTTCCAAGCTCAGCATGGGTTCCACTATTCTCTCTCCTCCTGCTCCTGTGCTCGCTTGCTCTCTGTCTGCTCACTCCGCCAAGCCTCTCCGTCCTTCCAGACCTCCTTCTTCCAGATGGGCACGATCTCCTTGAGCCGATCGATGGCATAGTGCGTCGCGGCGAAGGTCTCCTGACGGTGAGGGGATGATACGGCGATGACGACGATGGTCTCCCCGATTTGCAGGTGTCCGATGCGGTGGACGATGGCCACCTGGCGAATCGTGGGCCACCGCCGACGGATCTCGTCGCCGATCCGCTGGAGCTGCTCCTCGGCCATCTCGGGGTACGCCTCGTACTCGAGTCGCCGGGTCTCGCGCCCGTCGGTCTCGCCGCGCACCACCCCGACAAAGGTGGTGACGGCGCCAATGGACGGGCGGGCGAGGCGAGCGACGACGTCGTCGACGGAGAGCGGCGCTGTCGTTATCTCAAAGAGCTTCATAGCTTACCCCCCGCCTACCGGAGGCAGACAGGCGACCTCGTCGCCATCGTGGAGTTCGGTCTGCATACCGACATAGGCGCGGTTGACGGCCACGTTGAGGAAGCGGGTATAGCTTTCCAGGACCGGATATCTGTCCCGCAGCACGCGGATGAGATCCTTGACCGTCGAGCCCACTGCGATATCGAGATCGATCTCGTCGGTGCCCAGGGCCTGCCGCGGTGCAGCGAAGAACTTGACCCGCACCCGAATGAGTTTCTCTTCCACGCTTCGCCCTCCGTTCTCCTTCCTCATTGTCATACGTCATCCTCACGTTCCCAGTCCCCGCTCTTCCCACCTGTCTTAGTCACCAAGCGAATCCGGCCTATCTCCATCGTCTTCTCAACCGCCTTGGCCATATCGTAGACGGTCAGGGCGGCGACGCTGACGGCAGTAAGGGCCTCCATCTCCACGCCCGTCTTGCCGGTGCAGCGGGCCGTGGCCGTGATGACGACTCGCGAAGCGTCCGGGTCGATGGCGAAATCGACGTCGACCTTGGTGAGCGGCAGGGGGTGACAGAGGGGGATAAGCTCGTGGGTGCGTTTGGCAGCCATAATGCCGGCAATCCGCGCCGTATTCAGCACATCCCCTTTGGGTGCTTCGCCCTGAGCGATGAGGCGCAGTGTCTCTGACCTCATCCGTACCTCGCCCTTGGCGACGGCCAGACGCACGGTGTCGGGTTTGTGACCCACGCCGACCATGCGGATGCGTCCTTCTTCGTCCACGTGTGAAAGGCTCATCGTTCACTGTAGGGGTCGAGAGGGTCGGTCGGCACCCCCTCTGCTCTCTCCCTCTCCTTCTTTCTGATTAGCTCGTCGCCTATGACCTGGATGTCGAAGAGGATCGCTCTTCGCGTCAGTTCCTCGCACAGGTGGGGCGGATTGTCGGGGCTGAATCCCTCGGGCCGCAACTCTTGGCAGAGCAGGCTGCCGAAGCGATCCTCGAAGGCCTCGGCAAAGCGGTAACACGCCTCCACGACGGCGTCGTCGTCGAGCCCTCTGGCCTTGCCAAGGATTCCGATGGCCATAAGGGCACCCTCCACCAAGCCACACTGAGCGCGATAGCCCCCGGCCCCGTGCATACCCAGGGCCCCGTCGAGCACCTGCCGATGAAGGGAGATATCGAAGACCTCGCTGAGGATGCGGAGCGTCGTGACGGCGCAGTTCCAGTCATGGCCCCAGTAGCCTTCGTGAACCCGCAGGCGGACGACTTGGCGTGTGTCCAACTCCTATCCTCCGATCTGTGACATGGCGCGCCGCTCTGGATGGAGGTGCTCATCCAGATGGTGGCGCATAGGCTTACGGTTGATGGCCTCGATGATCAGGGCCTTGATCTGATTAGCTCCGGCGCCCTGGCGCAGCGGGGTGCGCAGGTCGAGCTCCTGATCGGAGAGCAGGCAGGGGCGCAGCTGTCCGTCAGCAGTGAGTCGCAAGCGGTTGCAGCGGTAGCAGAAGTGCTGGCTGATGGGGCTGATGAAGCCAATGGTGCCCTTCGCCCCCGGAAGCTGGTAGTAACGGGCAGGGCCGCTGCCGACGCGCATCTTGACGGGCTCCAGTTCGCCCAGTGCCGTCTCGATCCGCTGGCGAATCTCCGGGACCGTCACGACCTGCTCTTCCCACGCCGTGTTCATCAGTTCGCCGTCGCCGACCGGCATCAGCTCAATGAAACGGATGTTCCACCATCCAGCCTCCAGCGTCTTGGCAGCGAGGTCGACGACCTCGTCAGCGTTCATCCCGCGGATCACGACGGTGTTGATCTTGATGGGGCGCAGGCCAGCCGCCCGGGCGGCCTCAATGCCGGATAGGACGTCCTGCAGCTCGCCGCGGCGGGTGATGTGGCGGAAGCGCTCTGGGTCGAGGGTGTCCAAGCTGATGTTGACCCGGTGGAGCCCAGCGTCGGAGAGATGCTGAGCGTAGCGAGCCAGCAGGATGCCGTTGGTGGTCATGGCCAGATCGTCGATGCCGGGGATGCGGGCGATCTTACGCACCAGATCGACGATGCCGTGCCGGACGAGCGGCTCGCCGCCGGTGAGCCGTACCTTAGTGATCCCCAGATCGGCTGCGGCGTGGACGATGGTCTCGATCTCCTCGTAGCGCAGGATGCGATGATGGCTGACGGATGGGACGCCCTCATCCGGCATACAGTAGATGCAGCGCAAGTTACAGCGATCGGTGACTGAGATCCGCAAGTAGCTGATGGGGCGGTTGTAGGCGTCGAGATGGGCCATCGAGGGCTCCTTAACGCTTCTTCAATCGAGCTTGAGAGGACGCCAGTGCCCCTCAGCCCACTCGACGAAGGCGATCGGCTGGGCGCCACGCCGCGCGGGGCGCAGTTTGTCGCTGAGGATGAGGCCCGCAGTCACCGGGCGGCCGTCGAGAGTGCGCACATCGGCGATGCCCGCCTCCAGCACGGCGGTGATCGGCTGAAGGCCCTGGAGGTCCCTGGAACGTCCGACCATCACATAACGACCGTCGTCTCCGCCAGCCGCCAGGCCGACGGCGGCCAGCGCGCCGATGACGCCGTCCTCGCTGCCACCCAGCCCGGCCAAGGGAATGGCGTGAGCGGCGGCCAAGGAGCGGGCTTCCTCTTGAGTCACCAACTCCTGCTTCGCGCGGCGCCCGAAAGCGGTGATCGGCTCGGGAAGGCGCGGCTCGTATCCGAGCGGCGCAATGCAGAGGCCTGGGTCGCTGCCGGGGTTGAAGTGCTTCCGCATGATTGCCTGGACGCGACTCATCAATGCCTGGGGGTCGATGTGACCGTTCGACGCGCATACGATAGCGGCGCAGCTGTTCTTCGCGGTGTACGGCACGCGAGGATCGAAGAGCAACTGGTGACGCGTCACGCCCAACAGCGGATAGTGGCGCGCCAGCACAGCGGCGATGTGACGCGCAAGGTGGCCAGTGCCACGGGATTCACGGGTGTCGGTGTCGTCGAGGCCGATGAAGAAACCTGCTTCCTCCACCATCCGTGCTTGTCTTGTTTCGCCTGGCTTCACGTTGGTTGACAGACCTTTCTACGTCGTGTATACTAGTTTTGGGTATATGCTCAAAATAAGAGGAGGCTCCTAGATATGAGTAAGCTGTACGTGCGTCATCGACGCCACGTGGGCAAGGGCGCAGGGCGACCGCGCTTTGCCATCGTGGCCTCGCACGGCGTGGATCTGCGGGTCTACAAGACGCGCATCCGTCGCGCCGAGCTGGAGAAACTCGCCGCCGATCTCCCGGCCGAGATCGTCTATCTTCCTCGGGGGGAGGGGGCTGAGGAGGGCAAAGGCCGCCGGCGTCGCGATCCCAGCGAGGGATAGCGTGGGCCGGCCCCGCAAGCGACGCATCATACCACAGAAGCCGAAACCGGCTATCTACAAGCCAGCCGGCGTACCGCTGGATGGGCTGCGTCGCGTGACCCTGTTGCAGGAGGAGCGAGAGGCCCTGCGATTGGCCGATCTTGAGGGCCTGACCCAGGCCGAGGCGGCCGAGTGCATGGGCGTCTCTCGCTCTACCTTTCAGCGGATCGTCTCCCATGCTCGCCGTCAGGTGGCGTTGGCGCTGAGCGAAGGTTATGCGCTCCAGGTCGAGGGGGGGACGTTCGAGGTGGCCCCGCCCCAACCGCGCGGCCCTCGGCGCTCGCGTGGTGTCGGCGGCTTGGCAGACGGACGCGCGGCTAAGGAGGGCCGAACCCCTGCCGGGGAAGCCAGCGATGCATAGAGAGATCATTGAGAGTGGCTTTGGCGATAGATTCGCGTCCCTGGGTTCTCCCCGGCAAGCGCTTGAGTCAGGTTCCCGGGCTCACGCCCGTTGATGATGAATACCTCGTGGACGCTGCGAGCGCTGACCAGGGCACGCAGCATAGAGCGCTCCACGGGCAGGTCGTCCAGGTCCATCTCCAGAAGCTCGCTAACCTCTACCTCGGGGATGAACTCGGCGTCGGAATCCTTCTTGGGGTCGGCGGTGAACAAACCTTGCTCGTCTTTGACCAGGATACAGCGCCTGGCTCCCACGACCTCGGCGGTGAGGAAGACGCCACTGTCCGTGCGGTGCGGTGGTATGCGGCCCCTCTCGGGCGGTTCCTCCCAGAGCCCGTAGGGTGGCATAGCGTGCATGACGGGAATGGACCCGAGGGCCATGTAGGCGGGCAGCTTGACCAGGTCGTCGTGGCCGATCTTGATGCCTCCGTAAGGCGCCAGCAGCATCGAGAGCATGAGGGCGTTCTGCTCGCTGATGCTGGAGCCGAGCTTGGCCAGCACGCCAGTGGGCATCTCCAGATCCATCCCGATGACATAGGCGTGACGACTGCGAGTTCCGCCACCGGTGGTGACCAGGAGTTGGTGCTCCGAACGGGCGGTGACGATTTCCTCGACGAGGGGGAGCACTGCTTCACGGCCACGATCGATGATGCTCTGCCCGCCCAATTTGATGACGTTGAGATCGGGCAAGGCACGAAAGACGGTCTCCGTCTCGGTGGCATCGAGGAGTGACTTGTCCATAAGGGACTCGGCCATAAGGGGCGTGTCGATGTGCAATCGACCGCTTTCGTCACGTTTGAGGGTCATTCGACCTCCTTGTGGCTTCGGTCTGAGATAAGCATACGGTAGTTCATCTGACGAGCGTTGAGGTCTCCAGAGGGACTTACTATACCAAGGCCTGCGCCTAAGTCAAGCTAACGGTCGAGAATAGGCGCACTAACGAGTTGTCGTGGACATAAGCTGATCAGGTGCAACGCACCGGCAGGTGGGCGCGACAACTCGTTAGCGCGCCCGTCGAGAATCGGCGCCCCGACGGGACTATCGGTTCGTTCATCTCCACGGAACGTGCACAGGGATCGAGATGGTTCGTCAGGAGCCCCGCCGCCGTCCGCTGGACGTTCCCTCCAGCGGACGGCGAACGTGTCAAGTGTTCGACCTGGATCGCGACCAGGCTCTGAGCCTGCATCCTGCCTGTGCACCTGGGCACGACCGTGCTGAGCCCGCTCCTGCTACCTAGCCGTCCGGGTTCGCCTCTCGCCAAGGCTCTGAGTCGGGCGTGAAGAGCGGCGAGCCGAACTGCTCCACACCGAACTCGGCGATCTTCTCCTGGGTGGGCACGGAGATGAGCCAGTCGATGAACTGGTTGGCCAGCTCGGCGTTGATCTCCGGGCTCTTGTCGGGATTGACGGCGATGACGCCATACGGATTGAAGAGGATCGGGTCACCCTCGGTGAGGATGACCAGGTCAGTCCCCTCCAGGGTGCGGGCCAGGTAGGTGGCCCGGTCGCTGAGGGTATAGCCCTCCTGCTCGTCGGCCATAGTCAACACGGCGCCCATGCCCTGCCCAGCGGCTATATACCAGTCGCCGGAGGGTTCGACACCCGCGGCGGACCAGATGGTCTTCTCCTTGGTGTGTGTGCCCGATTCGTCGCCGCGGGAGATGAAGGTAGCCTCAGCCTCCGCAATCTGAGCGAAAGCGGCGGCGGCATCGGTCGTGCCCTCGATGCCGGCCGGATCATCGCGCGGGCCGACGATGACGAAGTCGTTGTACATCAGGTCCTCGCGCCGGACGCCGTGTCCCGCATCCATGAAGGCGTCCTCCAGAGAGCGGGCGTGGACCATCAGGACGTCGGCGTTCCCATCCTCGCCGATCTGCAGGGCCTGGCCCGTTCCCACCGCGATGACCTCGACCTCGGTGTTGTACTCCTCCTCGAAGAAGGGCAGCAGATAGCCGAGCAGCCCCGAGTTCTCGGTGCTGGTGGTGGTGGCTAGGGTCAGCGTCCGCGTCTCCTCCGCTTCGGTCTCTGTGGCCGTTGGTGGACGTTGGGTGGGGGTGGGTGGGAGTTCGGTTGGTTGCTGCGGGCCGCACGCCATCAGCGTGCCGGCCAACAGAGTCAGCGCCGTCAACAGACTCACGATTCGTCGGAACATCGATTCCTCCTTATGATTGGTTAGTAGATCATATCGCCGCGGACGAACGCGGCGGTTCGTGGATCGTCGGGTTCTTCGAAGAAGGTCTCGACGTCGGCTACCTCCACGATCTCGCCTTCCAGCATCAGCGCCACGCGGTCGGCTAACCGCTTGGCCTGGAAGACATTGTGTGTGACCAACACCAGGGTGGTGCCCTGCTCACGGTTGCGCTGCTGAACGATCTCCTCGATCAAGCCAACGTTGTAGGGATCGAGGTTGGCCGTCGGCTCATCAAGCAGTAGGACGTCGGGGTCCAGGACAATGGCCCGCGCCAGGGCGACTCGCTGGGCCTCGCCCCCGGACAGGGTCCTCGCACGCTGACGCGCGTGATTCTCGAGGCCGACTTCCTCCAGGGCTTGGCAGACCTTCTCTCCTACGTCCTCCTCGCTGCGCAGCCTGAGCCCGTAGGCCACGTTGGCGTGTACGGTGCGGTTCAAGAGAATCGGTCGCTGGAAGACCGTGGTGACGCGTCTTCGGAGTCGTAGGGGAACCTGTCCCATGGAGCTGAACTCGACGTCGAGGAACCGGATGCGGCCTGTGTTTGGGCTTTCTAGGAAGTTAAGCAGCCGCAGGAACGTGCTCTTGCCCGCACCACTCGGGCCGACCAAGGCAAAGATCTCTCCACGCCGGATACGCAGATGGTCGACGGTGAGCACACGCCGTTCGTCGTAGGTCTTAGAGACGTTCTGCATGCGGTAGATGAAGTCGCTCATTCGTCGACCGTCCTTCCCTGGAGCCGCTGCATCAGCAGATTCGCCGCGAAGGAGATAGCCAAGAGGATCACGCCGATGGCCATGGCTAAGTCGAAATTCCCTTTCCGGGTCTCCAGGACGATGGCCGTGGTCAGCATGCGCGTACTGCCTTCGATGTTCCCTCCCACCATCATGACGGCGCCAACCTCGGATATGATGCTGCCGAAGCCGGCGATGATCGAGACGATGACGCCGATGCGGGCCTCGACGAGGATAGCCAGTGTCGTCTGCCAAGGGGTGGCACCCAGGGCCTGGACCTGTCGTCGGAGCCCCGGATCGACGCCCATGACGGCAGCCATGGTGAAACCCGCCACCAAGGGGAACGAGATGATCGTCTGAGCGACCACCATGGCTCCCGGCGTGAAGAGGTCGGGGATCACCGGCGCGGTCATCTGACCCAGTGGGCCGCTTCGAGATAGCATCAAGTAGACGAACAAGCCGACCACTACGGGTGGGAAGCCCATCCCGGTATAGAGGAGAGCGATGATGAGCCGGCGGCCCCGGAAACGGTTCAGTCCGAGCATCGCCCCCAATGGGATGCCGATGACCGTGCTGAACAGAAGTGCGATTCCCGAGACCCGCAGGGAGAGTGACACCACCTGCAGGAGCGCCGGGTCGAGCGTCACGATCAGGCGAAAGGCTTCTGATATGCCGCGAATGATCTCGTCGATAATTGCCCCTATCTTTCCTGGGACCGAGCGAGCGACTGGCTTGGCCCCGGGATCATATGCGCCGTAACGACGCAGTTGAAGCCAAGCTAGAACACGTGAACAGCCGACGGCTTGAACGTGACGTAAACGGGCATCCCCGGCTGCAGCCCCATCTGCTCCAGCGAGTATCGAGTGATGGCACAGACGAAGGCCGGCGGGACATCGACCGTCACGTAGACGAGTGACCCCCGGTCGGCGATGCGCGCGATGGTGCCCTGATAACAGTTTCGGGGATCCGTGCGTACCGGTTCCCTAGAGATGAAGATGTCTTCGGGCCGGATGGAGGCGTGGGCCTGCCCACGGAGGTCAGTGTCGACGGCGATGTCGAGCCCACGGGTTTCAAACCTCCTATGCCCTGCCTCGGTTGTCTCCACCAGTTCACCGACCAGGAGGTTGCGAGCGCCCACGAATCGCGCGACGAACGAACTGGCCGGCCGACGGAAGATGTCCTCAGGTGTGCCAACCTGGACAATCCGGCCCTGGTGGAGGAGCCCGATACGATCGGCCAGCGTCACAGCCTCCTGGAAGTCGTGGGTAACGTGGAGCGTGGTTGTTTTCAGCTGGCGGTGGATGCGGCTCAGCTCTCGCTGCAAGCCCGTGCGCGTCTGGGGATCGAGGGCACTGAGAGGTTCGTCGAGCAGCAAGACGGCCGGTTCCGTAACCAAGGCCCGCGCGAGGGCGACCCGCTGTCGCTCGCCCCCGCTGAGTGTGTTGGGGCTACGGTGAAGGAGGTGGTGGATAGACAGCAAGCAAGCCATCTCCGTAACTCGGCGCTCGACTGCGTCACCTGGCAGGTGCCGGTTCAGCCTCAGGCCGAAGGCGATGTTGTCGGCCACGTTCAGGTGTGGGAAGAGTGCGTAGTCCTGGTAGACGAAGCCCGACCCTCGCCGCTCTGGGGGCGTCTCGGTTATGTCGTTCCCGTCGATGACGATGCGTCCTCTGAGAGGGGGCAAGAGCCCCGCTACTGTCTCGAGGAGGACAGTCTTCCCCGCTCCCGTCGGACCGAGTAGGACGAAGTATTCCCCGGCGGCGATCTCGAGGTTTATTGCCTCCAGGTGGAACTCCTCAAGGTCTACGTGGAGATCCTGGATCCGCAGCGCGGCTGGTTCTTGCGTGGGCCGCTGGCGGTGGGCCGCGTGCAGGGTACGGAGCGTTTGCAGACGCCCTCGCAGGCCCATCGCTACTCCCTCTCCTGAGCGACGAAGCGTAGGGCTACAAACGTGAGAAGGCAGATGATGACAATGATGGCTGCCACCGGCGTGGCGTAGTCGAGCCCGAGCGACTGAAACCGCTCGAAGAGGAGCACCGGAGCGATCATAGGATGATAGGCGAGGATGACCACGGCGCCGAACTCGCTCAGTCCCCTTGCCCACATGAGGATCATCCCGGAGAGGATGCTGCGCCGCGCCAGCGGGAAGGAGACGCGCCAAAACGTCTGCCAGGGAGAGGCACCGAGGGTGCGCGCTACGCGCTCAAGCCGAGGATCGACGCTCTCAAACCCCTCGCGGGCCGCATCGACCAGGAACGAGAGGCTTACGAAGAGCATGGCGATCACAATGCCCGGAACAGCCGAGACGAACCTGAGCCCCATCCGGCCGAACGTCCGGCCCAGAAACGATCGCCTTCCGAAGACCAAGAGTAGCGCGATGCCGGCGGCCGAATGGGGTACCACGACGGGCACATCGACGATTCCCTCAATCCAGCGCTTGCCGGGGAAGTCGGTGCGGGCAAGCAGATACGCCAGGGGCACCCCGGTGACGAAGGCGATGACGGTTGCCCAAGCCGAGCTGTAGAAGGTGAGGAGGATGGCATTCCGCACCTCGGCCTCCAGGAGCGTCTCCCACGTGACCGCCGGCTGGGAACCGGTGACGGTACGCACCAGAGGCCAGGCGATGAAGAGGACCAGGAGCGCGGCCAAGACTGTGAACAGCGCCGAGAGACGGCTAGAGAAAAGAGTCATAACGGGTCACGTGTGACGCAATCCACTTCTCGCCTCACGGCTGGAGTGCCCATGGCAGCGCCTCCTCGCGGTCGACGATGGGAGGAAGGATCATAGGATGGTTGTTCTCGGCCATGATCCTCTGACCGTCGGGGCCGAGGAGGAACTGGATCAGCTCGACGGCCAGATCGGGGTGGGGTGCGTTGGACGGGATGGTCAGGCCGTAGTGGATGGTCTTGCCCTCGAACTCCGGATTGACGGAGGCGAAACGCTGATAGGCAAGCTTCACACGAGCGCGGCTGTAGTTCTCCTGGTGTGCTTCGCTGCTGAGGTTGATCTCCTCGGGCAGGGCCAAGAACCGCAGGTCACGCTGCCTGGAGACACTCAGGTACTCGAAGCCGTAATCCAAATCGCCCGATTCCAACACGCCCAGCAGTTGGACGCTGGAGCCGCGCATCACCAGCCCGCTGTCGCTTTCGGGTCGTAGCACCTCGGGTATCAGGATCGTGTCGAGGTCGTCGCGCGGGTCGCGCTGCACCTCCACCCGCTGGGTGAATCGGTCGCTGAAGAGGTCATAGAAGAGATCCGGCTCGTCGTAGTACGAGACCGCCAGCTGCCCCAACATCAGGCCGCGGTAGCCGCAGGCGTCGAACCGTGGGTCCGAGATGCCGAAGACGACATCGGGCCTGGATAGGATCCGATACCAGTTGTCGGCATCGATCTCCCCAGCATAGGCGCTGGCATCCGTGTAGGCTAGACCGAGCTCGTTTGTGGCAAACTGCAGCGTCCAGTCGGCGTAGGGCTCGTCTGTGTCGGGGTTCTTGGATTCATACATCAGGAGCGGAATCAGCGAGTAGTCAGCCACCGCGATGACGTCGGCCAGTCTCTCGAGCTCCGTGACCTGACGGATACACTGAATCGATCCGTGACCCTCCATCAAGACGTCGATGTTGGGGTGCTGCTCCTCGAAGGCGTGTTCTAGGTCGTCGAAGGGGAGGATCAGGCTCCCAGCAAAGAGGACGCGCATCTCCGTCTTCTTCTCCTGGCCTGGAAGCATGGGGACGCCGCCGCTGCACCCGGTCAGCAGAAGGGCGAAGAGCGATACGAGGAGGATAACGGAAAGGTTCTTCACGTGGTCCTCCTCAGGGCGCAGGATGGCGTCACCGGTGCAGCCCATCGAGGTTTGGCAGTGATTTTCACGTCGACCTCGATTTCTCATTCGCCATTGTCCGAATCGGATGTCAGGGTCCGTATCTCCAGGCGCTTGACCCATTTGACCCACCAATGGCCTTCGGTGAGCAGGCCGTCGGGATTGGCGACAGCCAGCCTGAGAGGCTTTCCGCTATTCTCAGGTAAGGGCTCTCCGTCCTGCTCGAAGATGAGGAGGTATCGCACATCTCCTTCCGGAACCATCGTGAGTGTGTCCGGCTCGAATGTGGCGATGTCTCCTTGGAGCTGTGCATAGTCGAAGACGCAGGAGTAGCCATCTTTGGCGGCCACGAAGAGCACATCGGAGGGGGATATGCCGCCGACCAGATTGAGGAGCGTATCAAGCGGAATCCCTCTCACTGTGTAGGGGCCATAAACCGTCCCGACGGACGAGAAGAACCCCGCACGGGTCTCCACGCTGGGGAGCGACACTACTTCGTCGTATGAGAGGACCAGCTCCTGCCCCTCACGGCCGACCAGGGTCAGATCCCATTCCACAGGTTCGACCCGGTCGGGTCCGCCCCACTGGCGCAGGCCCAATAGGAGCCCGCCGCCGAGAAACAGCACCCCCGCCGCCAGGATCAACCAAGTGGTCCTCGACGTTCGTTCGAAAAGGCGCGTCATCTCGTGTCTCAGGTTGCCTCCTTCCGAAGGCGAAGGAAGGCAAAAGAGGTGAGTCCCAGCCCCACAATCCCCAGCCCCAGGGCGAGCCACAGCGCAGGAGTCAGGAGGCTGTTCGAGTCCGATTCTGCTTCGCGCTGCTCTCCCGGGGTCTCTCCAACCTCCGGCTCCGACTCGGGAGCATCCGACAGAGTCGCACTCGCGGCAGGGGGCGCCTCTTCTTGGGAATTGATGATCAGCTCGGTGATCCACTTGCCGGAAAGGCCGTTCGTACTGGGGTAACCCTGGTAGAAGTGCTGATACTCCTCTTGGGGCAAGCTCACGCGCATATCCGCGTTGCCAAAGACGTGCTTGCCTGCCTCGTTGGTGGTGGCGGCCATGAACACGATCTGCATGGCGGTGTGATACCCCTCGACCCCCGGGTAGCCGGTGCCGTATTTCTCGCCATCTGCCGGCTCCTCGCCGTTGTACCAGGCGAGAACAATCCGACCCTGTCTGTCCAGCGGCTCGTAGACGTTCTCGTAGGCGAAGTCGGTATGCCAACCATCGACCGCAACGAAACGCACCTCGTCACCGGGGCGCATGCCCCCGACGAGCTCACACAAGTCGCGGGCGTCAGTGCCTTTCACAGCGCCTTTGTCCTTCAGGTTTCGCGCTTCCGAGGGGTCCCACATATCTCCCTCGAACACTGGACCCTGATGGTAGTAGTGCGTGGCACCGTCTCCGTGTACAGGGAGGTTCTCCTCCATCCAATTGTACGACACAGTCCGTTCGGAGATGATCGTCGTGCCGTCCGCGGCGACCTTGACGATGTGGAGCTCCGTGGTTGCGCCTGCCGCGACCGCAGCTGGGGGCGCGCCGGCCACGAGCGACAGCAGGCCGGCCAGAAGTATCGACCAAACGACAAGCTTCTTCATCCGTTTAGGCATCCTTTCTTGTGGCTACGCGAGCTTTGTACTTCCGATAGGCGACATAGACGCCGATGTTGGCGGCTACCACGAGAACGACGGCGATCAGCAGGATGGTTTGGTCAGGGCCGAACGCAAGAGGCTTTGATCTCTTCCCCGTTTGCGTCACGGTGGTCCTGACCTTGACGCCGAGGGCCACGTTGTCTCCGGCGTCACGCACAAAGGTGAGTTTACCCTCGTAGTCACCGTTGGGGCTCGACGGGTCCCCGAACAGCTCCAGCTCAAACGACTGCGGCTTTCCAGAGCCCTCAATCTTCAGCGTGTTGGGCTCCACCTCAAAGGGCAAGGCCTCCGTGTCCACGATGATCTGCGCGTCATCGCTGGAGGCCATCATCAAGTTGAAGCGGGAACTACCGCGGCGATCGACGGCGATGGTCAACGAAGGCGGCGAGATGCGAAAATCCGGCTCAGGACTCGCCACAGGACGTGTCACTTCAACGGGCTGGAGGGTGACGGTGTCAAAGACGCTTCCGAACGGGTAGACCTCCAGGACCTCACGGTTGTCCTCAGAAACACGCGCGACCTTTAGGAAGCGGATGATCGCCGCTTCGCTCTCCACGGTGACTTTGGCGTAGCCTAAGGTCTTGGCTAACCGGTTTTGAAGGCCCGCCGGGGCATCTGGGCTGAGGTCACTCAGCATGCCGCCGCCGGTTCCCACGACGAAGTAGTGAAGCCCCCGTATCCGGTAGTGCTCGTAGGCGTGTACGTGACCGGAGAAGACGGCCCTCACGCCGGCGCCTCGGAAAAGGTCCTCCCAGTGGCTGCGCGAAAGCTCCCACCCCCCGTAGTTTCTGGCGTCTGAGCTGTAGGCCGGATGGTGATGAAAAGCGAACATCCACGCCGCAGGGGTTCCGGCCTGGCCCTCAATCCAACGGGTCTGGGCGTCGAAGTCGGCCCGGTCATTCGTATCCAGGACGAGAAACCGCGCCTGCCCTGACTGGAACGCATAGTATTCGGGCGCTCCGAAGATCTCGTGGTAGTACCGCGAGTAATCCTCATGGTTGCCCATCACGGGATAGATCGTGGTGTTCGCAAGCATCTCCCTTGCGGCTTCAAAGAAGAGGTCCCAGCCTACGGCATCCTCCGCGTCATAGGTGAGGTCCCCGAGATGGACGACGAAGGAGACATCCTCTTCTTGGGCGACGTAGTCGGCGACCAGCTTGTGCCGCTCCATCTGCGTGAAGAAGGGGTCCTGCTCCTGGGTGTCACCGTAGACGACGAAGGTGAAGGGCTCGGAACCCAGGGTCCTGAAACTGCAATCCGCGGCGGCGATGCCGTGCTCTCGCAGCCAACGTTCCATCTCATCAGCGGAACGCGTTCGGAAGGGTTCAGGGCTCACGTCGGGGTCCAGAAGCCAGATGCGGTAGTGGTATTCCCGGCCTGGCTGGAGCCCGGTCAAGGTGACGTGGTGCAGCTGATGGGGTGTGGGGTCGAGGACGAAATCCTCGTGCCCCACCTGATCGCTGTATTGCACGACGCCCCAGCTTGCTTTCTCCGTCTTCCAATTGACGACGGCACCCGTTTCAGTGGTTCCGGTGACGTAAGGGCCCCACAGCGGCTGGGGGGGAAGGGTATCGGCTCTGATCGCCGCTGTGGGAAAGAGACCTGTCAGCGCCGTCACCGTGAACAGGACGGTGACGGCGAGCTTCAACCGCGACGTCAATCTACCGCCTCCGCCCAGAAGACAAAGACGGCCTCCTGCCGGCCCTCCTCGGCCCAGTCAGTGGGCACCTTCAGCTGCGTATCCACGCTCTCTGTCTGGGCCCTCTCGATCCTGGCTATGATGGCGGCACGGGCGTACGCCGTTCCGTCGACATAGAGGGAACGCTCGTAGAATTGCTGAGCGACGTTGTCGTTACCTCGCACCTCAAGCGTGAGATCGACCTCCGTCGTGCCCACATTCGTGATGCCGACGTCCACAACCCGCGAGCTCCCGCCCGGCTGAACTTCGCCGTAGTCGATGACGCCTCTGTTCAGAGAGAGCGCCACCTGGGGAAGAACGACGGTCGCTGAGACGTCCACCTGTGCGACTTCCCGCGACTCGCCGTCTTCGTCGTCGGCCGCGGAGAAGATGGCGATCTCATCGATGTTCTTGACGGAATAGCCGTTCGTTGACGGATAGATGTCGAAGTAGTGCCATCGCTCCTCAGGGAGCGATCGGCGCATATCCTCGTTGCCGAAGACGTACTGTCCCTCGGCGTTGGTGGTCTCGGCGAAGAAGACGAGCAGCATGCCGTCACCCCAGTTCGGGACATAGCCGTCTCGATCGGAATGCCAGGCGACGACGATCTTGCCCTGCCGCGGCTCCGGGTCGTAGACATTCGTGTAGTCGAATGTCTTGTTGAACCCGTCGGCGGCGGAGACCTTCACAGTGTCGCCGGCAGACATCCCGCCGACGAGCTCGCAGAGATCCTTGAGGTCGGTCCCCCGGGGCGCCCCCTTGCTTTTCAGATTCTGGGTCTCGCCCGGGTCCCAGAGGTCATCCTCCTCGAAGGTGGGACCCTGGTGATAGTAGGTTGTGTTCCCATCCCCCTGCACTGAGAGTTGCGACTCCATCTCGGTGTAGCTAATCGTCCGCTCATCTACGACAGTGACCCCGTCGGCGGCGTACTTGACGACGCGTATTGACGTGGTCCCGGCCGCCGTGACGGCAGGGGCAGGGATAAGTGCGGCCGACAGTACCAGCGCCAGCCCGAGGACGATTCTTACTGGTCTGATGGACATCTCCTCCTCCCGCACGTGTAGGTCGTGTCTCCTAGGTCGTGACACAAACCTGCGACTGGACATCACAGCGAGCTATCTGACTCCGCCGATCCATGCCGCGGGGGGCGGTGACTAGCCGCCCCCCTTTCTGACCGCGTGCTACCTGTCTGACGGCGGAGAATAGGGTCTCCCTGCCACGGCTGGCAGGCCGACCAGTTCGATACTGGCGATCTGCCTGACCTTCTGCCTGCCTGAGGTCAGGGCGCTGCCCACCAACCTGAGCGGGTAGGCGTCGGCTGGCAGCTCTCCCCCGTTGACGGTGTTCGCCACGATGATGTTGTCGTTGCGAGCGACGTCCGAAATAGGGAAGGTGTAGCTGAACCCGTCGGTGGCGATCACGCTGACGTCATAGCCTAAGTCAGCGATGTCGTCGTCGAAGGTGTCTGGGTCGTCGTCGTCGACCATGCCCACCAGCCGCCAGAGGGCCACGCCCTCGTACAGACTACCGAAGCCATCATCATAGGAGGCGGGGTGGTCCGCGGCCTCCGTCTCGAACTCGGTCGCAGTCAGCGTGGTGGTCATCGCGCCGCTCAGGTCAAGCTCCCAATCCGGGGTCACCGTCGGCAGATTGAGCAGCTCGATTCTTGCTATCTTCTTGACTCTCTGTCCACCGGAGACCAGAGCGCTGCCGACCAGCCTGAGCGGGGACTCGTCGTCGGGCAGCGCGCCCCCGTTCAGGGTGTTGGCGACGACGATGCCGTCGTCCTTGGGGATATCGGAGGCCTGGAACGTGTAGCTGTAGTCATCGACGGCGATCACCTTGACCTGATACCCGAGAGCGGCGAACTGGTCGTTGAATGCGTCGGGGTTGGCATCATCGACCATACCCACCAGCCTCCAGAGAGCTATGCCGCCGTACGTGTTGCCCGATCCATCGTCCCAGGAGGCCGGATGGTCTGAGGCCTCGGCCTCGAACTCCGACGCGGTCAAAGTCGTGGTCATCGCTCCGCTGAGCTCAAGGTCCCAAGCGGTGGAGTGTTTGCTGACGAGCGGCAGGTAAGTGTGATAGTCGAGCCCTGGCAGGTCAAGGAGCTCGATCTCGGCTATCTTCTTGACCTTCTGTTTGCCTGAGGTCACGTCGCTGCCGATCAGCCTGAGCGGGTATGCGTCCGCTGGCAGCTCCTGCCCGTTGACGGTGCTTGCCACGATGATGTTGTCGTTGCGGGCGACGTCGGAGATGGGGAAGGTGTGGCTAAAACCGTCGGTGGCGATCACGCGGACGTCATAGCCACGGTCGGCGAGCTCGTCGTTAAACGAGTCCGGTCCGTGGGCGTCGTCGTCATCCACCCAGCCGACGAGAAGCCAGAGGGGCAGACCTTCGTAGACATCGGTTCCGTCCGTGTAGACGGCGCTGTGCCCGATATTGGGGCAGATGACGGCATTGTCGAACTCCGCCTGCCTCATCGTGTACGTGTAGGCCCCCGTCAGGTCGAGAGTCCAGGTCTCGATCTCGGGAATATTGTGGAGATTGATGCTGGCAATGTTACTGACTCGCTGGGAGCCCGACGTCAGCGCGCTCCCGACCAGTCTCAACGGATAACTGTCGGTGAGAGGACTCCCGTTCATCAGGTTGGCCACGATGTAGCCCGAGGAGCGACGGACGTCCTCGCTTTCGAACCACTGCGTGTAGTTGTCCTCTGCCCTAACCTCAATGTCATAGCCTGCCTTGGCGAGAGCATCATTGAAGGAACCGATGCCGTGGACGTACTCGTCGTCCGCGAGTCCCAGCATGTACCAGAGAGGTAGGCCACTCCACACGTCACCGCCGCCGTCGGTCCAAGTCACCACCTCGTGGCAGGCGAGGGCGTTCTCGAACCAGCTCTGGCTGACGGGTGTGGTCACGGCGCCGGTCACGTCGATCGACCAAGGCTCAGGTGCCTGCGAGTAGACATTGATCTGGCTGATGTACTTGATGGAGGTGCCATTGGAAGAGGGATATTGGATGCCGCCATCCCAGAAGTAATGTCGGTTCTCCTCCGCGAGATAGTCGCGCATGTCATCGTGCCCGAAGACGTGCTTCCCGTCCCCGTTGGTTGTCTGCGCAAGGAAGATGAGCTGCATGCCGTCCCCGAACTCGGGGACGTACGCACCATCGGGGTAGAGGTCGTGGGCATCGCCGGCGTTCTTGGTGTACCAGGCGACGACCATCTTGCCCTGTCCCGGGTCGGGGTTGTACACATTGTCGTAGGGGAAGGCGTCCCCGTAGTTGTCCTCCGCCAGGATCTCGATCTGATCGCCGGGCTCGGCGCCGCCGACGAGGTCCACGAGATCCTTGATGTCGGTCCCTTTGATGGCGCCCTTGTTCTTGAGATTGATGGTCTCGTCCGGGTCCCACAGGTTATCCGGGTCGAACGTCGGCCCCTGGAAGTAGTAGTGGGTTTCCCCGTCGCCGTGCACCGGGAGGGCGGCCTCCATCTGGCCATAGGTGATGATTTCTTGTGCAAGTACGGTCGTGCCATCAGCTGCATACTTGGTGATCGTGATTGACTCCGTGGCGGTGGTGGCCGCTGTCGTGGCTACGGTAGGTTGGGCAGCCAAGAGGGCCCACAACAGGCCGATGCCGAGGGCCGCGGATAGGACGAGGGCGAGCGCTTTGCGGTTTTTCATGGGTTTCCATCCTTTCGAGAGATCTGGCAGGGAATCTGCACGGCTACAGGACCTCACCAATCTAGCGCCCTAGCGCTGACTGGTGGGGTTTGCAGGGTATCACACTGGAAAGGGGGCAAACCGGGCTCGGGTCCGGGGCAACAAAGAACCGGCCCCCAGATTGGACAAGCCCGATTAGCATCGGGAAGAGGGCGCCGGTCATAAGAAGTCCTCGCCTCATTCTCCTTTCCAAACACGGGGGGTATACAGGTTTCCCTGCATACCGTTGGCCGTCAGAAGACGGCACTGCGACCGCTAGCCATAGCGTCCCTTCGATGACGCCTTAGGGCAAGCGGTTCAGAGATGTGGCTATGAGCTTGTAAGGTGCAGGTTCGAATCCTACCTTTCGGTACGATTCCAGAGCATCCTATCACGCATCAGAGTATCTGTCAAGTTTGCCGGAGAATGTATCACGGCTCTGCCATTCTCAGCCGCGAGATGATGGGCGACTACGTCGATTCTGGCATTTGTGCGGAGAACACAGAGAAGATCTCCTAGACGCGTTATAAAGCCAGCCTGGGCGTTGAAGCGAGTCGCCCAAATGGGGGGCACGCTGAGGATGGCAACGCCTTGAGAGCCTGTTAAGTAAGGCGTCGCTGGCTCAGCGGCCAGAAAGCTGTTCGTGAGCTGAACGTCAAACCTGACAGCCACAGCCTTTGTCTCTCAAGATGCGACCTTGTTCTTCAAGGGTATCGACGAGCGTGTCTTGTTCCTCGCTGCCGGTGGCCAGCTTGCGGTTGAGGGGACTGTTGTGCCGGTAGCCGCGCTGCAGCATCTCGGCAACGATCTCCTCATGTTTGTTGTAGAGCGCTCTGAGCTTGCCCCGCCAGCGTGCCACCTCGGGATGGTTCGCGTACCCCTGTTTGTCCTGGGTCAGGATGGTCCAGATGCCGTGAAGCTCGGCGTGCTCGCCGAGGAGGTGGTTGCGGCAAAGGTTCTCCGGCCGGATATCCCAGACTCTCATCGAAGAGGGCTCCTACACGTGGTTGCGGAGCATTAGCTCCTTGGGGTAGGGCCGGAGATAGACCTGTTGATGGACCCAGTCGGCGACCGGATTGCGATTGAGGTGGTGTCTGAGCAGCGTCAGGGGGACGATGAGGGGCACCAGCTCGTGTTGATAGTCGTCGATGACGCCCAAGAGCTCGGCCTTGTCCTCCTTGGACAGAAAATCCTTGAGGAAGCCCATCAGGTGCTGGAGGACGTTGACGTGCTTGCCCGTGGTGGCCATGACCTTGAGGCCTTCCATCAAGAGCGTCCCATAGCGGTCAACGAGCTCCGACCATGGCAGGTTCCCAGCCTGGGCCACCAGGCGTCCCATCTTGCGGTAGTGCTCCTGGCTGTGGGCCATCATGGTCAACTTGTGGGCGGTGTGGAAGTCGACGATGCCGCCCGGGGTGGGGTTGTTCAGGAGCATCGTCTTCCAGCGGCAGTAGACGAAGATGCGCTCGATGAAGTTCTCGCGCAACCCCATATCGTGGAGCCGGCCGTCCTCCTCCAGCGGGAGTAGGGGGAAACGGCGCATCACCTCGCGGGGGAAGATGCCGGTCCCGGTACGGCTGGGCATGCCGTGCTCATCGTAGATCTTGACTCGGTAGAGACCAGAGCTGGGGGATCGGTTCTTGAAGACGAAGCCGTGGAGGTTTTCGTCGGCGAGCTCCTCCAGCCGCTCTCGCGCCCAGGTCTGCATACGCTCGGTGTAGTCCTTGCCGGTCTTGATGGTGACCAGACGAGGATTCTCCGGATCGCCCTCCAGGTGCATGGCCTCGCGGGGGACCGGAAGGCCGATCTCGACCTCGGGGCAGACGGGGACCCATTCGACGAACCGGCCGAGGCTGTTCATCAGGAAACGGTCCCGCTGGTGACCGCCGTCATAGCGCACGTTCTCGCCCAGCAGACACGTGCTTATGCCGAGACGAACTGTTGGCTCCTTCTCATCAGGGCACGAACACCAATAGGGCTTACGCATCTTGCCATCTCCTTCCCATCCAGAAACGACGCCAGTCGCCACCGCTGGTTTGAAGCGCGATGAACACATAGAGGCTCGCGGTGAAGAAGCCGAGGACCATCATCAGCACGACCCAGATGACGGAGGGGATGAGGGCCTTCTCCCGATAGACGATCCAGCCGGAGAAGAGGATGAAGCCGACGTAGAGGTCGACCAGGGAGACGATGCCCCAGGGCATGGAGAGCAGGACCCTGCCCTCCTGGCCGAGGCTCCCGGTGGTGAAGGCGTAGATGAGCACGACGCTCATAGCGACGACGCCGAGCAGTGCGATAGCTTTCGCGAGTTTCATAGGTTGCCTCTCTTATCCATTCTTGTTGACCAGCCATATTGGAAGTACAGACGACGAATCATCTAGAACTGCTCCTGCATCGAGCCGGCGTAGCCGGTCATCTCGATGTAGCCGCGACCGGTAATCGTCTCCCCGGCACGCTGTCCCTCGACGCTGACGGCACCCTCCCAGTAGGCGTACGAGACGTTCATCTCCTGGTCGGCGATGAAGGGCTGGATGGCCAGCGTCAGGTCCGCGCTGGGGACCTCGACCGTCCAGCGGGAGGGGTAGGTGGCGCCGGAATGAGGGCTGCGCCATGTGGCCTCGGTCGTGATGGTGAAGTCCTCCAGCTCCAGGTGGCGTGTATCGCCGTTAGCTTCAATCAAGGTGCCGCTGGAGAGGGGATCGATGCCGCCATCGGTGGTGCGGATCTGGAAGACCATGAGCTCAGTGCTGTCGTCGAGCTGGAGCGCGAACCAGTCCCAGCCGACCTGGTTGGGTCCCAGAGCGCTGGTGCTGTACTCGTGGTCCATCCAGCTCCAGCCCTCGACCGCGAAGGTATTCTCCCCGACCTGAACTGTTCCGGAGGTCTGCAGGCGCGTCTGGCTATAATAGTAGGAGGCGTTGCCGGGCTGGGGCCCTTTCTGACTGTAGCCGCGGTCGCCCTGTGGGATAGGCCCCTTGCGGTCGATGAGCTGCAGATCGATGGCGATGTCTTCCTGGGCAGCCTCCATGCGGACGACGCCCGGGTCGTCGCCCTCCTGCTCCACACGCCAGTCCTCGAGCCAGACACGGTATGGTGGCGATGAGGCTCCGGCCAAGCCGGCTGCGCCGCGGCTGAAGCGCTCGAAAGCGTGGTGCGAGTCGCTTCGCTTCCCTTTCTCATAGTGGGAGTGGCTTCCCTCCACATCGGTCAGTGCGAAGTGGGCCATATAGATCTGCTCAGTGGCCCAGTCCGAGGCGCGCTCCTGGCGGTCTGTCGGCGGGTTCAGCGCGCGGCGGAAGAAGGTCAGTTGGTAGCCGAAACGGCGGCCGTCGTCGGTCGCCAGGTTGCCGGTGTAGTACCACCACTCAGTCTGGAAATCGGGATGGGGGCCGTGATCGGTTGGGAAGTCGAAGGGGCGCGGTGCCTCGGCACGGGCGAACCCGGTGACGTCGCCCCCGGTCAGGGCGGTCACGGGCTGGAGCCGGGCTGGCGACTGGACCTCCCGTGAGTTGTGCCGCGAAAGCGCGCGCCATGCCATCCAAAGGCCGAGGCTGATCGCCCCAACCAGCGAGAAGACGATGATAGCTCTGTTCCAGGACCTCACAACAGACTCACTATGGCTGCCAGGCCGAATCCGGTCACCACAAGACCGGAGATACGGTTGACCCAGCGTAATGCGCGGGCGTCAAGACGCTCGCGAAGGAGGCTCGCCATACCACTCAAGGCGAGCCACCAGAGCACTGAGCCACAGAACACGCCCAGCACCAACGTCGCCGCCGAAGCGTGATCTCGCCCTACCTCCGCAAGGCCCAACCCGGCGAAGATCGCGGCAAACGCGAGGATCGTCATCGGATTGGCAAGTGTGAGCAGGAATGTCGAGGCGTACGCGCCCGCCAGCCTCCGCGCCTGGGGCGACAGCGCCCGTGCAGATGGCTCGACTAGGAACGCACGCACGCCCAGGTAGCAGAGGAAGAGACCGCCCACGAGGCGAATCCACGTTTGCTGAGCCACCAGGAAGCCGGAGACGAGCGTCAGGCCGAACCCGGCGATGCAACCGTAGATGGCGTCGGCCGAGGCGGCCCCCAGCCCAGAGACGAAGCCGGCGGCTCGCCCCTGGGCTACCGTGCGGCGGATACAGAGCACGCCGATCGGCCCTACAGGCGCGGCGATGGAGAAGCCGATGATCATCCCGCGCAGGAGCATAGGGGTCATTCCTCGGCCTGCCGGGCTCTCCACTCGGGGAGGAGCAGGCCGTAAAGCAGCATATCGTGGCGATGGCCGTCGCGCTCCAAGAACTGGCGGAAGGTGCCCTCGTGGCGGAAGCCAAGCTTCTCCATCAACGCGATCGAGCGGTGATTGTAGTCGAAAACCGTCGCCGTCACGCGGTGGAGGTTCAGCTCATCGAAGGCGAATGAGAGACCGAGAAGGGCGGCTTCGGAGCCGTATCCCTGGCCCCAGTGCCTCCGATCGCCGATGGCGATGCCCATCCCGCAGACGCGGTGGGGCCAGATAATGCCGTCGAGCTCAAGCGTGCCGATCAGATTGTCCCTATCGAGCGGGCGGATGGCGAAGGCGATGGTGCGGGATGAGGACCGCAGGTCATCGAGCCATTGGGCGACCTCCTTCTCGGAGCGCGGGCACGCAGGTCGAGTGTCATAGAGTCGCAGAAAACGGCTGTCCTCATCCCAGTGAGCAATGGAGGGGACGTCGTCCTCGGTCAAGGCGGTGAGGCGGATCCACCGACCATTGAGGAGGCGGGTTGGTAACGTCACTATTTCATCACCTCTCGCAAAACGGTTGTGGCGTATGAGCCCTTAGGGAGGCTGAAGGTGAACAGGAGCCCGTCGGGATGCCGCTCGACCTCAAGGTCATCCAGCAGCAGGCGGCCGCGGCGGCGGCTGCCGTTGAGGTGGGCGCGGTCGAGCATCTCCTCGGTCACGCCGGCCTCCTCCAAGATCTGGCGCTCCAGCTGACCAGGCTGGCCGTCGGCCCACCACATACGGGAGCCGTAGATGGGGCCGGTGTAGGTGATCTCCTCGCGTTCGAAGCGCGGCTGCTCGGCCTGGGCGTCCTCAACCTGGAAGAGGCCGCCGGTGTCGAGCTTCTTGGCCAGGTCACCGACCAGCAGCCGCTGGAACCAGCCGTGCCCGATGCGCTGCACCAGCCAGGTGTTGAACAGGGCTGACTGATAGGCGCGTAGCAGCAGGCGACGCAACCAGCGCCTGCGCGGGCCACGCCCGGTGATGAGAATCTTGCGTCCCCGCTCGGCGTTGTCGCCCTCGCGGCCGAAGCGCTGGGGGCCGTAGAAGTTGGGCAGGCCTTGAGCTTGCAGGGCCTCAACGAGGGCCTCGGCCTTGGTAAGCGCGTCCGGCCCTGGGTCCAAGACCACGATACGGAAGCGGTTGCCGAGCAGGTGCCCGGCCTTGATCTTGTTGCGGTGGCGGCGTGCCCAATGGATCTCGACAGGCAGGTGTTCACGGATGCGGCGGGCGACCTCGGCCTCATCGGCGTTCGGTAGGTTGAGGGAGAAAGTCTGAGTGGTTCGGGCGTGCTTGTCCTTTCGACCTGCACAGCCAACGTCGACATCGCGCAGATCGAAAATGTCGGCTAACTCATCCTGGAGCGCGCGCGTGGTCCAGCCCTCTCGGGTGAGACGGATGTAGACGTGCTGGCCCTGACCGGACGCCTCGTATAGCGGTATCTCCTCAACGACGAAGTGTTGAGGTTCCACTTTGATCTCGCCACCAATCCCGGGGAGGTCGTCGGTCAGATAGGGTAGGTCCTCGGCGCGCATCAGCGTGAGGGGCTGACCAGTGTTCACTGGCCCTCCTCGATGCCGATCCAGATCTTCCCATCCTCGATCTTGGTTGGGTAGGACGGCAAAGTGTTCTCCTGTGAGATAGCGCCGAGGGCGCGGCCCACCAGCGGCGGCCAGGGCACCCATTCCTCCACTGCGCCGGTCTCCAGGTCGAAGACGCTGTGATGGCGAGGGCAGACGATGCCGCCGTCCTCAGTTACCTGGCCTTTCTCCATCTTGGCCTGCATATGTGTGCAGCGGTTGCTGACGGCATGGATGTTGCCTGCGTGGTTAATCAGCAGCACCTCTCTTCCAGCGACGGACACGACACGTCGGGCTCCGTCTGGCAGATCGGCTTCAGATGTGACGTGGATCCAATTCATGCTCGCCTCCTGCGTTCAACTGGGGATGGATACCTATCCGGATGGTCTTGGCTTTCATAACAAGTCCCGCAGTGTGGCCTCGGCCTCCGGATATTGAAAGCCGAATCCGAGCTCCACCAATCGCTTCGGGATCGCCCGCTGGCCATGCAGCACCACGGTGCTCATCTCCCCCAGGACGAGCCGGATGGCGAAGGAGGGCACCCGGAGCAGAGCAGGCCGACCCATCACCCGCCCCAAGGCACGGCCGAACTCGGCGTTGGTGAGGGGATGGGGCGCGGAGAGGTTGAAGGGGCCCTTGGCAGCCTCGTGCCCGATGAGGAAGCGAATGGCCCGCACCTCGTCCTCCATGTGGATCCAGGGAAGCCACTGATCTCCGCTGCCGAGGGGGCCGCCGACGAAGAGGCGATACGGCAGCGCCAGGAGCGGGAAGGCGCCACCCTCCATGGTGATTACGACACCACTGCGGATGATGGCCCGACGGACGCCCTGGTTTTCGACCGGTCCCGTAGATGCCTCCCATGCGACAGCGGTCCGTCCCAGGAAGCCCTCTCCGGGTTCTGCCTCTTCGGTGATTACCTCGTCGCCACAGGGGCCGTAGATGCCCACGCCGGACGCCTGAATCACGACCTGGGGCTTCTGGTCGGCTCTCTTCACGGCGTCGACCACGGCGCGACCGGCGTTGACCCGGCTGTCACGTATGACGCGCTTGTAGCGCGGCGTCCAGCGTCGGTTGAGAGGGGCGCCGGCGAGGTTGACGATGGCCTGGGCGCCATCGGCCCAGTGGCCCCAGCCCTCGGCTGTGCGGGCGTCCCACTGCACGACGCGGACGCCGTCCGGCATCGCGGGGGCGCGCTCTGGGCGGCGGCTGAGGACGATCACCTGGTGGCCGTCGGCGACCAGGCTGGCATTCAGCGCCTGACCGATCAGACCCGTCCCGCCGGTGACGATGAAGCGCATTGTTCCTCGCGTTTCCTATTCTACATTGATCATAATCAGACTGAGGATTGCGACCAGGACGCCGCTAAGGTTCAACAACGATACCTCTTCGTCGAATACGCGCTCCTCTCGACGGTTGCGTACGTTGGTGGCACGTTCCTGAGTCTGGTCATTGTCACTCGCCCGCAGAAACGCAGGCGAAGCCCGCAGCCCCGGGCCCGATGTGGGTCCCGATGACGGGGGTCACGTTGACGGTGACCGGTTCCTTCCCCTCGGGGAAGAGATGCCTGGCCCGTTGGCGGAGCTCCTCGATTTTCTCGGGAGCGTTGGTGTGCACCAGGGCCAGCTCCTCCAGTGGGGCGAGGTCCGTCAGCTTGTCGATCAGGCGCCGGAAGGCGCGTTTGCTGGTGCGCACCTGTTCGACACCTGGATTCCCGTCGTGCATGGTGAGGAGGGGCTTGATCTTGAGAAGGCCGCCGATCTTGGAGACCGCCCAGCTCATACGCCCGCTGCGCTGGAGGAATTCCAACGTGTCGAGGGCGGCAGCGAGGTGCGTTCTCCTGGTCTTCTCCTTAAGCATCTCGATGATCTCGCTGATGGACTGCCCGGCAGCAGCAGCCTTGGCCGCTGCCTGCACCAGAAACCCCGTGCCGATACTGAGCTGTTTGGAGTCGAAGACGCTGACCGGGAGGGCGTCGGTGGCCTTAGCGGCCAGTTTGGCGGTGTTGAGCGTGCCACTGAGGCTGATAGAGATATGGATCGAGAGCACCTCGTCGGCCCCTTCTTGCGCCAGCCGCTCGTAGGTCTCTCGAAACATCTCGGGGCCGGGCGAGGCGGTCTGCGGGTGATGATCGAAGTGTGGGAGCCGTTCATAGAACTCCTGGCGCGTCATATCGACGGCGTCCAGGTAGCTCTCCTGACCGACATTGATGTACAGCGGAACAACGGTGATGTCGAGATCCGTGACGACCTCCCTGGGCAGGTCGCAGGTGCTGTCGGTGACGATCTTTACTGGCATGTTACCCTCGTTTCCACGCGTGGGGTGATAGGTTAGTGGTCAGCGTACAGGTCGTCTGTCTTGGCTGCCATGATGAAGTCGTTTTCGTGCAGGCCTTTGATCTTATGGGTGTACCAGGTGACAGTCGCCTTGCCCCACGTCAGCGTGATGATGGGGTGGTGCCCCTCCTCCTCCGCAGCCTCACCGACGTCGTTGGTGAAGTCCAATGCCTCGACGAAGTTGCTAAACTTGAAGGTACGTTTGAGCTTGTTGATGTCATCTTCCTCAACCAGATCCCATTCGGGGACCTCCGGGAGATAGTGCTCGAGCTCCTGATCCGACAGCGGCGGTTCGTCGCCGCGACAGGCAGAGCATTTCATCTGTGCTAGCTTCTGATCCATCGGTGGCCTCCTTTGCGGCTCTCGGTGCTTTGTTTTAACGGAAAGCGGCCCGCCTGAAGCGTTGCGGGCGTTGGATAGGTTGCAGAGTATTATGACGTCTTTTGCCCTTGCTGTCAAGTCCAGCAGACAACGGCGTGATCGTTTCTGGACCGGGTTTTTCTGTGGTCTTATTCATACCGCAGGGCCTCGGCTGGGGCCATCTCTCCCATACGGAGCGCTGGATAGATACCGGCGAGCAGCGAAGCAACCAGGGAGACGATCAGCGCCTCCAAGAAAGGAGCTGCCTTCACAACCATCTGGAGGGTCCAGCCGAAGGATCGGCGGTTGATGACGTAGATCAGGATCACGGCGAGGGCAAGGCCAGCAGGCAAAGACAGGAGGCCGGCGACAGCGCCCATCAGGCCGGTCTCCAGGAAGATCAGGCTGCGGAGCTCGCGAACGGTCAGGCCGATAGCCCGCAGGATACCGTATTGGCGCTGCTTCTCCAATTGGAGGGCCAGCAGGGCGCTGAGGACGCCGATGAAGGCGACGATGGTGGCGAGTGCCTGGAGAGCTCCTGTGATTGCGAACGTGCGGTCGAAGATGGCCAAGGCAGCCTGGCGGATCGTCTGGTTGGGGCGGGCAAGCAGGCCCTGGATCGGCGCCAAGCTCTGCTCGAGATCTCGCGCCGTCTGATCGGGGTCGGCTTCGGGCTTGAGTTGGACGACCAGGGCCGTGACGGTGTCGTCGTCCCAGGCGTCACGGTAGGTCGACAGCGACATAATGGCCGTTCCCTCGGTCGAGGCGTAGTCGTAGTAGATGCCGGCGATAGGGAAGGCGCGCAGGCCCTGGTTGGTATAGAGACGGAGCTCGTCCGAGGTCGAGAGGTCCAGGCGATTAGCCAAAGGCTCGGAGATGATGACAGCTCTCCCCTCGCGAACGACGTCCCACGTCTCGGCTGGGGGCTGATCGGCGGCGCGATAGCGGAGGCCATCGCCATAGTCTGGACTGTTGCCGGCCTCAATGTCGATCGGTCCTCGGGGCGACTCCACCGTGGTCGAGCGGAGCAGATCCACGCGGGCGACGTTGGGATGGCCGGAGGCGACGGACGCCGCCTGGGCGTCGACGGGTGTCACGTCCTGAAGGCCGGACACGCTGGGCGCAGAGACGACGATGTCGCCCTGGAGCGCGTCACTGAGCCAGACGATGACGGTCTGACGGAAGCTGGTGATCATAAGGCTGATGCCGATGGTGACGGCCATAGCGACCATCAACGCGGCCACGGCGATGGCAGTACGGCTGAGGGACTTGCTCACATCCCGCGGCGCCATGCGCCCCAGGACGCCCAGAGCGCGCTGTAGACCTGGTCTGACGACCTGCATCGAGGTCTTGGTCACCAGAGGGGTGAGCAGTGCGAAGCCGAGAACGACCAAGAAGGTGCCGCCGAAGCTGATGATTAGGCTCGTGGTAGGCACGAGCAGGCTGGCGGCTCCTGCCGCGATGAGCGCAACGCCAGAGGCGGCGGCCCAAAGGACGGCTCGCTCGACCTTGCTCTCCAGGCCAGAGCGTGAAAGGGCGGCGCGCGGCGGGACGGTGGCCGCCTCGCGTGCTGGCGGTGCGGCCGCTGCCAGCGTGGCTCCAATGCCGAGAAGCGCTCCCTTGAGCAGACTGACCAGGGGTATGTCGACGCTTTGGACTGTGAGCACGAAGTAAAGATCGTTGATGGTGCGCGTAACCATCTGTACGGCCGATTGTCCCAAGACGATGCCCAGAACGAGCCCCAGGCCTGCGCTGATGATTCCGATGATCAAGGCTTCGGCAAGCACCAGCGCAAACACCTCGCGGCGGGTGACGCCGAGAGAACGCAGGATGCCAAACAACGAACGTCGCTGGACGATGGAGAAGGTCATCGTGTTGTAGATCAGAAACATCCCGACGACGAGCGCCAGCAGGCTGAGAGCCGTGAGGTTTAGACGAAAGGCAGCCGTCATCTGCTCGGTGGCTCCAGTGCGGGTCTCCACAGGCTGCACGCGGACGTCGGCCGTGCCTTGTGCGCTCCTGTCGAGTAGAGCATCGATCCTGGTCACCTTAGCCTCGCTTGGCTCCGGTAGGATCAGGTCGATGCGGTCGAGACGGCCGACGCGATTGGTCAGCTCCTGGGCGGTGGCGATGTCGGCGATGATGAGGCCCTCCAGGGCGCGACGGCTGAGGTCGTCACTGGGCTCCAGGAGGCCGGCGACTTCGATTGTGCGCTGGCGACCAGCCACGTCGAGCTGGAGCGTCTCGCCGCGCTCGATCTGATACTGCTCGGCGAGGTTGGCGCCGATGAGCACGGCGCCCGGCTTGGTGAGGAAGGTGGTCAACTGGGTGACGGAGGTCGACGCCCCAGCCGAGACGTAGGAACGGAAAGGAGCTTCGGCGAAGGGGTCGACACCCAGAAGCTGCACGGTGCGTCCCTCCAGCTGAGGCGATGTGGCATAGGCCGTGACGACGGGGGCGGCCTCCCGCACGACACCTGCCCGCCGGAGCTCAGCGTAGATGGCATCGTCCAAGCCCTGCGGCCCTCCAATGACGTGGTGCGTCGCCCGGCCAACCACGGCGTCAACGCTGAGATCGAAGGCTCGGCTGGCACTGACGTTGGCCAGGTCGACGGCGACGACGACGGCGACACCCAGAGCGATCCCCAGGATCATCAAGAAGCTTTGCCAGGCGTGACGCGTGAAGTAGCGCCAGCCGACGTTCCACAACGTGCGTGGAGCCAGCGTGGCGCGAGGCTCATCCGGTCGACGTCCCTCGGCGCTGATCAGTCGCTCAGCCATCGATGAGCCGCCCGTCGTTCAGGTAGAAGATGTGGTCGGCGTAAGCCGCGGCGTCGGCGCTGTGAGTGACCAGGATTAGGTTTTTACCCGCCTGGCGGGTGAGACGGTCGAGCAGCATGAGGATTTGATGCCCGGTCTCCTCGTCGAGATTCCCGGTTGGCTCGTCGGCTAGCACCAGGCGCGGGTCATGAACCAGCGCCCGCGCGATCGCGACGCGCTGCTGCTCACCGCCGGAGAGCCGGTCGGGGAATGAGTCGCCGCGGTCGCCCAACCCCACGGCATCGAGCAGCGATTGGGCCCGCTGCTGGGCTTCTGCGCCGTTGATACCGTTCAGCTCCAGCGGGAGGACGACGTTCTCCCATACGGTCAGCGTGGGGAGCAGATTGAAGAACTGGAAGATGAAACCGATGTGATGACGGCGGAAGAGCGTGCGCTGGCGCTCGTCAAGGGCGTTCAGATTCTGACCATCGAGCCAGATGGCGCCGCAGTCGGCATCGTCGATCCCGCTGATAAGGTTGAGCAAGGTGCTCTTGCCACTTCCACTCTCGCCAACGATAGCCACTGATTCTGCATGTCCGAAGGCAGCGTTGACGCCACGCAGGACGCGCCGCACGTGAGGCCCCTCCTGGAAGTCTTTACAAAGATCCTCGATTCGAATGAAGTCGGCCTGCTCTTGATCGGCGTTGTTCATACGTTTCCTGTTTCTCGGTCTCTTATCCTACTGTCTGTCGTCTGTACGGCTTAGTCCTCTAACCTCGTCAAGAAGGGCCGCATGGCGTCAAGTACGGGCTCTGGGCATTCCTCGTGGGGCACGTGGCCGCAGTCAGGAATGACGGATAATTCGGCCTGCGGGAGCTCATCGGCCAGGCGAACGCTCTGCTCGGCAGGGACGATGCGATCGTCGTCCCCGGTGATGACGAGCGAAGGGGTGTCGAGGGAGGGGATCTTTTCCTCCAGGTTGGCCGGTCCTGATGCCTTGGTCAGCTCCCAAAGCGCGTGATCCCAGTTATCGACCCGCAGCGGCTTGCGACTGCCGGCGCGTATCTCTGCGGTGATCTTGCTGGGGTCGTGCCAGGCGCTCTCCAGGAAGGCATCCCCGCGAACGGCGATCTGGCGGGCCAGCAGCGGGCCCAGGCGGTCGACCTGGGGTACGTGCAGCAGTGGGCGTATCCACGAGGGCGCGCCGCCTCCCTGGTAGATGGCGGCGTCTATCAAGACCAGGGCCTCAACACGGTCTGGATGAGCCAAGGCGGCGTTGACGGACACGGTGCCGCCGGCCGAGTTGCCGACGAGCACGGCCTCGTCGATGTTGAGAGCGTCCATCAAGCCTATCACCAGATTCACCTGGGCCTCTGGGGCGTAAGGGTTGGCGCCTTCCTCCCAGGATAGGGGGCGCTCAGTGAGGCCGAAGGCGGGGCGATCGAAGGCGACGACAGTGCCCAGCTCACCCAGGGGCTCCATCACCTCCCGCCAGGAGAAGACGCTGGCACCGAAGCCATGGAGGAGGATCATCCTGAGTTCCCCGGAGCCGGTGGTCTTGTAGTGCACCTCCAGGTCATTGATCTCAATGAAGCGGCTCTCGGGATCGGCCAGCTGCTCCGGTGGGACGGTGTCCTCCAGGGGCGGGACCGGCACGAGGAACGGGCCGATCAGGACGACGGTCAAGAGGACGCTCAAGGCGATAAGTCCAGCCTTGAACCATCCGACCTTGGGGCGCTTCTTAGTGTTGTCAGTCATCGTTCTTATTCTCAGCCTCTCGTCTGCGTCCGTCTATTCTAACTATGGTTTGATCCCGGTTCATCGATCTGAGCCGGTGAGTGTGTCGCTGGGCCTCGTTCGGATCACGTGCATCACGGGGCAGCTGCTGCAGCAATCTGGCGGTGGCCGCAACGATCTGTCGCTGCTGATCATCCCGGGTGATGGTAGCGGGGTGGTCACCACTCTGGGGGCCGTACCAACCGAACTGGGCGTGGTTGCCCCCCTCGATCGCCACCCAGCGTGTGTCCGGCGGCAGCAGCGGGCGCGATGTATCGATCGTCTCCGGGGTGGCGAGGCCGTCGCGTGTGCCATAGATGGACACCACCGTCAGGTTCTCCTCCGACAGGTCGTCGCTCTCGGCGGGGTAGGCGGCCCAGAGCACCAGACCTTGTACCGCCGATGGATGCCGGTGCGCGAAGCGGGCTGCCATAGCCCCGCCGAGGGAGTGTCCGCCGACCGCCCAGTGGGCTACGCTGGGAAAGGCGTCCATCACCTCGGATGCCCGGTTCGGGGCAAAGAAGGCGAGGTTGAGCGGCACGGGGGTGATGACGACCAAGTGACCCTCGGCGGCGATGTCTCGAGCCAGCGGAGCGTAAGCCTTAGCCTCGACACGTCCGCCCGGATAGAGGATCAGGCCACTGGTCGGTTCCTTGGCCATAGGGCGGAAGACCAGCCAGTCACGGGTTGTTACCACGACTCCGTCGGTCTGGGCGGGGGTCTCCAACGCCGCAGTCGCCTCGGGCATGGGGGCGGGCGTTGATTCGGCCCAGATGATGAAGCCGCCCATCGCCAGGAGCGGGATCAGGAGAAGGATCCACCACCAGCGTTTGATGTAGCGCATGCTACCTTGTGCCTTCGTGTGCATCGCCTATGCCCTGGGTCCGCGGAAGCACGGCGCTAGCCCTCATATCGATAGTCACCGGGGACTCCCCAGTCATCGAGTCTGTCGTAACGGGGCTGAACGGCGTGAAAGTGGACCCGAATGGGAGCCTGATCCAACGCCGGTCGTGCCTCGAAGAGTCTTTGATCGCCGTAACGGAGCGCCTCAAGGACCAAGGGGAGCTCTCGTCTGAAGATGGCGAACCGGAAGCTGGCTGGGCCGAGGGCCACGCCACCGCTGACGTGACAGTGTACGCGGAGGACCGGGGTTGACTGCGACTGCTCCTCCTCCCATTCACCCAGAACCTCATCCCGCATGAGGCGGACATAGAGCCCCGAAATCTGGCTCTTGTTGAATGTGGGGCCAACAGTGAGGAACAGATCGCCGGTCCAGTCCGAATGGGTGAGCGTATAGCAGCGCGGGATGATCGGGCCCTGAGGTCCGGCGTGCGAGGTGTAGGTGACGTGCAGCTTCTCCGGTCGCAGGCGCCCCATGCTCGTCTCCTTATGCGGTCTCGGCGACGATCTCCTGGCCTTCCTCGTCCCAGCACTGGGTGGCGTTCACGACCAAGCAGCGCCAGGCATAGAGAACCACCCCGGCCATCGTGAGGGCCGCAGCCGCGCCCACTGCCCACGCTCCGAGCTCGTCGATGAGGAACCCGCCGATAATGGGCGCCAGGATCTGTGTGAGGCTATCCAGTGAGGTGGAGAGCCCGAGCGTGCCGCCCACGTCCTCTTGGCGGACGGCCTTGGTGAGGGCGCTGTTGGTGACAGTGTTCAGGGTGCCTCCGGAAAGGGGTAGGAGGGCCAGCACGACCAGCAAGAAGCCCACGGTAGGCGCGAGAGCCCAGCCGAACAGGGCCACGGCGAGCAGCCCCACGCCGGTGACGATGATCTTCTTCTCCGGAAAGCGATCGACGAGCTGACCGACGACAAAGCCCTGCACCAGTACGACGAGGACGCCGACGTACGTGAGGATGTAGCTGGTGGACTGATCGGTCAAGCCAAAACGGAAGCGGGTGTAAAGGGCGAAGTTGGCCGTGAACATGGTGAAGGCCAGGCGGTAGAAGAAGCGGGTTTGCAGTAGGGGCCTGACGCGGGGGCGGTCCAGGGCCTCTCGCAGTGCACGAATGGGAAGGATGGCCCGCGCCCGTTCTGCCAGCTTGGCCCGTCGCTCGGGCGTGAGGGACTCGGGTAGCCAGAGCGCCACGCCGACGAAGTTGATCACCGAGAGTGCCAGCGCGGCAAAGGCCGGCACAGCAAAGCGCGACAGACCGATGCCCTCAACGATCTGCGTCACGTAGGGCCAGTTGCTGAGCGTGCCGCCCAGGGCGGGGCCGATGATGAACCCGGTCCCGAAAGCGGCGCCGATCATCCCAAGGCCCTTGGCGCGATTCTCTTCATCGGTGATGTCGGTGATGTAGGCCCTGGCCAGCGAGACGTTACCTCCGGCAAAGCCGTCCAGAATGCGGCTGAAGAAGAGCCAACCCAGGGCGGCAGCGTCCACCGTGAGCCTGCCGGCCGTGAGGCCAGCCGTCCAGCGACCGAGGGGCTCGACCAGAGCCAGCAAGACGAAGCTGGCGGCCGTTCCCACGATACTGAAGAGGAGCATGGGGCGGCGGCCCCAGGTATCCGAGTAGCGTCCGATAAGAGGGGCTGCCAGGAGCTGCGCCACCGCGTTGGAGGCGATGAGGAGACCGATCAGGCTGGGGCTGGCGCCCAAAGACCCAGCGTAGAAGGGCAACAACGGCAAGAAAAGACTATAGCCGAGCAGCTCAATGAACACGAAACCGATAATCAAGGCGAGACGACGTCTTTGCACCTACTAACCTCCTGTCTGGGCTTGCTGCATCAGCTCTCTTCGGCATCTCCGATACGCAACGATGAACATGTCCCATAGCGCGAGTTTCTCACCCGTGGACCTGATGCCAACGGGCGGTCAGCCGACCCGGGTCGTGTCTATGACCATGGGCCACTGTCCGGTGATCATCCGTCGCTTCCCACGGCCTTGTCAGCCTGCTCGTCCTCGGAGGCGGGTCCGACCTGCTGCGCCAGCCATTCGACGATGACGGCCCCACGCTCGTCGAGATGCCTCTCCGCTGCTCGATGGTAGGCCTGGAGGTAAGGTTCGATCTGCTCCGTCGGGGGTCGATGACATTCGCTCAGCCCCTCGATCCAGTCGAGGTGATGTGCCGCGAACTCTATGTCGCCGAACCTCAGGGCGGCGTCGATGCTGCGGCCCACCATCTGGTTCAGTTCGTTCAAGGTGTCGTGGTCCAGAGGCTGAGGGTGCATGGCCTGCCAGATGTCCGACTCTATGTCGACGCGCCTATCGCGGAAGTGGGCCCGAGCGTGAACCAAGGCCTCCGGCGTCGGCTCCGGATCCGGCGTAGCGTAGGCCGTGGTCATCAGCCGCTCTGTCTCCCGCACCGCCTGTTCAAAGGACGATCCCAGGTAGTGGCCGGGGATGCGCTCCCGGAGCCTAGGCTCTTCATCGAAGATGCGGCCGCCAAAGGCTGCTGACAGATCCTGATCCTGGGCCATGCGGGCCATCTCAAGGACGCTGGCCGCAGTGTAAAGCTGCTGCGCTACCAGGACGATCAAATCTGGTTGTGTAGCCTCGATGGTCTGCTCCATCTGCTCATGCGGCACGTCAACCCCAAGGTAGACCACATGCCAGCCAGCTCGCCGCAGGAGGAGCGTCATCGTCAGCAGACCGATGGTGTGCTCCTCTCTCGATGCGGAAGCGGTCAGGATTCGACCGCGACGGGTGGGCGGCGGGGTTGCCGCTATCAACCTCTCCAGGCGGCGGACCGCCAACTGTGAGGCAAAATGCTCTTGCTGCGGTGTGGCCTCACCCTCACACCATTGCTCGCCGATCTCGGCGATTCCCGTGGCGATGATCTGCGAGCAAACAACCTCAGGGGGGTACATGGCAAAAGCTCGTGTCAGGGCGTGTTCCGCCGTCCTCTCATCGAAAGCGAGGCTGGCCGATATCCAGGCCTCCCGCAACTCAGCCATGGTGTCACCCGCTGCCACGCTCTCTTGTCGGGCCTCTGAGGGGAAAGGCATGCTGAGGAGGGGGTCTTGTCCCTCCCCCTCCAGGCTCCGCCACAACTTGACGGCCCGCCCGATTCTGAGCCCCTCGTCCTGTCGGGCGACCAGCCACTTGATCATGTCGATGTCGCGTCTTGAGTAGACGCGGTGGCCGGCCTCGGTGCGGGCAGGATTGGGAAGGCCGTAACGGCGCTCCCACGCTCGGAGGGCGTCAGCACTGACGCCCGTCTTCTCGACGACGGCTTTCAGGTTGTAGATGGGATCTCGATAAGCATTCTTTGGCATACCATTCCTCACTTGACTATGCTTCCAATCAGTCGGTATGATACCAGGTTGTTCATAACTTGTCAAGGAATTGGTAAAGAGCGAGCGACGGTGCACGATGCCCAGGCCATGGGGTGTCTGTTCTATCCGGGCACGCGGCAGGGGGCGTGGAGAGCCTATCTCGTTCAGCAGAGGACTTCCGAAGTCTGTGAGGTTGCTTCTCCAAGGCAATCGGCCCTGCGTACTGGAGTCTTGGGCGCCTTGGGGGATCCCGCTGAAGACTTCGGAAGCCCTTCGCCCGAGGGGATGTGTTCTCGGGCTAGTCGTGCTCGGCGCGATACTGCTGCAGGCCTTTGAAGGTCCCGTACAGGAGGGTGAGGAGCAGGAACATCAGCGGGAAGGCCGTTGCGATGGAGGCCGTCTGAATGACCTGCAGGCTGCCGGTCCCGGCAAGCACAGCGGCGACAGCACCCAGGGCGATGCCCCAAAAGGCGCGTAGGTTCCTGCCCGGATCTTCCTTCCCGGAGACGAACATCGACAGAGCCAAGGCGGCTGAGTTCGCGCTGGTTAGGAAGAAGGTGGCGATCAGGAAGAGCAGGGCCACGGCCAGGACGCCGGTGAGCGGCAGGTTTTGGGCGATGGCGAAGACGGCGCTTTCAAGGCCGTGTTCGTTCAACACCTGAGTGACGTCGTAGCGGATGCCGGCGCCACCGACGACGCCGTACCAGAGGAAGTCGGCCAGCGTGGGCAAGATCAGCGTGGCGGCTACGGTCTCGCGGATGGTGCGCCCCTTGGAAATGCGGGCGATGAAGAGGGCGACGAAAGGCGACCAGCTGATCCACCAGGCCCAGTAGAAGATCGTCCAGTCGCCGAGCCAGTTCCCCTCGACGCCAGGTGCCGTGTAGAGGCTCATGGGCAAGAAGCTGGCCAGATACTGACCTATGGAGTTGGTCGTCAGGTTGATAAGGAACAAGGTGGGACCGAAGATGAAGATGAAGAGGAAGACGGCGATGAAGACCCACATGTTGACGTCCCCGAGGAACTTGATCCCCTTCTGAAGGCCTGAGTAGACAGCCAGAGTGAAGATGGCGGTCAGCACGCCAATGATGAGATAGGAAGCGTAGCTGGGAAGGGAGAGGCCGTACTGGTACTTGAGTCCGCTCGAGAGCTGGAGGGCGACCAAGCCGGTGGTGGTGGCCAGGCCCCCCAACGTGGCGAAGACGGCGAAGATATCGAGTAGCTTGCCTAAGATCCCGCGGACGCTGTCGCCGAAGACGTAGTAGAAGGCGCTGGAGAAACGGAATGGCAGCCCTTTGGTGAAGCACGCGTGGGCCAGCGGAATGGTGAGGAAAGCGTAGATGGCCCAGGCGCTCAGTCCCCAGTGGAAGAAAGAGGTGGTCATGGCGTCCATGGCCGCCTCAGGCGTCTTTGGCTCACCGCCGAAGAAGGGAGGTGGGCTCATGTAGTGGGAGGCAGGCTCCGCCGGCCCCCAGAAGACGATGCCTGCCGCGATGGCCGACCCGAAGAGCATGGCGAACCAGGAGATGTCCGAGAACTCGGGCTTATCCTCCGGGAGCCCTAGCTTCATCTTGCCGAACTTGGTCAGCATAAGAACGAAGCAGGCGATGACCAGGGCGAAGACTGACAGAAGGTAGAGCCAGCCCCAGCCCTGCGTGGTCCAGTTGAAGACGCGGTTAACCACCCGCTGCATATGGGCGGGAAAGACGATGGACCATAGAACGAAGATAACGGTCAGGACGGCCGAGACCCAGAAGACGAGCGGGTCGAAAGGCCTGTCGTTGGTGCTATTCCTGTTTGATGAGGGCATTGGTCTTCCTTTACTGTGATTCCTTATCCTTGTTCTTGGGTTCTTGGCTCGTCGATGACGCTGCCAAGCTCGGCCAGTCGCTGCTTGAGAAAGGCGATGGTGTCGACCGGTGTGGGGTCGACCTGGTTGAGCATGGCGACGTAATAGCTTACGTAGTCCCCGAGATGGATCAGCGAGAGCATCTGAGCGAGCTTGCTATCGCCGTGTCCCCAGACCTGTCTAGCTGTCACCCCCTCGCGATCCATCAACTCGGCGGTCACGTCCCACCTCTCCTGGATACGTCTCCGATCCAGGTTCGAACGGAGCATAACGACGATGCTGTTCTGTTGCACCACATCCGGGATGCCGAGCCCCACGACGGCGTTGTGGTTGAGTTCTGGAAGGAGCTCGAAGAAGGCCCAGTTCTTGGCGTTCTCGTTGAACTGGGTCTTCCAGCGATTGGCCGTGGCGCCCAGGAACCCAGCGCCATAGACGATGGAGAGCTGACCCGTGATGTGTTGGGCGAGTTGTTTGGCGGGGTTATCAGCGGTAGGCGTCTGGATGCCGATATCCTTCTGACGATGCTCCATAACGGTAGCTGCCTCTGCGACATCCTCCCCGTAGTCGCGGATGAGGCCCAGCCGGTGGACGGTTCCGAGGAGGAGGATGAAGGCGTAGCCGAGGGCAGCCCTGGGTTGCGATTGGTAGTTGAATTGGACGACCGGCGCCTGCGCCTCGCGAGCCAGGTCTGCAAGCGTGCCTCCAGTGGTAATAGCCAGCGCGCGAGCGTCTCTGTCGAGCGCCTGATTGAAGCAGGACAGCGTCTCCTCGGTGTTGCCGGAGTAGCTGCAGGCTATCACTAGGGTGCTCGGGCCCGCTGCGAAAGAGGGCAGCGTGTAGCCGCGGACGAGAGTGATGGGGACATCACACTGATCTGAGACCAGATCCTGGAGCAAGGCGCCTCCGATAGCCGAACCGCCCATACCGACGATAACGAGGTTATCGATGGCGCCGAAACCGCGAGGCAAGGTCAGCTCTTGGGCTTGAGCCCAGGCCTCTCGGCATTGCTTCGGCAGTTCGCTGATGCGTTCCAACATACTGTCGGGATCGAGGTGTTTGAGTGTTTCAGGTTGATCCAGGTTCATCAATCGTGGTCCTCCTTGGGCGATGAAGAGCAGGATTGGACCCCCATCGAGATAACATGCAGCCTCAGCGCGCTAGCTATCGCCGCTGTTGTGGATAGACGTCTCTCGGGGGAGCTGTATGGTTATTGCTTTTTCGGGATCTGTGCTGCAGCGCAGCCGGAGGATGATACCAATGATGGAGGGTCTTGTCAACCTTGCGTGAAAACGGACGAGCCATTATAATACTATTTCGCAAGCGGGGAAGTGTCGGAATTGGCAGACGAGCGTGACTTAGGATCACGTGGGGTAACCCGTGCGGGTTCGAGTCCCGCCTTCCCCATTGTTTGCGGCGGCACTTAGGCGCGCGAGGCGCGCCTATTGTGTGCGAGGTGGGGACAGACAGTTTAGTACAGGAGGCATACCGCGTTGAAGATCACGACCGAATCGGCTGGCGAACGCCAGTTATCTCTGACTATTGTCGTCGACGAAGAACGGGTCGAGCGCGCCCGGCGACGAACCGCCCGGGAGATCTCAAGGGAGGTCGACATTCCTGGCTTCCGCAAGGGGAAGGCGCCCCCCGACGTCGTGGTGCAGCGATTTGGAGAGCGGGTCTTCCAGCAGGAGTTGGTCGGCACATTGGCTGAGGATTTGTACCGTGAGGCCCTGGAGGAGAAGGACATCACACCCTATGCGCCAGGGACGTTGGAGGAGACGTCATTCGATCCGCTGACGTTGACCTTCACGGTGCCGCTGGCGCCCGACGTTGATCTGGGGGACTACCGGTCGTATCGCCTGGAACCCTCGGCGATGGAGGTGCCCGAGGAGATGGTGAACGAGGCCCTGGAGGGCGTGCGGGAGCAGAACGCGGTTCTAGCTCCGCTGGATCGCCCAGCGGCCGAGGGCGATCTGCTGGTGGGCGAGCTGGTTGGCCGGACGTCGGAGGGGGTGGAGTTCTTCCACGAGGAAGAGGCTCGTCTCTTGCTCGACCCGGAGGAGATAGCGATTCCGGGGCTCGTGGATGCGCTGATTGGCCTGGAGGAGGGGGAGGTGTCGACCGTCACGCTGGTGCTGCCCGAGGACTTCCAAGCTGACGAATTGGCCGGGGCCGAGGTGACCTTCGATATCGACGTGGAGGACGTGTACGAACGGATTCTGCCGGAGCTGGATGATGATCTGGCCCGGACGGTGGGTAACTACGAGTCTTTCGAAGAACTGAGGGCATCGATCCGCCAGCGGCTGGAGGAGAGAGAGCGAGCCGAAGTGGAAGGCAATTATGCCGAACGCGTCCTGGAGGCCGTCATTGACCAGGCTGAGGTGTCGTATCCGCCGATGGTGCTGGAAGAGGCCCTGGAGGACGCCCTGGAGGACTACGAGCAACAGATCGAGCGCCGAGAGCATTTGATGCTTGAGGACTACCTCCGGATCCAGGGGCGGACGATGGAGGATCTGCGGGAGGAGCTGAAAGAGGACACGAAAGCCTCTCTGGATCGGTCGCTGGTGTTGGGTGAGATCGTCCATCAGGAGGGCCTCGAGATCAGCGATGAGGCGCTGGACGCCCAGATCGTGGAATCGAGCGAGCAGTACGGCGAGCGGGCGGGCGAGGTGCGGGAGGCTCTCAGCGCTCCTGCACGACGCCACGACATACGCAACCGTATGCTGGCCAACTTGGCGGTGGAGCGCCTGGTGGCTATCGCCAAGGGAGAGGCATTCGACGAGGATGTCTCACATGAGGATGTCTCATATGCAGGTGAGGCGTCAGATGCGGAAGAGAGAGATGCAGAGGGACCGGAAGAGGCAAGCGAAGCCTAGATTTGGAGGGTGACTTATGCCGTTAGTTCCAATGGTGGTCGAATCGACGGGGCGTGGGGAGCGCGCGTATGACATCTACTCGCGACTGTTGCGAGATCGGATCATTTTCATCGGGACGCCGATCAACGACCAGGTGGCGAACCTGGTCGTGGCGCAGATGCTGTACCTGCAGAGTGAGGATCCGGAGAGGCCGATCTCCCTGTACATCAACTGCCCCGGTGGGGTGATCTATCACGGCCTGGCCATTTACGACACGATGCGGCACGTGCAGGCTCCAGTGCACACCTATGCGGTGGGCGTGACGGCCAGCATGGGGACCGTGCTTCTGGCGTCGGGCGACGAGGGGCATCGGTACGCTCTTCCGCACGCGACCGTTCACATGCATCCGGCAGGTGGCAGCGCGCAGGGCTATGCGCCGGACGTGGAGATTCAGTACAAGGAGTTGAAGCGGGTCGAGGATTTGCTGCATCGGCTGCTATCGAAGCACACGGGGCAGTCTGTGGAGCAGATCGCGTCCGATTTTGAGCGGGATCGTTTCATGACCGCTGAGGAGGCTATCGAGTACGGGTTGGTGGATCAGATCCTCCAGCAACCTGACGAGGAGGCGTAGCGAAACGTCGGCTGCGCGACGAGGTAGCGAGATGGAGGGCATCGCCTGCTTAGCTTCCGGGCGGTGCTCTTTTTCTGTCTTTGTGGCGGGTGGTAAGAGCTACGGGACGCGGGGTCGGCTATAGCGGGCCTCGGCCGATTGGAGCAGCTCGCTGATCCGCTCCGCCGCGCCATTGGGCAGAGGAGGCGCCTGGTGTGTGCTGACGATGGTCTGAACGCGTCGTTTGAGACGGTCGGTCATCGTCTCGGCGCCAGCGGCTGCCCAGCTCTCCCAGGGCGTGCGGTCCATCAGCGACGGCACCCAGACCTCCTGGCGGCATCGTCTGGCGGTCTCTTGCTCGGCCAGGAAGTGCCCGCCAGGTCCTACCTTGTCGATCAGGTCCAGCATCAACGTCTCGTCGCTGATTTCCAAGCCTCTGGTGATGCGGCGCGTCATGGCGATGATCTCGTCGTTCATCACCAGCATCTCCAGCGAGCCAATGTCGGCGCAGTCGAGGAACCCGACGTCGTGGATCAGCGTCGAACCACTGAGACCGGAGAGCAGGACCTGGATGGCGCTCTCGATGGCTGCTTGTTGGTCGACGGCCTTCGACTCGGAGGCACCGGCTGTGCCCATATACGGCAGGCCGAGGTAGCGGCAGACGTCGGAGATGGCCGCGGCATAGAGGCTCATCTCTGGCCCGCCGTAGGCAGGGCGGGCCGTGCGAAGATCCGTTGGCTGGGGCGCGCTGCCGACGCACAGGGGGGCGCCACGCCGCTTGAGCTGAGCGATGGTCAACCCGCTGAGCATACCCGCCAAGGTGATGACCAACGTGCCCGCGCCGGTGATAGGCGCCGTGCTCCCCGCGGATCCTCCTCCCAGGTAGACGACGGGCAGGTCGCGCTCTACGGTCCAAAGCAAGTTGGCCAAGTCCTCGCGTGTGTGTTGCAGCGGCGACTGGAACGTGGTGAACAGCGCCAGGAATGGGCGGGCGCAAAGGTGTTCCTCGTCCCCGGCTATGGCCAAGGCGATCTGGTAGATGTCGGACACGTTATCGGGGGCGTAGGCCCAGGGGAGGATGGGTTTGGCGGTGTTGACCACCATCTCGGCGAATTCGTAGATGGGGGACAGCTCTGGCGTGACGTCATCGATAAGCGCCAGTCCCATAACGTAGTCAAGGTTGTCCAGGGCATCGCAGACCAGGGCCGCCAGTCCAGGATCGCCACGCTGCGACCGGCGGCGCTCCCCGCTCTCGGGATCGATGAAGTAGGTGCACGTTGGCCCGGGCCCGAAGTTGACGGCGTCGATGGTAGGCTGATCCAGAGCGGGTGAGCCGACCTCAACCTTGTAGCACTCGTCCTGCTCACGAGCGTCCCCGACGGGGCGGCCCCACAGCGCGAAAGATTTCGGCGCTGCGGCAACGGCGTCCTGGACGATGTGGGGCGGCACGAAAACCCGGGCACCGTCCAGGCGCGCGCCAGCGTTGGACAGCAGTTGGCGGGCCTGTTCGTTGTGCACGTCGACCCCAGTCCGTTCCAGGCAAGCCAGCGTGGCATAGTAGACCTTCTCGATCTGACGGTCGTTGAGGACGCGGAACTGAGGCGACTGATGGAGGGGCTGGTCGGTGGATTTGGCCATCCTGATTCTCTCCTGGTGCTTTTTGAGGCCCCTTTTTTGGGCTGTTCTGAAATCTCGGCCGGTGTCCTAACGGCTGTCGCGGGCCTTGATCACTACGAGCGTGCGCGTCATCTCGTTCTGGACGATAGAGACGGCTTCGTCGACGCCCATCCCAGGCTTGGCCATCAGCATGGCTGGCCGGGTGGCGAGGGCGACGTGAGCCGCTGTGCGCGCCGCCAGGTCGGTCTCGGCGCAGCTCCCACCGAGGAAGGCACCGATCCCGGCTTCCTTGCAGGCCAGAACGGCCTCAACGGTGTCGTGGAGCCCCCCTAGGTCGGGCATCTTGATCTGAATCATATCGGCAGCCTCGGCGTCGATGAAGGCGTGGATGTCCTCGAGCGTGTCAGCCCATTCATCGGCCACGATCTGGACGGCCATATTGCGGAACTGGACGTACTCGCGCAGTGTCCTCAGCGCCTCGATCTGCGCAGCGCGGGTCTCCATGATCAACGGGCTTTCGATGCGCAGGGTGTAAGGCTGGGTGGATGACTCCAGGCGGTAGAGGTACCCCAGGATACGCCCCAGGTTGTTTTCGTAGACGCGTCCCAGGGCGCCGTGAACGTCGATGTGAATAGCAGGGCGGTAGTTGGACCCACCCAGCTCTTCGATACGGTCCTTAAGCCAGCGGACGTAACTCACCAACGCCTCGCCGCTTTCGCCGACCTGAGTGGGGATGTCCTCGACCAGGGCATGGGGCAGAGAGCTGATGCGGCGGACGATCATCTTGTCGGCGTTGGTCCGGCGGTCGGCGCCGCTCTGGGCGTGGATGGGGACCGATCGGCCCGGCTGTGGCAGATCCCACTCGTCGGCGATCACCTCGGCCATTGTAAGGTTTCGCGACCGGGCGACGGCCTTCAGAAGGGCCTGACTGACGCCGTAGCGGACGGCGGTGTGCAATGGTCTCTCGATGGTCATGACCTTCTGGGACCCGGGTTGCTGTTTCCTCGCTAGTTTCTCTTCGGCTCCCTCCGGGCGGAGCATTCGGAACGGCGCCGTGAGAAGATCGCGCCGGGACAGCTTCTGGTCGTCGTTGGCGTGTTCTTTCTCCTCGGGACTCTCGGCCTCCTGCGGCGGCGCTGGGACGCGGACCTCTTTGGTGATCGCGTCGATCTCAGCGGCTAACTCCCGGAAGGTGGTGATCTCTCGGCCTGTGAGCACCGGCTCCACCTTGCGGCGGATGGTGCCACGTGCATCGGCCATGCGAAGTACGGGATCGCGGCCGGATATACCGGCGTAGGCGACGCCAACACAGTCGCCCCAGACGACGTCACCGGGCGAGGATTCCGCAGTGCCATCGCCGATTATCAGGCCCACCGACACGGCTTCCGCGACCTCTCGGACGTAGCGGAATCCAGAGGTGTCCGACCGGGCCGTGTACTGCTGTGCGACGGGCATTGGGTTGTCCTGCAGCGTCTTGAGGTCGGTGGTGTAGTAAGCGCCGGTGGCGGGCACTGCTAGAACCTTGATGATCTTGGTCATATGAACGCCTCTATCCGTGTGATGTAACGTCCCCTTGCTCCGGGAGAATACCGGCCTCACGGAAGAAGTTGGTCAGAAACCGACGCCCGTCTAGTTGGTTCTGCGTGTAGCCATCAGGATAGACGAGGTTGACGAGCCAGTTGCGTCGGTGGGCGGGTTTCGCGACGTAGGCCTCGGGGTGGAACTGGGTGCCGCAGACCAGCGTCCCCACCTGGCGCAGGGCCTGGACGCGGCAGACACCGGTGGATGCCAGCAGCTCGAAGCCCGCTGGGACGCTCTTCACCTCGCAATAGTGGGCCTCCAGGAAGTCGGGTGATTCCAGTCCAGCGAAGAGCGGGTCGGAGTGGAGAACCCGAACGGGGGTGAAGCCCCACTCCTTGAGGTAGCCCGCGCCGAAGCCATCGCCGACGTCCTCCTCGTCCGTTTCCAGCTCTCGCATCGGGCCGATGTCGACGCCGTGGGCGAGGGCGATGAACTGAAGCCCTCCGCATAGACCAAGGATGGGCAGGGACGCACTGCGGACGATCGCCATGAGCGGTTGGAAATCTGCCACGTCGTAGGCTTCCCAAGCCGTGACGTTCCCGCTGAGAACCAGGACCTTGACATCCGAGTTGGTCAGCCAATTCGGGGTGATGTCGGCGTAGGGTCTCAGCAGGCAGTGGTGGCCCGAGATCTCCTCCAACCGGTTGCGGATGTCGTCCATGTATGCTTGAGGCACCAGACGATGCTGTGTGGTGGAAGCCGCAGGAGGCGGGCTGCTCCGTCTCCCTGGTCGCTTCTCCATGTCCACGAGGCAGATCATGGTCTTTCGCGTCCTCTGCGCAGCCTTGGTCGTTGGGGATGAACCAGGCGGTCTGAAGTGTTGGCTTGGGCCGACATGTGGTTGTTTTCGCGCGGGGAAGCCCGGCACGCCAAGGGACAGGACATCGATTGCCCTGTCCCCCTAGCGTACGGGCCTTCCGAATGAGAGTTATCGATCAAGGAAGGTAAACGGATGTGATCAACGGACGTCGATGATGTCGTAACCTGCGAGGCTCTCGATCACGTTGATCACGTCTTCCTTAGACACGTCCCTGATCTTGAGAACGCAGTCCCAGTGTTCGGGATCCTTGGGGGTGGGCACACCGCCGCTGGCGTAGATACCCCATCCCTGATCCGAAATGGCGCCAGTGAGCTTGGCCAGCGCCCCCTTACGATTGGGCATCCGCACGGTGGCCCGCACGCCAGCCACGCTCCCGCCCAGCAGCTCTGCTAGCTGCGTCATCATATCGATCTCGGTGATGATACCGACCACGATGCCATCCTCCAGGACGGGCAGGGCCCCGATCTTGTTATCGATCATGACCTGGGCAGCTGCCTCTAGAGCCACGTCGGGATCTGTGAAGATCACGTCCTTGCGCTTGACCATCACGTCCTGAAGCTGGAGATTGGACAGAAAGCGGGTGATCTCCCAGACGTTGAGACTGGCCAGTTCCGTCGGGGGAATGCGCAGCGTCTGTCGCGTGACGAGTCCCGTCAGCCTCTTTCCGGTCTCGACGACCGGGAGATGTCGGACCTTGGTCTCCGCCATGATGCGCTGGGCCTCCACGATCGACATAGTGGGCTCGACCATAACGGGATGTCGGGTCATATAGTCTTTGACAAGCATGGTGCTACCTCCTTCGGCGAAATCTCGCCCGGCCTCAGTCAGCGGTGACGACGGGATCCATCTTGCGCAACTCCTCCAAGGGAATGTGGCAGAAGATACGGTGTTCATCGCTGTTGTACTGCCACGGGGGAGCTTCTTCCTCGCAGATCTTACCGCCATCGGGCAGCAACTTCCGGCGCGGACAGCGGGTGTGAAACGGGCAGCCGCTGGGCGGGTTCAGGGCGCTGGGCACGGTGCCGTGGAGGCGGATATGCTTCTGCTCCGCCGCTGGATCTGGAATGGGCACAGCCGAAAGCAGCGCCTCGGTGTAGGGTTGGTACGGTGGTGCGTAGATCGCCTCTGCTGGACCGATCTCCACGATGTGCCCGAGGTACATCACCGCCACGTAATCGGAGAAGAAGCGCACGACGCTGAGGTCGTGGGCGATGAACATCATGGTGGTGTCGTATTCGTCCTGGATCTCCATCAAGAGGTTGAGTACGGCTGCCTGCACGGAGACGTCCAAAGCCGAAACGGGCTCGTCGCAGAGAACCAGGTCTGGACGACTGGCAAACGCGCGGGCGATGCCAACGCGCTGCTTCTCACCGCCGCTGAGCTGACGCGGCAGGCGGTGGTAGTAGCTCCCATCCAGTCGGACAGCGTTGAGGAGTCGAATCACCTCACCCCGGACCTCATCGCTGGGAACTGCCTTGAAGCGACGCAGCGGCCGACCGATCTGGTGCCCCACGCTGTAGGACGGGTTCATGGTGGAGTCCGGGTTTTGGAAGACCATCTGCAGTTCCTCAATCAGCTTCACGTCGCGCTGCGAGACGGGAGCTGTCAGGTCGAACCCCAAGAATTCCGCTTTGCCGTCCCGGGGGGTCTCAAGGCCGATGATTGTCTTAGCCAGGGTGCTCTTGCCGCATCCCGACTCGCCAACTACGCCCAAGGTCTTGCCGGGAGGGACCTCCAGGCTGACGTCGTCCACAGCCTTGACGTAGAGCTTCTCGCCAGCCCCGACCAAGCTGAGGAGCGACTTGGATTCCTGCTCGTAATACGTCTTGACGTCCTTCAGGGTGATGATAGGCTCGCGGCCATCCTCCTCGCCCTCCATCGCCAGCTCCGGAACGAGCCCCTCTGGGGGCTCCCAAGCGCCGGCGTCGATGGTCTCGGCGTAGAAGCAGCGAGCGCTGTGTCCTTTTTCCAGCTCCCGCAGCTGAGGCTTCTCGCTGAGGCAGTGCTCGGTGGCGTAGTCACAGCGAGGGGCGAAGATGCAAGCGCCCTTGGGCCTGTCCTTGGGTGCGGGCACCCTTCCGCGAATGGGATAGAGGATGCTGCTCTCCTTGGTAGCGCCCAGCTTGGGCACGCAGCGCATGAGGCCCTGGGTGTAGGGATGCTGCGGGTTCTTGTAGATGGCATCGACCGAGCCTACCTCGACCATCTCCCCGGCGTACATCACGCCGACGTAGTTGCAGACGCGGGCGACGACGCCCAAGTCGTGGGTGATGTAGACGATGGCCGTGTCGAAATCTCGCTTGAGGTCCTCAATCAGATCGAGGACGACGGCCTCGACAGTGACATCGAGGGCCGTCGTCGGCTCGTCCATGATGAGCAGGGCCGGATTGTTGAGCAGGGCCATGGCGATCACCACGCGCTGCTGCTGACCGCCGGAGATCTGATGGGGATAGCGTCCCATCACGTTGGCCGAGTCGGGCATATAGACCCGCTTCAGCATGTCGATAGATTTCTGCCAGGCTTCCTCCTTGGGGATGCCGCGGTGAACCGTCAGGACCTCGGCGAGCTGGTCGCCGATGGTGACCGATGGGTTCAAGGCCTGCATCGGGTCCTGATAGACCATAGAGATCTGATCGCCGCGCAGCTTGCGCAGTTCCTCCTGGGAGCGGCCGACGAGCTCCTGCCCCTGGAACTTGATGCTGCCACCAACGATCTTGCCGTTCGGTCCCAAGAAGTCGACGATGCCAAAGGCGACGGTGGACTTGCCACACCCGGATTCGCCGACGACGCCGAAGGTTTCAGCACGGTGGACGTTGAAGGAGACGTCCTGGACCGCCTCCACGTCGCCGTAGCGGGTCTCGTAGGAGATGGCCGCGTTCTCCACCTTTAGAATGGGTGCGTGAGTGCGTTTGATTGTCGTCATGGTAGCTTCCTCTCTCTACTGGTACCGTGTGGATTCCTCGCTCAGGCCGTCGGCGAAGAGATTGAGCCCCACGACCAAAGAGCCAATGGCCACCGATGGCCACAGGGCGGCCCACGGGCTACCCGACAGGATGTACTGCCGGCCCTTGGCAACCATGCTGCCCCAGTCTGGCGACGGGGGTGGGAGTCCGAGACCGAGGAAACCGAGCGTACCCATAGCGAAAATGGCATAGCCAACACGCAGCATGGCATCGACGATGATAGGGCCGCGGGCATTGGGCAGGATCTCCACGAACATAATGTACCACGGACTCTCCCCGCGAACCTCGGCCGCCCGGACGTAGTCTCGGGTGCGGATATCGAGGGTGAGGCTACGGACCAGGCGGGCAATGCCAGGCGTGCCGACGATGGCGATAGCCAGGACCACGTTGGTGGCTGACGCGCCTACGGCGGCGATGATGATCATATAGAGGAGGACGACGGGGAAGGCCATCATCGCATCCAGCAGACGCATGACGACTTCGTCCACCCACCCGCCGAGGTAACCACCCATCAAGCCGAGGGTTGATCCGACCAAGAGCCCCAGCAGCACACCCCAGATGGCGGTGCCGAGTGGCAACCAGAAGTCCTCCGTCACCGGCAGCATGACGAGCACGACCCGGGCTCCGTAGATCAGGCGGGCCCAAAGGTCTCTGCCCAGGCTGTCCGTGCCCAGAGGGTGCTTCGCCGACGGTCCCTGGTTCTGGGCGGTGTAGTCCTGCTCAGTCGGCGTGTATGGTGTGAGAAGGGGGGCGAAGATAGCCACGAAGATCCAGAAGAGGATAATCACCAGGCCCACTACAGCGATCTTCGATTCGAAGATGATCGACATACCTTCCCGCAGACGTTGCCACAGCGACGGTTGGGCTGTGGTCTTGGGCATGGTTTGTTCACTTGCTGCCATAGTATGCTCTCCTTTCGTCGTCATCCGCTTCCTCTACCCGAACCGGATCCGCGGATTCAAGAAAGTGTAGAGGATGTCCGCCAACAGCTGCGTGGTGACCGCCACAGCGACCAGGATCATTGCGCCGCCCTCAATGGCATTGAAGTCCTTGAACAACGCCGAGTCGAGGATGTAACTGCCCAGGCCAGGATAGCCGAAGATGACCTCGACGACGACGATGCCGCCCAGCAGCCAGTTGACGTGGAGCATGATGACCGTGATAGGGGCCATCAGGGCGTTGCGGACGGCATGTTTGAAGACAACGCGTCTTTTCGGCAAGCCCTTGAGGAAGGCGGTCCGAATGTAGGGCTCTCTCATCACCTCGGACATGCTGGCGCGCGTGATGCGCAGAACGTAACCCAACTCGATCAGCGTCAGCGTGGTCACCGGTAGGATGAGCATCATAGGCCGCTCCCACGGTGCTTGCTCGCCGAACACGGTTGCACCGGGCACGAGGTCCAGCCAGAAGGCGAAGATCAGGATCAGGAAGATACCGGTGACAAACTGAGGCGTCACCGAGAACATCATACCCCCGATAGACAGGAAGCGATCCAGCGCCTTACCCTGATTGAGCCCAGCGATAAGGCCAAGAACTAGCGCCAGCGGCATAACGATGACAAAAGCGATGCCAGCCAGCACCAAGGAGTTGCGGAGACGGGTAAAGAGCAAGTCAGCTACGGGTCGACCGGTGCGCAACGAGAGCCCGGGGTCGCCCCGGACGAGCCCTTTCTGCAGGGGGATGTACTCAACTGGGCCCCCGGTGGCGGCCAGCCAGCCGGAGCCCGGGACGAGCTGCCAGACGACCTTCCCGGTGCCCTTCTCCCACTGGACGGCGTGGTTCTCTGTGTCGACGCCCCAGAACACCCTAGCGACCCGTGCCCCTTGGGCGGCCTCGCTGCGGACGATGGTCGATGCGGTTTCCTCCAGTTGATCTGCTGCCGTTGCGATGCTCTGGCGGGCGTCCTCGGTGTTGCCAGTTCGCAAGGCCTCGACGGTCTGGAGCAGAGCATCGCTCAAGTCCGGCGCGTCGTCCTCCACGCCCTCCTGGATAGCCTCCAGCACGTCCGGCAAGATCGCCAGCCGCGCCGAATCGAGGGAGATCTCGGATGGCTCTGAGATGTCGCGCAGGATGCCGACGGCCTGGTCGTAGTCCTCCTCTTGGAGGGCGTAGACGAAAGTGCCCAGCGACCCCATCAGTTCGTCCAGCGTCGGGACGGCCCTGTCCAAGGTGTCGCGAGCCACGGCCACATCGCCATCCTCAAGGCTGGTGGCTGCTGCTTGGAGGCGTTCCACGAGGGTCGGGTTGACACCCTGCAGGAGCTCCGCCGCTTTGCCGATCTGCACCGCCATTGACTGCAAGTCTGATGCTCCCAGGTCCTCGGCCTGTGGGCCTGACAGCCGTTCCTGTGCGGAGAGGACCTGCATGAGGCGGTTCTGCCGGGCCATGTCATCGGCCATCTCCTGGAAAGCGGTCTTCTTCTGCAGAGCCGCCGGGTCTATCATAGCCTCGATGGTGCTCTCCGGCTCTGACAGCGCGGCCTTTAGCTCCTCTTGAGACTGCCCTTCTCTGCTGAGCACGTCCAGGATCTTGTCGAGCTCGCTCAAGATGGTCTGACGGCTCTCCTCGTCGAGTTGGTCGTTCTGTTCCACTTGGGCTCGGTACTCGCGGAGGCGCTCGACCTCCGTTGAGGGATCCTTGACGTTCCAACGGTCGTTGTCGATGGCCTCCTCCACCGTACCATCCGGCTGACGCTCGTTGGCGATCAAGTCCTCGCCCTCCATCTCCCAGCGGATCAGCGAGCCATCGTCCTGGACCGCCCACCATTCCCTGAAGCCGTCTTCGGTGGTGATCTGCTTCACTGACATGCCGATTTTGGCTCTGGCTCGCCAGTCGGTACCGACCAGCCAGTTGAAGTAGCGCACGTAGAAGGGCTCGTCCAGCCCCTGCTGATTGAGGAAGGAGGCTTCCTGCTCGGGGGTGATATGGATGCCTAGCACATTGCGGGCCACGTTACCGGGTGCTGCCTCTGTGATGAGGAAGACGGCGATGGATACGACGAGCATCGTGAGCAACATCAGCAGCAGCCGCCGAATGATGAATTTGGCCATAGGACACTCCTTTAGTTGAGGCCAGAGCTGAGATCAGGCTCACGCTCCGAGTTGGAGAGAAAAGCTGAGGTGAGGCTGGCGGCTCTGGATAGAGGCCGCCAGCCTGTAACCTTAGACCTTGATCTGGCCTCTGGCCTTCAAGCTTGGATCCCTAACCTTGGACCACCTAGGCCTGTTCCTTCCAGACCTCGTTGAACATCATGTAGTAGGTGGGATGCAAGGGAACGTTGTGCAGGTCCTTGCCATGGACGTACCAGATGTTGCGCCAGAAGGGAACGCCAATGGATCCCCGGTCATACTGGATCTGCTCCAGTTCGCAGAAGATCTCGCGACGTGCCTCGACATCCAGCGTGCCGTTGGCTTCGTTCAGCAGTTCAGAGAACTCCTCATCGATCCAACGTGTCTCGTTCCACGAGGCTGGGTTTCCCTCCTCGTCGGCGACGTAGGCCAGGTTGAGCACCATGGTGCCCAGGGGGCGGTGCGTCCACGGGGTGATGCCCAGCGCCACCTCGGTCCACTGCTCCCAGTACTGGCTATTGGGCATGGCGTTGATTTCGATGTTGAAGCCAGCCGGGGCCGCATCCTCCTTGAGCACCTCGGCATAGGAGACGACGTCTGCCCAGCCACTGCCGACGGCCAGTTCAACGTCCAACCCGTCGGGGTAGCCGGCGTCGGCCAACAGTTGCTTGGCCTTCTCAGGATCATACGGGGGAACGGGCATCTCGCAGTACTCGGGGTGCACCTGGGAGACGTGGAAGTCCTGCCCCGGGAGG
>CAZEQC010000007.1:0-84596 GCA_964514285.1 uncultured Anaerolineales bacterium | reverse complement strand
GTCGGGCGTTGAGGTGGTTCGTTGATGGCAGTGCAGGATACTGTTGAGTTCGCAATCGTGGGCGCCGGTGCCGGTGGCGATCGTCGGGCTATCTCGCCCAGGAGACACATCAACCTCTTCGAGGACTTCATTCGGGCGCTCCGGGAGAACCGGGCGCCCTGGTCGACGGCCGCGAGGGAAGGTGCAGCCTCGCCGCCGTGCTTATGATCTACCAGGCCGCCAGCCCTCTACCCGAACGCGAGACCAGGAGGTGAACGTATGACCGACGCGAGATGGCAGTTGGACCCCGATCGCTTCTTCGACCCCGACCCGACGCAGCGGCAGGTCGCCCGGGAGTTGTACGACGACGTCGCCGACCTGCCCATCATCAGCCCCCACGGACACGTGAATCCGCAGCTCTTCGCCGATGAGGACGCCACCCTGGGGACGCCTGCCGAGCTGCTGATCATCCCCGACCACTACGTCTTCCGCATGCTCTACTCCCAGAGCGTCCCCCTGGAGTCGCTGGGCGTACCGCGGATCGATGGAGGAGAAGTGGAGAAGGATCATCGCAAGATCTGGCAACTCTTCGCCGAGCACTTCCACCTCTTCCGCGGCACGCCCACGGGCATATGGCTGGCGCAGGAGTTGATCGAGGTCTTCGGCATTGACCAGAAGCTGACCGGCGAGACCGCCCAGGCGATCTACGACCAGATCGAGCAGAAGCTGGCCTTGCCCGCTTTCCGACCCCGGGCCCTCTTCGAGCGGTTCAACATCGAGGTGCTGACCACGACCGATGCCGCCACCGATGCGCTGGACGACCACCGGCGGCTTCGGGCCTCGGACTGGAGCGCTGACATTCGGCCCACTTTCCGCCCCGACGCCGTGGTCAACCTGCTGACTGACGGCTGGCGCCAGAACATCGAGGTGCTGAGCGACGTGAGTGGCGTCAGCGTCGGTTCCTACGACGCCTTCGTCGAGGCCCTGGAGGACCGGCGCGCGTTCTTCCAGGCGATGGGCGCCACCGCAACCGACCACGCGGCGGTTTCGGCCTACACCGAGGAGCTGACACCTCGCGAGGCCGAGGCGATCTTCCAGCGCGCCCTCCGGGGCGAGGCGACGGCCGACGATGCGCGCCGCTTCACAGGCCACATGATGATCGTCTTCGCCCGCATGTCGATCGAGGACGGCCTGGTGATGCAGTTCCACGTGGGCGCGGTGCGAAACCACAACCTCCCCCTCTACCGGCGCTTTGGCAAGGACGTAGGGGCGGACATCCCGCGCCGGAGTGAGTTCACGCGGAATCTCCGCCCACTTCTCAACACGTACGGCAACGATCCCCGCCTGACGCTCATTATCTTCACCCTCGACGAGTCGTCTTACTCCCGCGAACTGGCGCCGCTGGCCGGCCACTATCCGGCGATGAAGCTGGGGCCTCCCTGGTGGTTCCACGATAGCCTGAACGGGATGGCGCGCTACTTCGAGCGCGTGATGGAGACCGCCGGGCTCTACAACACGGTAGGGTTCAATGACGATACGCGGGCCTTCCCATCGATCCCAGCCCGGCATGACGTCTGGCGTCGTGCCAGCGCCAATTGGGTCGCTGGACTGATCGTGCGCGGCGTCGTGGACGAAGAGGACGGCCGTGAGATGATCCTGGACTTGGCCTATCGACAGGCAAAACGGGCGTACAAGTTCGACGGGTCACAGACAAAGGGGGAATAGCTTTGGCGTGTGAAGGTCTGATGGTTTATCAGAATTCAGTGATCGAGGAGAAGGGCACCACCTATTCTCTGGTGTCAACGGATGAGGGTGAAAAGCTCTTGTGTGTAGAGGGCGATGATGAGGGCTTCGAAGGTAAGCAGCAAGATAGCAATCTCCTCTGCTCGCTGACGCCCGACAATGCTGCCGTGCTGCGCGCCCGCCTGCCTTGGCTGCGACCGGTCTGTCTGGGTCTCAGAACGTCGTTCGGGTTCGGCGACCGGTTGGGTGTGGCGACTCCCGGACACGTCCGGGCGGCTCAGCGGGTCGCCGGCGCAGGGCAGGGTGTCGCTCCCATCTTCGCTCAGCAATCGGTGCGTGAGAACGCTCGCACTGGAAGAACGCCGCAGCAGGTCTTGGACGATGCCACCTGGGGAGCATTTCAGGCTGGTTGGCGCACGTCTTGCGGTGCCGACGCCGATCACCTCAAGACACCGAAAGACGTGGACGCTTTCATCGCTGCCGGCTATACCTTCTACACCATAGACCCGGGGGACCGTGTGGATGATGAGGCGCATACGGCCTCGCTCGCTGAGCTCGGGGTGAGGGTGGATGCGTTGCCCTGGGAGGTGCTGGAGATCAGCCAAGCTGATATGGGGCAGCGTTACTTGGATCGTTCGTTTGACTTGGGTGACTTCGCAGTCACATTCGACCGCGAGACGCTCTACCGTGCGGCGGCGAAATATGGCCGGGCCGTGGCCCATACAGCTAGGATGTATCGCTACCTCGCTCAAGAGATGGGGGATAAGCCTTTCGAATTGGAGGTCTCTGTGGATGAGACGGAGACGCCCACATCACCTGAGGAGCACATCTTCATCGCCAGCGAGCTCAAACGGCTGGGCGTGCAGTGGGTCAGCCTGGCACCGCGTTACGTCGGACGCTTCGAAAAGGGCGTCGACTATATCGGTGGTCTGGAGCAGTTTGAGACAGAGCTGACCAAGCACGCTGCTATCGCCCGCGCTTTCGGGCCGTACAAGCTCAGCGTCCACTCCGGCTCGGACAAGTTCAGCATCTATCCCATCATCTCAAGACTCACCCGTGGCCTCGTCCACGTTAAGACAGCGGGAACCAGCTATCTGGAAGCGCTGCGCGGGGTGGCTCAGATCGCCCCGAATTTCTTTCGGGAGATCCTGACCCTGGCTCGCGAGCGTTACGAGACCGATCGGGCCACCTATCACGTCTCAGCCGAGTTGGACAAGGTGCCGGCGGCGGATGCCTTGTCCGATGATGATCTGCCGACCTTATTGAAGCAGTTCGATGCACGTCAACTGTTGCACGTGACCTTCGGCTCGGTTCTGGATCAGTTCGGGGATCGCTTGATCGAGACGCTGAGGAGGAACGAAGAGGCTTACGCAGGCCTGCTCGAACGCCATTTTCAGCAGCATTTGTCGCCTTTCGTCGAGAGGAGGGAGTAGCCCGATGACGAAGCCAATCAGCAAAGCGGTCATTCCAGCTGCCGGACTGGGGACCCGGCTCTTGCCGGCCACCAAGTCGCAGCCCAAGGAGACGTTGCCGGTGGGCCGCAAGCCGATCCTCCAGTACGTGGTCGAGGAGCTGCAGGCAGCCGGTATGCGCCAGGTCCTTATCATCACCGGTCGGCGTAAGCGCGTCATCGAGGATCACTTCGACGTTGACCCTCAACTGGCGTCGGCTCTGGAGCAAGCGGGGAATGAGGCGATGCTGGCGGATCTGGAGTATCTCCGCGGCAAGTCCCGCTTCTTCTACACCCGCCAGACCATCCCCAGAGGGCTGGGACACGCCGTCTCACTGGGCGCCGACTTCGTGGACAGCGACAGCTTCGTGGTGGCACTGGGCGATTCGATCATCGCCGCCGACGATTCGTCTGCTCCCCTGAAAGCGATGGTGGCGGCCCATCGCGAACTGGGCGCGGCGGCTGTCGTCGCTGTGGAGCAAGTGGACCAGGAGGATGTCTTCCGCTACGGCATCGTCGACGTCGACGGCGAGGAGCCCCCGCCGGGCGAACCGGTGGCGGTGACCGACATCGTCGAGAAGCCGTCAGTGGGCGCCGCGCCGAGCACGATGGCCGTAGCCGCCCGCTACGTCTTCAGCCCCGACATCTTCGAGGCTCTGGAGCGCACACCACCGGATCGAGGGGGCGAGATCCAGCTGACCGATGCCATCAAACTGTTGATTCAGATGGGAGAACCGGTCTACGCCTGGCGATTTGCCCCAGATCAACGGCGGTACGACGTGGGGAACTTCGAAAGCTACTTCCGTGCCTTCATCGATTTCGCCATGAATGATGAGCGGTACGGCTATTTGGTGCGCAAGTATATCAGGGCCAAAGCGTACGAGCTATGAGGGAGGCGACCAAGGCTGGTCACAGGATCGTCTGCTCGGCACCCGGTCGGGCGGGTATCATCGGCAACCCCACCGATATGTACGGCGGATCGGTGATCTCCTGTTCGGTCGGTATGCGGGCCTACGCCCGCGTTGAGCCAGGATCCGAGTTGGTGTTTGAGACCCAGGGAGACGTATGTCGCATCACAGGACGGGAGGATTTGCGCCCGCGAGATGACCTCTTCGACGTCGCGCGGGCCATCCTCAGCTATATGCACCTGCCGCCACTCACCTGTCGTGTGCAGTATGAGAGCGAGATTCCGATGCAGAGCGGCCTGTCGGGCTCCACAGCGCTGGTGGTGGCAATCCTGCAGGCGCTCACGGCCTGGCAAGGCGATGAGCTCAACCGGTACCGCCTAGCGGAGCGGGCTCGCACGATCGAGCTAAACTACTTGAAGGTCGTGTGTGGCTACCAGGATGCCTACATGTGTACCTTCGGGGGCCTGAACTACATGGATTTTCGCGGCAAGCAGTTCTACCGCAGCGAGGAGGCAGAGCTCTTCGCCACCGTCGAGCCGCTGGCCGACGACGTCCCGGAGCTGCCCTTCATCTTGGGCTACACGGGCGTGCAGCATTCCTCTGGGGAGGTGCACCGGCCGATCCGAGAGCGCTGGTTGGAGGGCGAGCGGGACGTGGTCAAGGCCTACGAGCGCATCACCGAACTCGCCCGAATGGGCAAAAAAGCCCTCCTCATGGGAGATTGGCCCACACTGGGCGATCTTATGAACGAGAACCACGCCATCCAGCGGGATCTGGGTGGATCGGGGACGTCGAACGAACGCTTGATCGCGGCCGCGCTGGAGGCAGGAGCGCCCGGTGCCAAGCTGGCGGGCGCGGGGAGCGGCGGCACCATCATCGCCCTCTGGCCCTGGCAGGATACCGCGCCGCTGGAGGACGCGCTGCGGAGCGCCGGGGCGTCCAGGATCTATCGCCTGGCGGTGACAGCCGGGGCAACGCGGTCCCGTGAGCAACTGGATGACGGAGAGAGCGTCACGGGGGAGCCAGGGGATGAGTGAAGGAAGCCTTGGTGCGCTTAAGGTCAGCGAGCTTTACGATTTCACCGGTCGGACCGCACTGGTCACCGGTGGGACAGGGGTGCTGGGCGGAGAGATGGCCGCCGCGCTGGTGGGCCTGGGCGCCGACGTGGTGGTAATGAAGCACAGGCGTGGCATCTCCGACGAGCTGCGCGCTCGGATGGACGCCGGTCCGGGCAAGTACATGGCCGTCCAAGGTGACGTGCTCAAACGTGATCTGCTCGAAGAGGCGCGCCAGACGGTCGAGGATCGTCTGGGCCCAGTGGACATCCTGATCAACGCCGCCGGGGGCAATCACCCACGGGCGACGACCAGCTCCGAGGTGTCTTTCTTCGATCTTCCCGATGATGGGCTAGGTTTCGTCTTTGATCTGAACATCTTGGGGACGATCTTACCGTGCCAGGTCTTTGGCCAGAGTATGGCGGAGCGCGGAGAGGGTGTCATCCTCAACGTCTCATCCATGGCGGCCCTCAGACCTTTGACTCGGGTCGCCGCATACTCCGCAGCCAAGGCCGGCGTCAGCAACTTCACCCGCTGGCTGGCGGTTCACATAGCCCAAGAGTACTCGCCCAGGATTCGCGTCAACGCCATTGCGCCGGGGTTCTTCATTGGAGATCAGAATCGTGCGCTGCTTCTCAACGAGGATGGGAGCCTCACGCCAAGGGGTCAGACCATCATCGACCACACGCCGATGGGGCGCTTCGGCAATCCAAAGGATCTGCTGGGTACGGTGCTGTGGCTGCTCTCCCCGGCCTCCCGATTCGTGACCGGGATTGTGGTGCCGGTTGACGGAGGGTTCTCGGCGTACAGCGGTGTTTAGCTCTGTCGGGCACCGGACCGGACGCTCGTTGTCGAACACCATGTCTTGTTGAGTCGTAGGATCAGTCTGTATGGATCGCAGGGAAGAGACGACGTCAATGATCAGCAGATCTCGTTCAAACGGCTATCTGTCCCAGAGCAAGGTCATCCAGTCGCTCCACGCGGGGCTGGAGCGGGCGTTCACGAATCAACGGGTCCTGGTGCTGATCCCCGATCACACCCGATCGCTGCCCTTGCCGATGCTGTTTCAGACCCTGGTCGAGGTCCTGAGCGACACACAGCAACTTGATTTCATGGTCGCACTGGGCACCCATCCTCCGCTGAGCAGGGCGGAGCTGTGCCATCTGGTTGGGCTCTCCCCTCAGGAGTATGCCAACACCTACGCACACATCGGCCTGGTCAACCACGCCTGGGACGACCCCACGGCACTGACGACGGTGGGAATCATCACCAGGGATGAGGTTCGGGCGATCGCTGGGGAGCAATGGCATCCCTCCCTCGGCGGCGACGTGCCGGTACGCGTCAACAAGGCCATCTTCGATTACGACCACGTCGTGATTCTCGGCCCCACTTTCCCTCACGAGGTCGTGGGCTTCTCGGGCGGGGCTAAATACCTGTTTCCAGGCATCTCTGGTCCGGAGATGATCAACGTCACTCACTGGCTCGGGGCTTTAGCCGGCGTCGTCGACACCATCGGCGTGAAGGATACCCCGGTGCGAGCGATGGTCGACGCTGCCGCCGAGCGCCTTTCGAGACCGATGACTCTGATCGCCCTGGTGGTGGATGGCGACGATATCGCGGGGATGTTTATCGGGAATCTCATCGAGGCCTGGGAGGCCGCCGCCGATCTATCGGCAGAGCGGCACATCCGGTTCTGCGAGCACCCCTTTCAGAGCGTCCTGTCGTGCGCGCCGCCGATGTACGACGAGCTGTGGACGGCAGCCAAGGCGGTCTACAAGCTGGAACCGGTTGTGGCCAGGGGGGGCGAGGTGATCGTCTACGCCCCACATCTCGACACAGTGAGCCACGTGCACGGCCAGGCTATCTATCAGGTCGGCTATCACATTCTGTCCTATTTCCTCCAGAATTGGGAACAGTACAAGGATGTGCCTCTGTGTGTGCTGGCACACAGCACCCACGTGCGCGGTTCCGGCGTGATGGAGGAGGGCGTGGAGAAGCCCGATATCGAGGTGACGTTGTCCAGCCAGATCGGGGAAGAGGAGTGCGACCGACTCTCGCTGGGTTATAGGGACCCTGATGCCATTGATATCGAGCAATGGATGGACCGCGAATCGGAAAGGATGCTGTATGTGCCCAAGGCCGGGGAAATGCTGTACCGGCTTCGGTCGTTCGAGGCCTAACTGAGACCTGTAGTGGAGGAGAAACCAAGATGGGAACGTGTGATGTTGGTCTGATCGGGATGGCGGTGATGGGACAGAATCTGGTGCTGAACATGCATGACCACGGCTACTCGGTGGCCGTGTATAACCGCACCACATCGAAAGTGGACGACTTCATCAGGGAGCGAGCCCGCGACCGGGACATCGTCGGCACTCACTCTATCGAGGCATTGGTCAGCACCCTGAAGCGCCCCCGGCGGGTGATGCTGATGATCAAGGCGGGCAGGCCAGTGGACCTGGTCATCGATCAGCTTCTTCCCCATATGGAGGAGGGCGACGTCATCATCGATGGCGGTAACTCCAACTACCAAGACACGATACGCCGCACCGAGCACGTTGAGTCGAAGGGCCTCCTCTACATCGGCACCGGCGTCTCGGGCGGCGAGGAGGGAGCGCGCCACGGCCCCTCCATCATGCCCGGGGGATCGCCGGAGGCATGGCCTCACGTCAAGACCGTCCTGCAGGACATCGCCGCCAAGGTCGATGGCGTCCCCTGCTGCGACTGGATGGGCGAGGACGGGGCGGGCCATTACGTCAAGATGACGCACAACGGCATTGAGTACGGTGATATGGAGCTGATCAGCGAGTCCTACTTCATCCTCAAGCACCTGCTGGGTATGACCAACGAGGAGATGCACCGCGTCTTCGCCGAATGGAACGAGGGGACGTTGGATTCCTACCTGATCGAGATCACCCGGGACATCCTGGGCTTTAGGGACGCGGAGGGCACGTACGTCATCGACCTGATCCTTGACACGGCAGGTCAGAAGGGCACCGGGAAGTGGACGGCCATCTCCTCGCTGGAGATGGGCATTCCCCTGACGCTGATCACGGAAGCGGTACAGGCCCGCTTCCTCTCGGCACTGCTCGAAGAGCGCACGGCGGCCTCCCGGGTGCTGAGCGGACCGGAGCCCTCGTTTGAAGGAGACAGGGCAGGCTTCGTCCAAGACCTTCGCGACGCGCTGTACGCGGCCAAGATCATCTCCTACACGCAGGGGTTTATGCTCCTGCGGGCGGCGGCGGAGGAGCACGAGTGGCACCTCGAGTTCGGCAATATCGCCAAGGTGTGGCGCGGCGGCTGTATTATTCGCTCGGCCTTCCTGGGGAACATTATGGAGGCCTTTGAGGAAGACCCGGACCTGACCAACCTCCTGCTGGATGACTACTTCCAAGCGGAGGTGGAGGCCGCTCAACCGGGCTGGCGCCGCGTGACTGCCGCGGCGATTCAGCAAGGTCTGCCGGTGCCAGCGCTGGCCAGCGCGCTCTCCTTCTACGATGGATATCGCCGGGAGCGCGTCTCAGCCAACATGATCCAGGCCCAGCGCGACTACTTCGGCGCGCACACCTACGAGCGTGTCGACAGACCGCGCGGGGAGCATTTCCACACCAACTGGACCGGCACCGGCGGCGAGATGACGTCCAGCGCCTACAACGCCTAGTCGATCATACGATGTGATGAGGAGGATAGCAGGATGTATGGACTGACTATTCGAGACGACGGCGACCTCGACCTCTTGTCCCTGGGCGCCCTGATTCACCGGTTGGATCCGGGCGTGGTCCCTTTCCGCAAGGCCACCGAGTGTCGCATCCACGTCAGCGGCGGGGAGTTCAACGTCGCTGCCAACCTGGCGGACTGCTTCCGGCTGCGGACGGGCATCGCCACGGCGATGGTGAACTACCCCATCGGCGACTTGATCGCAGAGCGCGTGCGGGCCATGGGGGTTAGGCCTTTCTACAAGCGCTTCGAGCATAACGGCGTCGATGGGCCGAACATGGCGACGGTCTACAGCGACCGGGGCTACGGTGTTCGCTCTCCGGTCGTGTTCTACAACCGTTCGAATGAGGCCGGCAGCCTCCTCAAACCCGGCGACTTCGACTGGGAGGCCATCTTCGCGGACGGTGTGCGCTGGTTCCACAGCGGGGGCATCTTCGCCGCGCTCTCGGAGACCACGGGCGCGCTGATCATCGAAGGCATGGAGTCAGCCCAGGCCGCTGGGGCCGTGACGTCCTTCGATCTGAACTACCGCGGCAAGCTGTGGGGCGTCTGGGGCGGCCAGGATCGGGCGGTGTCTGTCCTCAGCGAGATCGTGGAGCACGTCGACGTCCTGGTGGGGAATGAAGAGGACCTGCAGATGGCGCTGGGCATACCGGGGCCAGAGATCACGGCGGCATCGAAGCTGGACCCCGATTCCTTCATCGACATGATCGACCGGGTGCTCGACCGCTACCCGGACATCAAGGTCGTCGCCACCACCCTACGGGATGTCCGGTCGAGCTGTCGCCACGGCTGGGGCGCGGTGGCCTGGATCAATGGCGAGGCCTACGTCTCGCCGACCTGCAACCTCGACGTCTACGACCGCGTCGGCGGTGGGGACGGCTTCGCATCGGGTCTCTTCTACGGTCTCCTGACGGGCGAGCCGGAAGAAGAAGCTCTCCGGCTGGGCTGGGCGCACGGCGCGCTGTTGACCACCTTCCCAGGTGATACGACGATGGCGACCCTGGAGCAGGTGCGAGCGTTGGCAGAGGGCGTATCGGCGCGGATACAGCGCTGACCTCATCCGCTGCCGCGAAAAGGATGCCTCCAACGATCGCGGGATGATGAGCCGGCGCAATACGGTGAAGCGCTGGACTATGCTTTCTTGATCTGTTCCGCAGCCCTGTAACCCGCCGCCAGAGCTTTCAGGTTGGTCTCCTCCGTTCCCTGCGGTGCTCGGACTCTCACGGCACGCTCCAGTGATTCGCGAGAGACGATGTTCGTGAGGCCGGCCAGCAGGCCGAGACCGACGACGTTCGCCGTGATCGCCCGATCGGTCACATCCTTTGCCAGCGATGTGAGGGGGATCTGCACGGCGCGGGTTGTCGGTGAGCGATTGACGTGATCGGTGTCCAGGATGAGGAGGCCATCCTTACGCATCTGAGTGCTGTAGCGGTCGCATGCCTCCTGGCTCATACAGAGCGTGATGTCCGGTTCCAGCACCTTCGGGTAATCGATGTCACCCGCGGAGATCACGATCTCGGAACGGCTGGCGCCACCGCGGGCCTCCGGCCCATAGGACTGCGTCTGCACCGCGTTTTTGCCCTCGCGAATGGCCGCATCGGCCAGGATGATGCCGGCCAAGATGGCTCCCTGACCTCCTGTGCCGGCAAGCCGTATCTCATACCGCCTCGCCTCGCGAGTTGCCATCAGGCCGCCTCCTTCTGTGCCTTTTCGATGATCTGATCGTACTGGTTTGTGTATTCCGGGATGTCACGCTCGGCGAAGACGCCGCGCACGATTCTGCCCTCTTTCTCCTCCGAACTCATACCTTCGGCCTGCTTCAGGGTCACGCTCTGATCCTTGAGGCGACGCATCATGTCGGGGGCGGTTCCCCAACGGTTGATGCGTCCCAAGGTGGTGTGGCAGTAGCTGACCGCTTCCACCAGGGCAAAGCCCTCCTTGGAGATGGCCTGAGCGATGTATGATTCCAGTTCTTGCACGTGGTAGACGGTGCTCCGGGCGACGAAGGAGGCCCCAGCCGTCGCTGCCAGCTCGGCGATGGGGAACTGCTGCTCGATGTGACCATAAGGCGTGGTCGCGGTCTTGATCTCCTGCGGCGTGGTCGGCGAATGCTGTCCGCCCGTCATACCATAGGCGGCGTTGTTGACCACGATGGCGGCCAATCCGATGTTGCGGCGTGCGGCGTGGATGAAATGATTGCCCCCGATGGCCAGCGCGTCACCATCCCCCATGACTACGATCACCTTCATGTCGGGCTTGACCATCTTGAGCCCGGTAGCGAAGGCCAGCGCACGACCATGGGTAGTGTGCATCGTGTTGAAGTCGACGTAGACGGGCATGCGCCCGGTGCATCCAATGCCAGAGATCATAGCCACGTCGTTCTTCTCCAGCCCCAGGTCGTCCACGGCTCGAATGATCGTCCCCAGGACGATGCCGATCCCACAGCCGGCGCACCAGACGTTGGGGAACTTCTTGCTGTGCCGCAGGTAACGCTCATGGACGCGCGATTCGCTCTGCTGCTTCATACTGCCCTCTCCAGATCCTCTATGGCGGCGACGATCTCCGCCGGCTTTATCATCTCTCCGTCGGCCCGGGTGACGCGCCGCACTTTGTGGCGTCCAACGATCCGCTCGACCTCCAGCACCAGTTGACCTCGGTTGAGCTCTGGCACCACCACGTGATGGAGCCGCGAGGCGGCGTGCTCGACGACCTCCTCGGCAAAAGGCCAGATGGTCTTGAGACGAAGGAAGCCGACGCGACGCCCTCGGTCTCTCGCTCTCTTGACCGCATGACGGGCGGCGCGTGCTGCGCCACCGTAGGCGATGACGAGCGTCTCCGCGTCCTCGACGCCCTCGATGTCGTAGAGCAGGATGTCGGAGAGAGCGCGGTCGATCTTGCGGAAGAACCTATCCAGCCAGGGCTGGATCTCGTCCACGCGATTGGTGGGATAGCCGCGCTCGTCGTGATGGAGCCCGGTGAGGTGGTAGCGGTACCCCTCGCCAAAGGGAACCAACGGCGGCACGTTCACGTTTGAACCCTCCGGGAAGTTCTCGAACGGTTTGTACCATTCCGGCGGTACGCGGGTGTCTGGTCGCTGTTCCTGCTCCAACGTCGCGGGGTCCGGCAGCTCGATGCGCTCACGCATATGGCCAATCAACTCGTCCATCAACAGGATCACGGGGGTCCGATACCTCTCGGCGAAGTTGAAGGCTTGCACGGTCAGATCGAACGCCTCGCGGACGCTGGCGGGGGAGAGCGCGATAATGGGATGATCCCCGTGCGTACCCCAGCGGGCTTGCATCACGTCGCCCTGCGACGGGCTGGTGGGGCGACCGGTCGAGGGGCCGAGCCGCTGGACGTCGACGATGACACAAGGGATCTCCGTCATGGCTGCGTAACCGATGTTCTCTTGCATCAAACTGAAGCCGGGGCCGGAGGTGGCGGTCAGCGCCTTGGCGCCCCCGACCGACGCACCGATGACGGCGGCGATAGAGGCGATCTCATCCTCCATCTGGATGAACGCCCCACCAACCTGAGGCAGCCGGCGAGAGAGCGTCTCGGCGATCTCGGTGGCGGGGGTTATGGGATACCCGGCGAAGAAGCGGCAGCCGGCCGCGATAGCCCCCTCGGCACAGGCTTCATCACCCTGCATAAGCTTGACGGTCATACGGCCTCCTCTTCCGATGCCTCGGGATGGCTTCTATCCCCGGGATGGCTTCTATCCCCGGGATGGCTTTTATCCCCGGGATGGCTCTTACCCCCATCTTCTTTGGTCGGTTCAACGTCGGATACGAAGATGGCGAAGTCAGGGCAGTGCAGTTCGCACCAGCGGCAGGCGGTGCATGTCTCCGGATGGGCCACGATGACGCGTCCATCGTCACCTTGCTCGAGCACGCCCATGGGACAGAACTCGACGCACAGGTTGCAGCCCTTGCACCAATTGGGGAAGACGGTGACCCGGCCGCGCGGCAGGCGCCTCCCTCTTGGGCGATGACGTCGATCTGATTGATCCGCCTCGTTCTTTGTCGTCTCTTCGGTCATCAATTCACCTTATGCTTGCTCGTCGTGATTAGGTTCCTAGGTTGCTGTTGAATCGATAGGGCCCGTCAGGGCAACGTGTCATTATCACACAAAAGACCACATCGTGCCAGTGAAACGCGCCTTCGCCAGAAGGTTCGGCCCCGAGTTGACAAAGTAGCGGAAGGCTGGTAGAATACCGCCCGCTTGGCCCCATCGTCTAGTGGACTAGGACACCGGCCTCTCAAGCCGGCGACAGGGGTTCGACTCCCCTTGGGGCTACTGCACAATTGGTCATAGGGGCGAGGCTGGTGTGAGCTGAGCCCTAAATAAGCCTGCTCCGTTACCCCACTTGTCGGTGGGGTTCTTCTTTTTCCTCTAGCATCCCACGCCTGGCACTGCCGAAGCGGGGTCTATCCTCGGTCCATCTCTCGGCGTTCGACATCGGGGAGGGCCTGATGGAAAAGGGAGATCAGCGATGATCTCCCTGCTTGATTCAGATATCGAGTCGATCTCGCTCTGGATCGTGCTTGGTGTGGGGCTCTTCAGGGGCTTCCTGGCCGCTACGCTGGGAGCGAACGCCCGGCTCGTGCAGGTGCGAACCCAGCCATCGGCTCAAGCGCTCCGACAGAGCGAACAGACGTCGGATCAATCGGTTCAGGTAGTCTCCGACGGCCAGCCCGATTGTCTTCTTGGGGCATGGAGTCAGTCGATACGCCAACCATGCGCTCTCAATGGTCGGGAAGACCTACTGCTCCAGACGTCTGAAGATGGGAGGCATCGCTCGTTTATGAGCCGAGCTGGCGATCATCCTCTCCACTTTCTCCAGCGTCGCAGGTGGGATCCCGTCGGTCTTCCCCGATGCTATAGCTATGAGAACGCGGTCCAGCTCCTGATAGGTGATGCCCAGCTCCTCTTCATCGGTCTGGCCAGGCCATAGACCGGCTGAGGGAGCACGTTCGACGACCTCTTGGGGGACACCGAGATCGCGAGCGAGCTCCCATACCTCGGTCTTATAGACATCGGCCAGCGGTAGCAGGTCCGCCCCGCCATCGCCGTGCTTGGTGAAATAGCCGACCATCAACTCGGTTCTATTCCCGGAGCCGAGCACCAGATAGTTGTTCGATTGAGCGAGGTAGTAGAGCGTGGTCATCCGCAGACGCGGCTTGATGTTGGCCGCTGCCAAGGGGTGCTCAGTTGGAGGGAGAGCCTCCGTCAGGGCATCGAAGGCATCGTCGAGGTTGACCGTCACGGTGGGAATGTCGAAGGCGTCGGCTACCTGTTGAGCAAGACGAGCGTCCACGGATTGGGAGTGACAGGGGAGGATGGCGGCCAGGACGGATGCCGGACCGGCGGCCCGGGCCGCCAGCGCTGCCGTGGTTGCCGAGTCGACCCCTCCGCTCAGGCCGAGGACGAAACCATCGGCGCCGGCTTGGGCACGCCGCTCGGCAAGCCAATCAACGATCTGGTGTTCGAGGCTCATAGCGTCTCCTTTCGCGTGCTGGCCGTGGCATCCATCGGACGGTGTCTCAGGAGAGGTCAGCCACGACCTCGACGCCGTTCAACGCCATATGGTAGAGGAAGAGGCGATGGAGAAGATCACCGTCGTGGGGCATAGCGCCGACCTCCTGGGCTACGTCGACGGGTATGTCGAAGGTCTGCACGCAGTTGGCCGGGACGATGACGCGCGCGTTCTCCTGTCCCAGAACGTTGGCCCGGACCCGAAAGTGGATCGCTGCATGGTAAACGCAGATATCCGTGCAGACGCCGACGACGATGAAGGTGTTGACGTCCGGATGCTCCTCCAACCAGGGTTCCAGGTCTGTGCCCATACTGGAACTGATGGAGTTCTTCGGAAGGATGGTGAATAGGTCGGAGAAGGGGAGCTCCTGCAGCTCATCGATCGTCTCGCTCTCCTCCGTTCCCTCGACGCAGTGAGGCGGGTACGCAGAGAACTCCACGGCCTCTGGATCGTGAGTGTCCTGGAGCAGCAGGAAGTGGCGCACGCCCAGGGCATGGGAGCGTTTGAACATGTTGACGGCGGCGGGGACGATGCTGGCCGCGCGCTCGCTGGAAAGAGGCCCCACGTCGCAGAAGCCCTTGAGCAGATCCTGCGAGACCACTGCCACCCGCGCTGGTTCTGAGACCGCCTCCTCTATGTCGAGGGCGGGAAGGTCTGCCTCCCAGTTCTGTAGCCAGCCCAGGAAGGCCTCGCTCGTCAGGTGTTCCTTTGCCATACTGATGTCTCCTTTCAACGTCTCGATACCTGTCGTGTGACCCCAATCCACGTACGGAGAGAGCGTGTGAGCCTCTCGATGGATGAGGCTTATTCTATTGTCATTGATTCTTGGTGTTTGGTCAAGTGCTCGCCGCGATCAGGGCGTCACTCTCACGCGCGTCAGTGTGACGTGGCTGGCCTGCATGCGTCCCCCAGGGGGCGTCACAGGCAGGTGGGATATCTCGCCCCCCTGGTGCACATACACCGCGACTCGCACGTCGTAAGGGCCTGCGGCAGCGTCGGGGAAGATGGTGAGCGGGATGGTATCCGTCACGCGCTCTTCCTTTTGCCAGGCTGCCGTTGGCGCGGCACCCTCCAGCGGCCAGCTGTCGTGCTGCGCTGCCTTGCGTTGCGTTGTTGGGTCTATCACCTGCGCCGACACCGTGTAGTTGTTGTCCATCTCCCGGAGGGCCCTCCAGTGAAGGGTCAGGGTCAGCGTCTCTGTGGGCTGGATCGCGCGCTGGGTCAGGTCGTAACCGGTCAGCAGCATGCGATCCCCGAAGTTGATCGCCACAGGATTGGGGATCTTGCCGCCTGACGCCGTCGACGCGTCTTGAGATTGGATGCTCACCCGGCCGAAGCGCACGTTGTCGCCCTGTGCCTCGCCGCTGGCGTCGATAGCTGGCAGTCGTTTGCCCGTCTTGGCGTTGAAGAGCCCCACCTCAATCTCGGCCTGGTTGGGGCTGTACGCGGTGGCTGGAACCGGGATGACGTATCGGTCTGCCCAGCGGTAGCCGGGCTCCAACCACGTAGTAGATAGGAGGCCCAAACCGGGGAAGGTGTCTCGCTGGGCAACGACCAACTCGTGCTCGTCCAGGAGGTGGACGAACACGGTGTGATCCTGCTGGGTGGGGGCCAGGGCCTCCCAGTACAGCGTCACTGCGACGTGCCCACCGGGCGTCGTCGTTTCAGTCTCCAGATCGTAGCCCAGGAGCCGCATGGCGTTGTCGAAGTCGAGGGTCGTGCGCTGGGGGATGGCCTGGACTTGTGCATTGTTGAGCGGGTCTGGAGGGGCGTAGGCCGGTTGGATCCAGACGAACGGGGCGGCAGCTGAGAGCCCCAGCAGGAAGAGGGCCAGGACTGCGACCCATGGGGCCACCCGTAGGCCAGGTACCAGGCCCAGACGCCGCGGCCACCATGCACTCAACCCCAGAGCCAAGAGCATAGACCAGACTGGGAGGGCCGCGAAGATCAGCCGTCCCTGGGAAGACCACGTCACCCGGGCCCACTGCACCCAAGGGATCAGGACGCCCAGGCCCCACAGGAGACAGATGATGAATCTGAGATTGAGGGATGTAGCGCCGGCATGCCCCGTCGGATGCTGGGAGGGGGATGACGGGCTTTCTAAGGCCTTGTGCTCTCCGTCTTCGCCGCTGCCTCTCAGGGTATGAGTCAGAGATCTGGTCAGGGCGATTGCCAATCCGAGACCGGCAGCCACCAGGGATGCATTGAGGACTCGATAGACCCAGGGTGACATAGGGACGTTGAGCCCCCCGAAGTTACCCCAGTAGCCGGCCAGGAAGCTTTGACGTTCGCGCCAGAGCTGGCCCAGCGTGGCGGGAATCTCGCGCTTCCCCAGGATCTGGATGAAAGCGTTCAGCCCGCTTGGGTCGCCGTAGAGGCGGATGTTGCGCAGGTACCACCAGCCAGCGATGGCGAGGAGGGGCAGCAGCGTGGCGAGGCCGCCGGTGAGGAACTCTCTCCATCCTGCCGTAGCGCCGTCGTCGCGGCGCCGTATCGCGCGCACCGTGACGACTAAGGCCGTCAACACCGTCAGGGCCAGCGAGCTGGCCTTGGTCAGCGCCGCCAGGCCCAGGACGACGCCCAGCGAGAGATAGCGGACGTTGGTCCGGCGCCACGTCGCCTTCGAGGGCGGCCGCATGGGACGCAGTAGCCGGAGCAGCATCAGCAGGCCGAGGCTGCTGAGGGGGACCACCAGGTTGTCGTTGTTGACCGACCCGGCGATGAAGATGACCATCGGCGTGAAAGCGTGTAGGGCCGTTGCTCCCAGCGCCAGGGCCGGTCTCCGCGGGAAGGTCTCACGGACGACGAAGTAGGTCAGGGCAACGCCCAGGGCGGCCATCGCGATGGAGAGAAAGCGGACGACGTGAACCGCGAGGACCGTGCCCTGCCACGGGAAAGCCTCCTGCTCAGGCCGATGGACGACGAGGTTGATGTTACCGTCCGGGGTGGCTATCCCGTTATCGACGTTCCGGTTGAGGTGCCGGACCTCAGACATGTCCGACGTGTCGATCCAGCAGGTCGCCAAGGCGCCCAAGGCGTAGTAGAGTGGAGGTTGACTCCCCTCCTGACGCCACGGCCCCACGTTCGCGGGATCCTGGACCGGCAGGGACCAGGTATCGGCGATGTGCTTGACCATCGGATAATGCCAGAGCTCGTCTGAGGTTTCGAAAGGCGGCACGACGACGCTATAGATCGTGCTCAGTAGGACGAAGATGAGAAGGATAACGATCAGTCCCGCTCGTTCTGGTCGTTTGTTCATGGGCTCCTTGAGATCATATCGGCCAGGAACGCCGCTGTTCGCTGGCCGATTCGGTTCCACGTAAACTGCTTGGCGAGGGATTGAGCTTCTGCTTCCAGCTGCGCGTGCAGAGCTGGATCATCGGCCAGCCGGCTTACTGCCTGAGCCAGAGCCTTGGGGCGTCCGGGTTCCACCAGGACCATCGCTTGATCGTCCAAGGTCTCCGGCAGTGGTACGGCTGGCTGAGTCGTGACGATGGCGCGGCCATGGGCCAGGCAGGCGAGCAGGCTCCCGCGACGGAAGGAGACCCCGTCCCGGTAGGGCAGCACGCAGACATCCGTAGCGTATAGACTGGCCGAGACCTGTTCGGGAGGGACGTAGCCCGTCCAGTGGACGTGCTCCTCAAGGCCGAGGTCGGCGATGAGACGATCGACTCGGTCGGCGTAGGCGCGGTTCGTGGGATCAGATGTCCCCACCCGCCCGCCGATCTTCAGCAGATGAGCGGGCAGCCCCTGCTCCACCAGCAAGCCCAGGGTCTCGATCAGCACCTCGCCGCCTTTGCTCTCGTTGAGGAAGCCGAAGTAACCCAACAGAAGATCATCGGAGGTGATGCCCCAGCGAGTTCGCTCCGCCGTTCGATCGTAGCCGGGGGGCGGGACGGATGGGATGTTGCTGCCGATGGGGATGCGCTCCAGATTTGAGATCCCCGATTTGAGCTCTGAAAGCCTCAGCTCGTCCTCTCGGTTGGTGACGATCACCCCGTCGGCGCGTTGAGCCAGGAGGCGCACCGTCCACCAACGGAGTGGCCCGGCTTTTGGGAACAGGTAAGGCACCTTGAGATCGTGAAACGTCACCACCACCGTGGGGCGTCGCTGCGGTCGGGGCACGAGGTTGATGGCTGGGTGCATGTCGTAAGCGGCGGTCTGGAATTGCACGTTCAGGGCTTCCAGCTCCAGCTCTTGGGATAGCCGGAGAATCTTTTTCCAGCAACCGAAGCGCCAGTGATCGATCGCGCGGTGTACTCTGGGACGATTCGGCGTCTCAGTCATCTGCCGATCTCCAGGCCCGAGGCCTTCAGACCGCGGTGACGACGTTATGACGTGCACGCGGTGTCCCAGATCGATCAAGGCTTGCGCCAGGCAGTTGGTGAAATCCCCCACACCGCCGTGATCCGGCGGGTATTCGCCCGTGATCAGTCCGATACGCATCATCAGGTTTGGTGGTGGAAACGAAGCCCCGAGGCGAGCACTTGACGGTAGGCGGCGATCCGTTGGGCGCGGAGTGGGCGTTTGTGACCCACCAGCCACTTGGCTCCTTCCACGACGACTTGCCAAGCGTAGCTCCCCAGCAGGTACCAGCGCAGCGCTGCTGCTGAAAGAGCTCCGTGATACTTTCGGAAGTAGCGTACCTTGCTGGTCTGGAAATGGATGTGCCGGGCGGCGACGACCTGTTCGCTACTCTTCCCAACGTGATGGACGATCTGGGCCGTGGGCAGATAGATCACGCGCCAGCCGGCCTCTCGGAAGCGCCGGCACCAGTCGAGCTCCTCTGAGTACATGAAGAAGCCCTCGTCCATAACGCCTACCTCGTCTATAGCCTCTCGTCGGGCCAGCATAGCCGCTCCCGTTATCCAATCTACGTCCTGCACGTTATTGTCCGGCTGGTCGTCGACGTAGTACCGTTCCAGCCTCCGATGGAGTGGGGCGGTGATCTGACCCGCTATTGGACGTTCCTCAAGGTCAGCGAGAGTGGGCTGCAGCCACGTTGATTCAAGAAAAGCCGTCGCCAACGTGGGAAAGCGACGGCGGGAGGACTGGACGCTGCCGTCGGTGTTGAGGAGCTGTGGGCCGACCATGCCCACGTCAGGGTGCTGGTCGGCGAAGGCGACCAACTCCGGCAGCGCCTGGCCCACGATCTCGGTGTCCGGATTGAGCAGCAGAACGTACCGACCCTCAGCGAGCGCAAGGCCCTGGTTGTTGGCGGCGGGGAAGCCTCGATTCGTCTGGTTGGTCACGAGCCGGGTATTGGGGAACTGATCCCGCACCATCTGAACGCTTCCGTCCCGGGAGGCGTTGTCGACGACGATGACCTGGAGCGCCAGGTCTTTGGTCGCCGCTTGGCCGACTCCGGCTTGGTCTTCAGGGTGGTGGATGGATCGTAGGCAGCGCCGCAGCAGGTCGCAAACGTTCCAGCTGACGATGACGATGGAGAGGTCGGGCATGCCTTCCCTTCGATCGTGCTCCGGGCAAGCTACGCTCAACATCGAGGCTAGCGAATGGGACCGAAGGTGGTTAGAAATGACGGTCCACGGTGAAATCGGCCAGGCCTAGGAGAGCTGTTCGATGGAGGGAGCTTGGAAAGCCATCTAGCGCTCCCTTGGCCTCGTCAACGTGGTGCCGTGCCATGGTCAAGGCTTCATCGATGGCAGGGGAGGTGATAACGGCTTGCACGGCCTCCTCCACGACGTCACTGGATCGGTCGCCTTCCAGCACTTGACGCACCGCTGAGGTGCCTGAATCTACCTCCATGTAGAGCAAGACGGGCAACGTCGCCAGCCCCTGTCGCAAGTCGCTGCCCACAGGCTTTCCCAGAGTCCCCTCATCCGCCACGAAGTCCAGCACGTCATCGACGATCTGGAAGGCTGTGCCAATCTTCTCTCCGTAGATGCGAAGCGCCTTCTCTTCAGCGGGCTGGTCGCCGGCCAGAATAGCTCCGGCCTCGGCGGAGAGGGCGATCAGCGAGGCGGTCTTGGCGTAGATGCGTCTCTGATAGTCCTCAAAGGCGTTGGGATAGTATCTGCCGTTGAACATCTGGCGGATCTCACCGTTGCAGATCACCATTAGGGTCTCGGCAAAGCGCTGCGTCAGTCGCACGTTTTCCGTCTGGGCGACCAGATAGGCGGCGCGGGCAAAGGCGTAGTCGCCGGTCAGGATGGTTGCGGCAGGTGTCCAATTGGCATTCAACGTCTCCACCCCCCGACGGATCAGCGAGCCATCGATCAGATCGTCATGGACGAGCGTGGCGGTGTGGAGCATCTCAGCGGCCGCGGCTGCGAGGACAGCTTGATCGATCGACGCATCGCAGAGGTGAGCCGACAGCAACACCAGCGTGGGCCGAAGCCTCTTGCCGCCGCCCTCAATCAGATGGTCTAGGGCCAGACCAATCGCCTCGTGCTCTTCAGGGGGATGCTCTCCGAGTAGTGTCTCCACCCTCCTCAAGTCGTCTTCAATTGGATTAAGGAAGGACAGGTCAGTCAAAGGTATGCCTCGATCTCTCCGACAGGCCTGATTGCATGTGCTTCATCAAGCTGACGAGCTTGGAAGACCAAACAGACGGCGGGCGTTCTCCGCCGTTGCATCTGCAACCTGCTGTGTTGAATTCCCCCGAGCCTGGGCCACCGCTTCGGCGACGAATCTGACGTAGGCTGGTTCGTTTCGCTTACCGCGATGAGGCTCGGGTGTCAGATAAGGACAATCGGTCTCGATCAACAGACGATCCAAAGGAACGGCCCTTGCTACGCTTCGCAGCTGCTCCGCATTGGCATAGGTCACCGGTCCCGAGAGGCCGACGAAGAAGCCCATGTCGATCACCTGATCCAGCCGCTTCATCCCCGCCGCATAGGTGTGGAGCACCCCGGTTCCTGACCAGTCCCCTAGCGTATCCAGGACGTCCTCGTGGGCGTCGCGGCTATGAATGACCACGGGGAGATCCAGCGCTGAGGCCAGGGTGAGCTGGTCCTCCAACGCTCGCCGTTGGGCAGGTCGCGGTGAGTAGTCTCGATAGTAGTCGAGACCAATCTCACCGATGGCGACTACTCTCTCGTGCTGTGCCAGAGCGAGCAGGGCATCTAGGGCTTGACCGGTGGCAGCTTCGGCGTCGTGCGGGTGAATGCCGACGGTGGCGTAGATGAAGTCGTGCCGTTCGGCCAACGCCACAGATGCTCGACTGGTGTCCACGTTCGTTCCTATGTTCACCAGCGCGACCAAGCCGGCTTCTCGGGCCCGCTTGATGACCTCGTCGCGGTCGTCATCGAATTGGGGGAAGTCCACGTGGGCGTGTGAATCGATGAGATCCATGGGCTATGCTTCTCCAGCCCGGCTACCTCAGGCCGGCCAGCTCCAATCCCTCGTCCAACAGTGGCTGCACCTTGTCCTCGTCGGTCGTCTCACAATAGACGCGGATGACGGGCTCAGTGCCGGAGAAGCGGACCAAGAGCCACCCACCATCCTCGAGCTCATACTTGTAGCCGTCGAGGGTGACGATGTCCGTGACCTCAAGGCCAGCAAGCGTCTGAGGCTCAGCTGCGTCGAGTCGAGCTTTGGCTTCGGGGCGCTTTTCGTCGGGGAACCGGGTATCCACGCGGTCGTAATAATAGGAGGTCCCCAACTTTTTGTACAGGTGGTCAATGAGCTGAGACGGTGATTTCCCGGTTTGCACCATGAGATCCAGGAAGTAGAGGTTCCCCAGGATGCCGTCTCGTTCGGGGATGCTCTCGCCAAAGGCGTAACCTCCGCTCTCCTCCCCCCCGATCATCGCGTCGGTCTCTATCATCTTCGGCCCCACGTACTTAAACCCGACGCCGGTGCGGTAGACCGGCACGTCGTACATCTCCCCCAGCTTCTCCAGCATAGAGGTGGTGGAGACGGTCTTCACGATGGGCTTCCGGTGCCCTCGCACCTCAAGCAGGTAGTAAGCGAGCAAGCCATAGACCTGGAGTTGGTTGATGAAGACGCCGTTCTCGTCCCCAATGCCCATCCGGTCGGCGTCGCCATCCATAATCAGGCAGACGTCGGCCCCCAGATCGACTGTCTTCTCCAGCGCTGGGTCCACGTTGGGAGGGATGGGCTCAGGACGCTCCATACCGGGATAGAGAGGATTCCGCCGGTTGTGGATCTCGGACACCGTCGTCGGCCCGCCGCTAAGGATACGCGGGAACCAGCCCATGCCATTGCCCCACATGGGCTCGACCAGGATGCGCAGATCGGCCTCCTTGATGCGTTCGATATCCACCAGCTTGCTGATGTGCTCGATGTAGACTGGCGCAGCGTCCCAGATCTCGACGAGGCCTCGCTCCACCGCCTCCTCAAGAGCCATACGTTGGACATCCTCCAGCGGTGGAATGGCTTCCTCGATGGCACGCAGGCCATCGGGGGCTACGGCGGCGCCGTTCCTGTCGCGCACCTTGAAGCCGCAATCCCACGGAGGGTTGTGGCTGGCGGTGATGTTGATGCCTCCCGAGGCACCTCGCTCCACGATGGCGTAGGAGATCACAGGGGTCGGTGTAGCGGTGTTGGTCAGCCAGACGTGGAATCCATTGGCCGCCATCACCTCGGCTGCTGAGGCCCCGAAGTGTTCGGCTGCAAAGCGCTTATCGTAGCCGACGACGACCTGGCTCTGTTCGAAGCCTTGATCTGCCAGGTAGTTCGCGAAGCCTTGAGCGGCGCGACGCACGTTGTCGAAGGTGTAATCCCCCGCGATGCGTGCTCGCCAGCCGTCCGTGCCAAAGTGAATGTCCGTTGTCATCGCAAAGCCTCCTCGGCTACTCTGCTCCGTGCTCTAAGCCAGGCCGTTTTCTTGTTTGAGCAGCTTGATGTCGCTCTCTACCATCATCTCTACCATCTCCTCGAAGGAGACAGACGGCTCCCATCCGAGCTTCTGTCTGGCTTTCTCGGCATTCCCAATGAGAATGTCGACCTCTGCTGGTCGCATAAACCTTGGATCCTGGACGACGTAATCCTGCCAGTCCAGGTCCTTGTAGCCAAAGGCAGCCTCACACATATCTCGAATCGAGTGTGTCTCCTCCGTGGCGACGACGTAGTTGTCCGGCTCTGGCTGTTGGAGCATGAGCCACATAGCGCGCACGTAGTCACCCGCAAAACCGATGTCTCGCTTCGCGTCCAGGTTGCCCAGGGCCAGCTCGTCGTCCAGGCCCAGGACGATCTTTGCCACGCCGTACGTGATCTTGCGCAGCACGAACTCCAGCCCACGCCGAGGGCTGGTGTGATTAAAGAGAATGCCCGATGTGGCGTGTAGATCGTAAGACTCGCGGAAGTTGATCGTGATCCAGTGACCATAGACTTTGGCCACGCCGTAGGGGCTGCGCGGATAGAACGGGGTATTCTCGTTCTGAGGTACCTCGCGCACCTTGCCGAACATCTCGGAGGAGCTGGCCTGGTAGAAGCGGATGCTATCGTCGACGGTGCGGATGGCCTCCAGCATGCGGGTCACCCCCAGGGCCGTGACGTCGCCGGTGAAGACAGGTTGCTTCCACGACGTCGGCACGAAGGACTGGGCTGCCAAATTGTACACTTCGTCGGGACGGTTTTCTTGAAGGATCCTGATCAACGACACCTGATCCAAGAGATCTCCAGAGACCAGCGTGATCTTGTCCTGGATGTGCTGGATGCGGGAGAAGTTGAGGGTACTGGTGCGGCGCACCATGCCAATGACGTCATACCCTTTCTCCAACAAGAACTCGGCCAGGTAAGAGCCGTCTTGACCCGTCACCCCTGTGATGAGTGCATTTGGCATTCAATGACTCCTTTCTTGCTCGTACGTGATGCTAATCGCTTGAAATCTGTTTGCGCCAATACGTAAGCGTATCGTGCAGTGTCTTCTCGAAAGGGATCTGCGGTTCCCAGCCCGTCTGCTCATAGAATTTCTTCGCGCTGCCATAGACGACGGGCACGTCCACAGGACGATAGCGTTCCGGGTCTCTCTCGACCTTGATCTCTACGTCCGAGTAGCTCAGAAGCGTCTCTAACAACGCCTTGATCGACCGCGGTTTCCCGGAGGCTAGGTTATAGACCTCGCCGGGCTGTCCCTCAGTCACCGCCAGGTGATAGGCGCGCACGATGTCTCGAACGTCGGTGAAGTCGCGGGACGTTGACAGGTTGCCGACCCTCATGACCGGCTCCTGGAGCCCCGCTTCGATGCGCGCCACCTGGCTGGCGAAGGCTGGAGCGACGAATCGAGATGACTGACCAGGCCCGGTGTGGTTGAAAGGCCGCACCCTTACCACCGGTATCCCGTAGGCCAGGTAGTACTGGAAACCGAGGTAGTCTTGGCCCACTTTACTGACAGCGTAGGGATTGTTGGGACGAAGGGGGCTCTGCTCTGTCTGAGGCAGCTCCTCTGGCCTCGGTGCCCCGTATTCCTCGTTCGAGCCGACCACCAGAAAGACGACCTCGCGTTCTGATTGCCGCACAGCCTCCAGCACGTTCAGTTCGGATAAGATGTTGTTCTGGAGCGTGTCCCACGGATCGGAAAATGAGGTTGGAACGAAGGACTGAGCGGCGAGGTGGAAGATGACGTCTGGTTGAAGGTCTCCTACGAGGGAGGTTACCCTATCCCTCTCTCGTAGATCAACGGATCGGAGCTGGAGCCGAGGGGGTTGTCCCTCGGCCCCGGCATCCGGGGCAAAGACCGTTCCTGTCAAGTCCCAGTCTGTGTGCGACAAGAGATAGCTACACAGGTGTCCTCCAACGAACCCTCCCGCTCCGGTGATCAGTGCTTGCAATGTCTGCCTCCTTGAGGAGAGATTATACCGTAGTTTCCAGGACCTGCCAACCGTTTGCTCGTCGGCACCGTCGGCGTGGGCCCATCCGTCCGCGACGGAGAGCTGGAGGGCGTCTCTAGGTGATGAGGCTGGAGGGAAGGCGAGAGAGAGTCAGAATGGCGGGCCAGCCGCGCGTGAGTTGCTGTCGAGATGCGTCAGGCTCGTGAGCCCAGGCTGATCTCACGAGGTCTACCGCCCAGCGTGAGCTACGCGGCCTCCTCGGCTTGGGGCAAGAAGATGCTGAACGTGCTTCCCTCCCCAAGAGTGCTCTTGACCACGATCCTTCCTCCGTGCAGATGGATTAGTTCCTGAGCAATGGCGAGACCCAGCCCTGCCCCTTGCTGCTCCTGTTGATCACGGTTGATCTGTCGAAATCGCTCGAAGAGGTGGTCCTGCTCATCGGCTGGTATGCCCATACCGTCGTCGGACACGGCGACTACCACCCATTCGCCGCTCGACTTGGCCCCCACTCTCACCTCGCCCCCTTTGTTGCGAGAGAACTTGATACCATTCTCGATGAGGCGGCCCAGGGCGTCTTGGAAGAAGGGCTCACAAAGACGGACTGGGGGCAGATCGGCTTCCGCGTAGGTCTTCAGCGAGACACCGTTCTCCGTGGCCAGCTGCACAAACTTCTCCGCCGTGCGCTTGATGATTTCGTCAAGGTTCCCATATCGGGCAACGAGCGTTTCGAACTGCTCCCCCGCCTGTCCAGAGTCGATCTGCACGAGCAGCAACAGGTCCTCTACCAAACGGTTGAGGCGGTCCGCTCCGACCTTGATGCCGTTCAGGAACTTCTCAACTTCCTCGTGTTCGAGGGAGGAGACATCCTCCAGGGCCAGATCGGTGTAGCCGGTCACGTAGGTGAGTGGCGTGCGTAACTCATGGCCAAGGACGGTGACGATCTGTTGTTTGAGTTGCTCGAACGCAGCCTCGCTGGCTTGCTCAATGGCGCGCGCACGCCCTAGTCGGGACCGAACGCTGATAATCAGCTCCTCAGCATCGAAGGGCTTCGTGATGTAGTCCTCGGCGCCCAACTTCTTACCCTTCAGTTTGTCCTCCTTCTCTGACTTAGCGGTGAGGAAGACAAAGGGGATGGGAACCCAATCGGCGCAGGCACGGATCCTCTCGTAGAGGGTATAGCCATCCATACGGGGCATCATAATATCGGCCAGAATGAGATCCGGTCGGACCTGGTCCATAGCGTCCAGGGCCTCTACGCCGTCGGTGGCTGTTGTGACGGTGTAGCCCTCGGATTCTAGAATGCCCTTGATGGCTCGGGACATGGGTTTGTGGTCCTCTACGACTAGGATATGTTGCCCGTTCATAATGTCTCCTTGAAAGCTTCTCGTTTGTTCTCCGTGCAAAGCTGCGAATGGCCGGGTTTCGGGTGACCGCGTCGACCCACGATCCAGACCGAGCCACGTGGGTCTACTGAGACTGCTCTATCGACGTATCCGGATTCAGGGGCAGGGCCAGCGAGAACGTGCTGCCCTCCCCGGGCCCACCGCTCTCCACGTGTGTCTGTCCGTTGTGTACCTCAGCGACGTAGCAGACGAAGGCCCAGCCAATGCCTAACCCCTCCTGACCGCGGCGTAGGGCTTCGGCGCTCTGCTCAAAAGGAAGCCCCAGGATGTCCAGGCGCTCCTGTGTCAGGCCGATACCGGTGTCGGAGATCTCAATAACGGCCCTGTCGTTGGATTGGAACGCTCTTATTCTGGCCTTGCCCCCGGGTCTGTTGAACTTGACGGCGTTGTGAGCCATCTGGAAGACAGCCTCGCTGACCAACTCGGCATCCATCCTGACCTCTGGTAGGTCAGACGGGATAGACAGCCGGAGGTCTACCTCTCGCGCTTTCGCGATCATAGCCACCGGTTGAATAGCCCACGGGATCACCTCGTCCAACCCGTGGAGCCCAAGTTGGGGTTCGCGTTGTTTGTTCACCAGCTCGGCGAACTTGACGACCCCTTCGATGCAGCGGTGTAACCCCGCGATAGTCGTCGAGAGGTCCTCCAACGTCTCTCTGACGTCGGTTTCCTGCCTCTTGCTCTGCTTCTGGAGGACCGCAAGGGTTGTGCCGATAGAGGCGAAAGGGGTGAGTAGTTCGTGAGTCACTGTGCTGACAAAAGCTGCCTTCAGACGATCTAGCTCCAGGAGACGCTCCCGCGCTTGCTCCAGGGCCTCTCGTTCTTCTCGCTCTCGCTGCCAAAGCTCCTTCAGATCTCGAGCGTAGACCGTCAGTTGATCCAGGGACATCGTGCCGATGCTCGGTTTCTGGGTTCGGTGCTCAACAGACTCTCCTGCAAGCGTCTCTTTGACCAGGTCAATCAACTGCACCGGACTGAATGGCTTGGTCACGTAGGCGTGGGCACCGGCGGCGAGGCCTACCGCTTGATCATCTTTCTCCGATTTCGCCGTGACGAGGATCACCGGGATTTCTGAGCTTCCTGACGCTGTCTTGAGAGCTGCGCATACCTCGATGCCGGTCCGTCCAGGCATCATCACGTCGAGAAGGACAAGATCTGGCTGCAGCTTGCGAGCCAGCGAGAGGGCCTCGTTGCCGTCGTGTGTGACGATGGTCTCCAGACCCTCCAGGTCCAAGGTCGCGGCGATGGCCTCGGCGAGCAAAGGATCGTCCTCGGCGATCAAGACGGTCTGCTGCTGATGGCTTTCCAGGGTGTTCGTTTCGCTCATCGTCGCAGATCGATTCATGAGGAGGAAATTGCTGAGAAAGGACGGGCGACGGACAAGCTGCTCAACGTATCACCGATCCTTCTATGACCGGACGTCGGTTATGTCTTATCCCTGCGGGTTCCGGGGCAACCATACCGTGAAGATGCTCCCTTTATCGATCTCGCTCTCCACCGTCACCTTTCCACCATGCAGTTCGACAATCTCCTTCAAGAGCGCCAGGCCGAGGCCGGTTCCGGAGATCTGCATGGTCCGGGGTTTCTCGCCTCGGAAGAAGCGGTCGAAGATATAGGGTAGTTCCTCCTCTGGAATGCCTATGCCGGTATCGGTCACGGTGAGCGTGGCCCACGACCGTCCATTTGCCACGCTATAGCTTGTGGAGATGGTGATGGTCCCTCCCTCAGGTGTGTATCGAATAGCGTTCGACAATAGGTTGTTCAACACCTGCATCATCCACTTGGAGTCTGCCGAGGCTACAGGATCAGGCTGTCCCAGGTGGCTCGTCAGGGTCAGGCCATGGCTTTGGGCCCGGCTATTGTATTTCTCCATGGCCATCTCGGCCAGATCGTTGAGGTTGGTCGGCTCCAGGCGGATTTCCGTTCGTCCTGCGTCCACGCGGGATATCTCCAGGATGTCGCGTACCAAGTTGGCTTGGTGCTCCGCTTCGTGGACCAGCGGATCGAGGTATTCTTTCCATCCCTCAGGTTGTTGCTGCATCAAGTGCGCCAGCAGCTTGATGGTGGCGATCGGCGTGCGCAGTTCGTGGGAGACGTTGGCGACGAAACGGGATTTCATGCGGTTTAGCGCTTTGAGATGGCTGACGTCGTGGATCGCCACCACGGCCCTCGCCTCCTCCATCTCTGGCTTGCGCACGGGAGCAGCCGTGAGTTGAAGATCCAGCCCGGTCAGTTCGAGGACTACCTCTGGGTTTCCGTCAGCCTTCATAGCCAGCGCCCTGACGGCCTCTCGCAATTGATCAGATTCCTCCGGGGAAAGGGTGTGCTGGAGCCAATCCCGTGCTACTGGATTGGCCAGGACGAGTTCTCCGTCCGTTCCGGCCAAGACGATGCCATCCGTAGTGCTTTCCAGAATAGCCTCTAGCTGGGCGTACTGGGCCCGGAGTTGTGACGTCCTTTCCTCGACTCGCTCTTCCAGCGCGTCGGCGTAGTTGTGGAGCTCATGGTAGAGCTGGGCGTTCTCTAGGGCGGTGGCTGCATGATTTGCGAATGCCTGGAGCCGCTGTGCGTCCTGCTGACTGAACGTGCCTTGGCGGATGCTGTTCACGTTCAGAAACCCCACGACGACGCCCCCTACTTTGATCGGGGCTCCTACGTAGGATTCCCAGGACTCTTGTCCCTCTTCTAGAACCCAGCGAGGGTCGGTCGCGGTGTTGGGCACCGCGATAGGATCACCGCTTTGGATCATCTCCATCAGGAGAGGATAGCCCGTGATGGAGGCCGACTCAACGCCCCAATCCTCGCTCTCATAGCCGCGTCTGCGGGCGACCCGGGCTTGACCTTCTTGTTCGACCAGCATAATGTTGAAAGCGTCTCCATCGACGACCTTCTCTACTTGCCCCAGGATGCGGTCCAGCACCTGGTCAAGATTGAGCGTGCCACTGACGATAGCGGCGGCTTCCTCCAGGGCTTCGGTCTGATGTCGTTGTCTTCGCTCAGCCTGGAAGAGCCGGGCGTTCTCCAAAGCGACACTCAATTGGCTGGCGATGGTGGTGTAGAAGTCTAAGTCCTTCTCGTCGAAGGCGTTGAGTTGCGTGCTCTCCACGTTGAGCACGCCGGCCACCTGTCCGTGGACGCCGACTGGGACGGCTAGCTCGGAACGTGTCTCTGGAACGGCTTGATAGTAGCAGGGTGACTCTCGAACGTCGTCGATAATCATCGGTTCGCCAGTGAGGAAGACGCGACCGCAGACCGAATGATCCGATCCCAGAGTCACCTTCTCTGCCTCGACCGGGAATCCAATCTGAGAGGGATGGAGCCGGAGCGATTGTCTATCACGGTCGGGCAGAGCGAAACCAATGAACTCGATCCCCATCGTGTTGTGGAGCGCCTCAATCGTGCGCTCCAAGACCAAGTCGAAGTCCAGGGTGGACGCAGCGGCCAGCATAAGTTCGCGCAGGACCTGAGTCTGGGCAAGACGTTGGCTCGTCTCCTCGTACAGCTGAGCGTTCTCGACGCCGATGGCGACTTGCTCGGCGATGGTGGTGAGGAGCTGTTGCTCGATCTCACCGTAGGCCTGTGGCTGATAGGCTTGGATACAGATAACGCCCACCGTTCGATCGGCGATTTGCATCGGGACGCCAAGCCATGAGGCCGGTGTCTTCATCGTGCCCCACAGCTCGGCCGGCGGCAGATCCTCTTGCTCGTTCTCGAAATCGCGGATGAGTAGAGGTTTCTGCTCCTTGATCACGGAGGCGATCAGCCCGTCGCCGAGGGGCTTGCGCTCTGGAGGGGCCATCGTGCCGTCATCTATTTGCAGTTGATAACTCAGCTCGTTGGTCTCCTCGTCATAGAGCGCCATGAAAAAGGCATCCAGTTCAAAGACAGCCTTGACCTCGCGGTACACGATCTGCGTCAGGTACTCCAGATCCAGCGTCTTACCCATGGCACGGGCGATGCGGTTGATAACGGACAGGTGCTTGGTCTGCAGGACGGTCTGCCCGCGAAGTTTGGCGTTTCCAATAATGGCTGCTGTCTGATCCGTCAATCGGCTCAGCAGATTGAGGTCGTCCTGGGTGAACGCGGCGGGAGAGAGGACCACCGTCTCTAAGACGCCCAGGTATTGTCCGTCCTGGCGGAGGGGGACCGCGGCTATGGCGGCCAGGGTGTCGCTTTGATCGGAGTCCAGGATATGCTCGACGATGAGAGGTTCTTGGTTTTCTAAGACCTTTTCGGCTGTCTCAAGGCCCTTCTCCGTCAGACTTTCGATAGCCTGCTCGCCGACGATTATGGCCGACTCGAGAGCGCGTTGCCTTGGGTGGAAGACGTAGAGGCATCCGGCATCGCTCCCGGTCAGGTCAACAGCCTGGCAGACCAGGGCGCGGCACACATCATCCACCTTCAGCTCATCACCGAGGTCGAGACTGGCCACGGAGAGCACCTCCTGTTGAGCCGTTTGCTGCCGAGCCATTGTTGATAATTCTTCTGCTTCTTAATCCTGAATCACCATGCGGGATCCCGCGGTGACGAGGCCACCAAGTGGGACGGTCACGGAAAGTGCAGCAAGACGACTAGGGCAGCGAAGAATTGAGTGACGTGTTCCCGCGGCCTGACCTCCTTGTGCTCCCAGTATAACATGACAAAATGGGGCTGGCAATAGGGGCGAGGTAGTAGTTTCCTCCTACATGTCCCCCCAGGGTTTCCCATTTGTCATGCTCTGGTGTGCTTGCTTGTCGCCGATGAGCATTGGTTGTATAATCGCCCCAAGAATATAACCTCACCCAATGACACTATGGTCTTACTCGAAGAGAATATGCTGGAATTCATAAGTCATAGCGCTGAACAGACGCAGCGTCTGGGTGCTCGTCTGGGTACGCTGTTGCAGGGAGGGGACGTGATCTGTCTGCAAGGCCCACTGGGCTCCGGCAAGACGTGCTTGACCCAAGGCATTGGTCGCGGTTGGGGAGCACGGCAACAGCTGGTCAGCCCCTCCTTTGTGCTGATCCGTGAGTACGCGCGACCCGAGGACGAACAGAAGCTTTTTCACGTTGACCTGTACCGTATCTCGGATGCGGAGGAGGCCTGGACGTTGGGCTTGGATGAGTTCTTGGGAAGTCGTCATGCCGTCAGTGCTATTGAGTGGGCAGGGCGGGCTGAATCGTTGATCCCCGACGAGCACCTTTGGATTAGGCTGGGTTTCGTCGAACCTGCTGATCTGACCCGGCGTCATCTCTGGTTTTCTGCACACGGTCAGCGCCACCAGAATCTGCTGCGTGAGTTCCGCCGCCTGGCGTTTGGAGCGTGAGCGCGATGTTGATAGCGATAGACACAGCGACAGATCAGGCCAGCCTGGCACTGCACGACGGGTTTCGTGTGCGTGTGGAACAGACCTGGGAGGCTCGACGTCGACAGACCAGTGAGCTTTCCCCTCGGCTGGCTTCCGCAATGGAGCAGGTAGGGCTCCTTTCTAGACAGCTGAGCGGCGTGGCGATAACAAGAGGCCCCGGATCCTTTACCGGACTTCGCATTGGCATGTCGGTGGCAAAAGGGTTGGCCATGGCGCAGAACGTGCCCTTAATCGGTGTGCCGACGCTTGACGTCGTCGCTTCTGCTCAGGGACGTGACCGCCGCCGCCTGGCCGCCGTGTTGCAGGCGGGGCGCAGTCGCATCTCCATAGCGTTCTATCGGTGGCAGTTTGGTGGATGGCAGATACAGCAGAAACCCCGTCTCACCACCTGGGACAATCTGGTCGAGGAGATCGATGAGCCCACGCTTTTCTGCGGAGAGGTCGACCAAGCGGGCGCCGACGTGTTAGCCCGGCTCGGCGATCGGGCAGTGTTGCTGCCCGCGGCGTGGCGGCTCCGTCGGGCTGGCTTCTTGGCCGAACTGGGCTGGCAGCGTCTCAACCGGGGTGAGGTCGACGACCCAGCCGTGCTGACGCCAATCTACCTCAAGCACCCTGTTTGATGCCCTTCGCTCTTCGGCCCATGGAGCCCCATGACGTGCCTGTGGTGGTCGCTATCGACCGCTTGTCTTTCCCTACCCCCTGGTCCGCGGCCGCATTCCGTCGCGAGTTGCAGAAAGAGGCCTCCACCTACTCCGTGCTCCTGAGGCCGGAGGGAGATGGTGCCCAGCCCCCTGCTGGTCAGGGTGGCACGTGGCTGCGACGTCTCTTCAATCCGACGGCGCCAAGCCGGGTCATCGGATACGTGGGATTCCGTCTGCAGGGGGGACACGGGCATATCACAACCATTGCTTTGCATCCCGACTGGCGCGGTCGAGGGTTTGGCAATCTGCTCCTCTCGGTGGCGCTGCGAAGAATGGTGGCCCGGGGCGTCGAGATGGTGACCCTGGAGATGCGCCCCTCCAACAGGTTGGCCTATCGGTTATACCGAAAATACGGCTTTCGCGTCGTGCAGTTCCGGCGTGAATACTATCGAGACGGTGAGGACGCTTGGGTGATGGCGGTCAAGGTGGACGAGAGCTATCGGGAGCGACTGGCCGAGCTCCGCGATATGGTGAGGGAGCGCTTCGAGCGTCAGGATATCGAGGTTGGACAAATCAACGGCGCCCCTCTATAATCATCGCAGGCGGTGACGCGAAGGAGAGGGCGGCATCGGAACGCTGGTTCGCAGACCTGTCTCGTCACCCGAGCCACTATCAGGTCGAGTCTCAGGAGGAAAGTGTGTCAGAACTGGAAAGACTGGCGGCAGAGGTCGCTGAGTGCACGAAGTGCTTGCTACACCGCGGTAGAACACACGCTGTGCCCGGTGAGGGTCCGGAGGACGCCGACATCATGTTCGTGGGTGAGGCACCGGGTTTCCACGAGGATCAGCAAGGCCGTCCGTTCGTCGGGGCCGCAGGCCAGTTCTTGGAGGAGTTGCTGGAGAGTATCGATCTCACGCGAGAGGATGTCTTCATCACTAACGTGATCAAGTGCCGACCCCCAGGGAATCGTGATCCTCTGCCACAGGAGATTAGCGCGTGCGAACCCTATCTGGATCGCCAGATCGCTTTGATTCGTCCCACCGTGGTCGTCACGTTAGGCCGTTTCTCAATGGCCCGGGCCTTTCCTAAGGCCCGTATCTCTCACGTCCACGGAGAGCCGCGGAAGATCGATGGTATCGTCTACTATCCCATGTACCATCCGGCGGCCGCCCTGCATCGTCCTAGCCTGCGGGGTACTGTTGAGGAGGACATGCGGCGCATTCCCGGGGTGATTGAACGCGCGCCCCGAATGGCGGAGTCTGAGCCGCCGCCTCAGGCAGAGCAGTTGTCGCTGTTCTAGGAAGTACTCCGCCCTTCGGCTTCGCGGTATACGTGTGTTGAGACCGTCGGGGCTCAGGAGACGCTGAATGATTGCCTTGATCTCCATCATCGTTCTCACGTTCGCCACAACCCTGATCGGGTTGGGTGCTATCACGATGTGGCTGGAGCGAGGCCGAGGACGCCTGCAGGGTGTGGTGTTGACGGCGGTCGGGGTGTTGACCGGCGTCGGCTATGCTTTCCTCGGCAGTCGATTCTCCTTGGAGCTGTTTGGTCGACTGATCATCCGCATTGATTTGCCGGCGCTGATGGCGACCGCCATCACTTACACCACCGGTGTGGTGATCGGCTTAGGACTGGGCCTGGGGCTCTTTCTTTGGGCGACGGGGCGCTTTCGGGATCGCGTTGAAAGGACCGTCGTGGCTTTCGCCGTCAGCGGTCTCCTCGTAGCCCTGGTCGTCACCTTTCTCGCCGTCGTCCTCAGCTCTTCTCCCTAGTACACCAGGGCGGAAGTCCTTGACCACTTACACGCTCACCTTGCGGTCATATGACCGAAATCACGATCCCCTCTGAGCAGATGGACTGGATGAAGATTTCCGCCGGGATGTACTACGGTGTCTGCTTGCAGCGGATTTCCGCCTCGGTCACGCGAGGTTCGTTTCTCATCCGCTGCAAGCTGTTAGGCGGTGCTAGACACAACCCTTCTGACGATCACTGCATCAACAGGTGGTGATAGGCGGAAAGCGCCGCCTTGATGCCCTCGCCGATGTGAACCAGCACCTGCTCCGAGACCATGGTCACGTCGCCGGCCGCGAAGACCCCGGGCCAGCTGGTGGCGTTGTACTGATCGACGATGATGTGACCACGACTGTCGCAGTCTACCCACTCGCTGACCAGATCGGAGTTCGGGAGGCGAGTCAATTTAACGAACAGACCCTTGACCGCTATCTCCCGCTCCTCCCCGTCCGGCATCCGCGCGACGATGCCGTTCACAAACGCATCACCCTTAACCTCCTGGATGGCGGTGCCCTCTATCACCTCGAGATTGTCCATATGGGCGAGCCCTTCGGCCAGCGGGGTCGTGACCAACGGCTCCGGTGCCAGCAGGTAGACCTGGTGGCACTTCCTGGCCAAGCTTGCAGCGGCCCATTGGGCACGACGTCCCTTGCCGACCACCGCCACGTCCTTGCCCAGGAAGAGGCTGGCGTGGGTGGTGGCGGAGTAGCTCAAGCCGCGGCCGGCCAACCGTTGCGCTCCAGGCACCTCAAGGCGCTCGGGTTTTGCCCCGGTGGCGACGATCAGCGTCTGTCCCTCGAAGCGGTCTCCGTCGGTGGTTTCTACGACGAAATGATCCTCCTCTGGCTTGGCTTTGGTCACCCTGTCGAAGTGACGCACGAAATCCAGGTAGTCCAGCTGACGGCGAAAGGCCTCGAGCAGCGTCTCTCCGCTGATGCTTCCCCGTCCCTCTTTGTCCTCAAGCTGCATCTCGTATGTCGTCTGACCGCCCCACTGCTCGGCGATGATCAGCGTCTCCACGCGCTGGTTGAGGGCCATCGCAGCCGCGCTGATCCCTGCTGGGCCGCCACCGATGATGACTATTTCGTACATTGGCTCTCCCTCCTCAGGACCACTCCTCTGGCACGGGCGGAATGATCTCCTTCTCCATCAGGAACCGCGTCATGTCCTGGGCTTCCTCGATGGTCTTCCGCGCCTTGTTCAAAAGCTCAGTATATGAAAGTCCACGCCTGGCCACACCCTGCTCCTGCGCCTTTATGCCGACGGCTGCTGCCTCCTGGGGGAAGACCTCCCAGTCGCTCATGGTCGGTAGCAGGTGTTCCTCGTCGAAGGTTCTCTCCCTCTGGAAAGTGGCCAGGGCCTGTGCAGCAGCGATAGCCATCTCGTCGGTGATGGTGGTAGCTCGCACGTCGAGGACGCCGCGGAAGATGGCGGGGAAGCCCAACGAGTTATTGATCTGATTGGCGAAGTCGCTGCGCCCTGTCCCAACGATCCGGGCGCCGGCGGCCTTCGCTTCCCACGGCCAGATCTCGGGAATTGGATTGGCGCAGGCGAATACGATCGCCTCCTCGGCCATATCCTCGACCCACTCGGGCTGAATTGTGCCCGGGCCTGGTTTGCTGGCCGCGATGCATACGTCAGCTCCGCGCATCGCCTCGGGCACCCCCCCGCGCCGGCCCTCGGCGTTACTCTGCTGACAGATGCGCCACTTATCTACGAACTCTGTCTTGCGGGCTTGGATGTCGGCGCGATCCGGATGGAGAACGCCGGAGCTGTCGCAAGCGATCACCTTGCCAAACGTCACGCCGTTGGCGAGCAACAGGCGCAGCGTGGCCACGTTGGCAGCCCCGGTGCCGATCAAGGCCACCTGTATGTCCTCCATCTTCTTCCCCACGATCCTCAAGGCGTTGATCAGACCAGCCAGGATGACCGTGGCCGTTCCCTGCTGGTCGTCGTGCCAGACGGGGATGTTGACGTTCGGGTCAGTGCGCAGCATATCCAGCACGCGGAAGCACTTTGGCTGTTCGATGTCCTCCAGATTCACGCCGCCGAAGGAAGGCTGCAGCCACTTGGCGGCGAGAATGATGCGGTAAGGGTCCTTGGTGTCCAGGCAGATCGGCACTGCGTCGACGCCGCCCAGGTATTTAAAGATCAGTGCCTTTCCCTCCATCACCGGCAGCCCGGCAGCGGGGCCGATATCGCCCAGCCCCAGGACCCTTGTGCCGTCGGAGATGATGGCCACCGTGTTTGCCTTGTTGGTGTACTCGTAGACCAGGTCCTCGTTCTCCTTGATGGCCCGGCAGGGCTCCGCCACGCCGGGCGTGTACCAGATCGCGAAGTCCTCCAATCCCCGAACGACACATTTCGGAGCGGTCTGTACCTTGCCTCGATAGTGAGGGTGCAGCCGCATCGCGTCCTCGGCGGGTTTCTTCGCCTGGGCCAGTAGTTCTTCTGTTGTGAGTTTTTCCTTCTCCATGATCGGTCCTTACTAATGTACAGCACGTTCTTCTCGTACCCCGTCCCGCCCCGGCAGGGTTCTAGCTCATCTATCGCTCTTGTTAGCTTCCATAACCTGCTCGACCGAAACGATCGGGCCATAGGTTGCTTTCAAAGCTTCGAGGCCCTCCCGCTGCTCTGCGTAGATCTCAAAGAGTCGAGCAGGAACGTTTTTCCCCTCCTGGTTGCCACGCCCGTACGCTTCCTCCTGGAGGCTGATTCGGGCCAGAATGTTGTCTATGTAAAGGGCAAACTGCTTGTCGTACAGCTCCTTAGGATACGCCTTGGCGATCTCGGCGAACAGAGCTTTCAGGTCTTCGTATCTGGGGATGTATCCGATTGGGGTCTCGATCGGCTCGACCTCTCCATGAGCCATTCGCTCCAGCCATCCCAACCACACGGTCACATCCCGTTTCTCGCCCAATAGTTCCTTTCCCTCTCCACCGCGGGCGCCCTCCGTCAGGAAGTAGTTCAAACCCGCGATGATCGGCTCGTACGCCAGCTTGTCTGAGTTGAAGAAGGCAAACTGGGCGTCCATGTAGTCGGCCAGGGGACCGGGGATAAACGGTTCATTGGCCCACGGCTGACGCCTGACGCCCTTGGCTCCGACCTCGGTGGCTGTGGCGGCCGAGAGGATGGAGGCTCCGATGACGACGCCGTGATCGGCGTCCTTGGCGACACGGACCGGTGGCATCGTGTCGCTGTCACGTCCGCCGTAGGTGATCACGCGAACCTCGACGCCGCGAGGATCTTCGGCGGCTTCCTCGTTGTAGTTCTGGATCTCCCGGCAGTCGACGGTGCAGCGGGCGTTGGGATGGGAGAGCGGGACAGGGTTGCCTTTCTCATCTCGCTTGCCCCGCCACCATTCGCCCTGGAAATTGGTGCCCCTGGTCGGCAAATCCTCTCCATTGCCCATCCAGTAGGGCACGCCGTGGACGTCGAGGAGGATGTTGGTCCAGATCACCTCAGCGCCCTCTTCCCGCAGGGCCTTCATCAGATAGGGATCGCTCTCACAGTTGACGTCCTGAACGATGCCGAAGATCCCCTTCTCCGGGTTGATGGCTCGCAACGTTCCATCGTCGGCGATCCATAGCTGAGCGAGGTCGTCTCCGACGAAATCGGTGCCCGTCATAGCTGTTGTGGTCTTGCCACAGCCCGATGGTGCTGCTCCAGCGAAGTACGTCGTGCGGCCGTTCCGCGTCATGCCGGTGATGAACATGTGCTCCGAAAGCTCCTCCTCCCGGCGGTAATAGGTGGCCAGATCGACGGCGAAACGGTGGTTCCCCTTCTTCAACAGAAGGGTGTTGCCCGCATAGGTGCAGAAGAGCGAGTACGTGGTCAGCCAACTGCGGTCCATGAAGACCCGGGCCTTGGGCAGATCCTCGGGTCTATTGGGACCCTCGCTGTGGACGTTGGTGAAGAACAAACCAGCCCGTTCAACCTCTTCGTCAAATCGACCAGGGCGTGTCGCCCCATAGACGTGTCGATACAGGATATCGGCCGAGTGCATGACGTATGTAGAGGTTGTGATCTCCAGAGCTGGGATGGCGGCCTTGGCACCGATGGGCCCGCGGCTGAAGAAGCCGATCAGCAGCGTCTTGCCCTGACCGATACCCTTCATATGGGTCTCCAGATAGGCCAGTGCCTCGTCGCGAAAGATGCTCTGGGCCAGGACGCTGGTCTTCTCCCCTTCGTTCACGATGTAGTAGGTCCTGTCGATGATTCGCGCCTGTTCCTGGGGAAGATCGAAGTGGACGGTATGGTCTCTCATTGCCACCGGTCGTTCCTCGACCTTGGTCAGGCTCATGATGCGCACCCGTTTGCGGTCGGCCTCAGACCCGGTGTTGACGAAAACTGCGTCTGGATCGGTCATGGCTATCGCATTTGCGATTCTTAGGAGCGCATCTTCATGGTTGATGTGGCTGAGCTTCTGAACCGTCTCCCGATCGCATCGGGTCTCGAAGAGCGCCTCTGCCTCGTCCAACGTGTTGACCCCTCCGATCTCGGTGAGAATATCGACGCCTGTATGTAGATCTAACATAGATCATCTCCTCGTGCCTAAATGCCCTAGGAAAAAACAAAGACGTGGCGCGAACGCCGCGCCACGTCTTGCGTGCTCATTGCCCAGGCAGGACTTTGCCTGGGTTCATAATCCCCCGGGGATCCAGTGCCTCCTTAATCCGTCGCTGGACGTGCAGCGAGAGCGGGCCCAGCGCCTCTTCTATGTAGGGTCGCTTCAGGGTCCCCACCCCGTGTTCTCCGGAGAGCGTTCCCTCAAGATCCATCGCTACCTGGAAAATCTCCCCGACGATCTGCTCCACCATCTGCCACTCTTCTTCGTCCCGTTTGTCGAAGAGGATGTTGGGGTGGAGGTTCCCGTCGCCGGCGTGTCCAAAGATAACGATCGGCAACCCGTAGTCCGCGCTGATGGCCTTGATGCGGCGGATGGCCTCAGGTATGGCGCTGCGGGGCACAGTGATGTCCTCCCCCAGCTTGTTGGGCGCCTTACGGGCCAATGAGGGTGAGACAGACCGTCGAGCGCGCCAGAGCCGCTCACGCTCCTCCTCGGTCTCGGCGACGATCACCTCACGGGCGCCGCTATCCTGGCAGACCCGCGCCACCGTCTCGATCTCGCGTAGCACCGCCTCCTCGTCAGATCCGTCCGTCTCGATGATCAGCATAGCCTCCACGTCTAGGGGCAACCCGAGCTCCATAGCTTCCTCGATACACGTGATGGCCGTCTCATCCATCATCTCCAATGTTGCCGGGACGACGCCGGCATCGAGTATGGCGTTGACGGTGCGGGAGGCATCCTCCAGCGCCGGGAACTCCGCCCGGGCGGTGCGTACGACCTGTGGCTTTGTGGTGAGCCGCAGCAGTGCCTCGGTGATCACGCCGAGGGTCCCCTCCGAACCGACGAATAGAGCGTTCAGGTCGTAGCCGACGACGTTCTTGATCGCCTTTCCCCCTGTCTTGAGCACCTGACCATCGGCGAGGACCACCGTGAGTCCCATAACGTAGTCGCCGGTTACCCCGTACTTCAGGCAGCGGGGTCCACCGGCGTTACAGGCGATGTTCCCTCCAATCGTGGACTGCTCGTTGCTGGAGGGGTCCGGAGGATAGAAGAGGCCTCGCTCCTCCACCGCTGATTCCAGATCGGCGGTGATGACTCCTGCCTCGACCCAGGCGGTGTGATTCTCCTCGTCAATTTCCAGGATGCGATTCATCCGCGTCAAGGAGAGGGCGATGCCCCCGCCGAAGGGTATGGAGGCCCCCGCTAGGCCGGAGGCCATCCCTCGCGCCACCACCGGCACGTCGTGCTTGCCAGCGAGGCGCACGACGGCGGTCACATCCTCGGTCGATTCAGGCAGGACAGCCACGTCGGGCAGATCCTGTTCGAAGGTCCCGTCGTAGGAGTAGGCAATACGATCCTCCAAAGAGGCCAGGACCTTCTCCGCGCCTAGGGTCTCTTGGAGGTGTTGAATAAGAACGTGATTTGGCATAATCTCTCCGTGATGGGGCGTTGTCCTAAGCTGTCGCTTCTAGGACGAGCTCCACGATGTCCTTCGACCGGACACGAATGCGCTCCGAACGAGCGGCGCTGAAGAGCGTCCGCTCGCATTGCTGACAAGCGGAGAGCACGGTCTTGGCGCCAGTTTCCGCCGCCTGTTGGATCCTTCTGGCGGCGATAGCGCCGCTCAACGCCGGATCGAGGCTCTCCAGATTCCCCCCGCCGCCGCAGCAGTGGGATCCTTCTCGGTTCTCGGGCATCTCCACCAGGGTCACGCTTGGTATCTGGGCCACGATGCGGCGGGGCGCATCGAAGACGCCGCTCTTGCGGCCTAGATCACACGGATCGTGGTAGGTGACGGTCTGCTCTCGCAAGCCGTCGCGCAAGGGCAATCGATCCGCCTCCAGAAGATCAGCCACGAACTCCGTGGCGTGCAGGACGTCTATGTCGATCTCCTCCTCCAGCGCCGCCGGATAGGTGTGCTTCCAGAAGTGGTAGCAGGAGGGACAGGTGGTGACCACGGTCTTGGCCTCCATCGCCCGCACGGCCTCGACATTGTGACGCATTGTCTCGCGCGCTCGGTCGGGTTCACCGCTGATGGCCTGGGGGTAGCCACAACACCACTCTCGCTCACCCAACAGGCCATAGTCGACGTCGGCTTTCTCCAGGAGCTCAACGAAGGACTGCGCCACCGAGTAGCTGCGGGGGAACATAGCGCTGACGCATCCCACGAAGTAGACTACCTCCGCGTGCTCCTTCCCGATGCCCTTGGGGGGGCTCGACAGGTTGTCGGTCCACATCAAGCGGTTCTCATTGGGTTCACCGGAGATGTTGTGCCCCTCAGCTATCCGGTCTCCCAACGCGACCAGGGGCTCGGGCATCAGCCCTCGGTCGCTCATCTCCCCGCGGGTCAGCTCCAAGATCCGATCGACAGTCACGCCGCTGGGACAGGCAAACGTACAGGCGCCGCAGAGCAGGCAGCGGAAGAAACGGGCGGCCGTATCATCGCTGGGTTCCTCGATCAGGTCCTCGCGGACGGCGCGCAGCACAGCGACGCGAGCGCGAGGTGAATCCGTCTCGTTGAGCGTGAGCCGATAGAGGGGGCAGACTGACAAACAGAGTCCGCAGCGGATACAGTGGAGATAATCTTCTTCGGTTGGTGTTTCGACAGGGGGGTGGTTGGGTGGGTCAATCGGTTCCGTCATAAGTCCGTTCTCACTATTCCGTTACTTGCTCGTCGCTTGTTTCGTTGTCTAACCCAATGGTACGCCATCTGGGTTGGTAAGCTTTCACCTCGTGGCCCCTCACGCTCTGACCTGATCGAGCGCCGGGCCTAGATCCGCCGGGCGAGCCCAAGGCGAGCCGGTACCTGGGTTGATTATAGCACGGTGGCAGTGAAGGGCAAAAGGGTAAGTCGCCACTGCTGTCACGTGACTATCCTCTACGCCCGTAAATGGTCGTCATCTCCTCCAGGCGTTGGGCGATGTCGCGGGTCAGCGCGCCCTCACGGAACCGCCAGTTCCAGTTGGGCGGGCCGATGGTGCCAGGCAGGTTCATCCGTGCCTCGTGACCCAAGCCCAAGAGGTCCTGGGCTGTGGTCATCGCGGTGTTCGCCACGGAGGCCCAGGCCAGGCGGATCATGTCCCATGCGATGTCGGACCCGTCGCTGTCCACGTACTTGAGAGCGTACCGCCGCTCTTCTCCGCCGGAGGTGACCTCGTACCATCCGGTGACGGTGTCGTTGTCGTGTGTGCCGGTGTAGACCGTGCATTCAGCGGCGTAATTGTGGGGCAAGAAAGGATCGGAGGGCCCCGATCCAAAGGCGAACTGAAGCACCTTCATGCCGGGATAACCGAACGTCTCCTGCAAGGCGTCGAGGGCGGCTCGAGACTCCTCGTCGAAGTCGCCCAAATCCTCGGCGATGATGTCCACGTCGCCGAGCTTCGAGGTGACGGCATGGAACAGATCGGCACCGGGACCGTACCGCCACTCGCCTTCGATAGCCGTCTCCGCTCCAGCAGGGATTTCCCAGTAGTTGTAGAATCCGCGGAAGTGATCGATGCGCACCACGTCGGCCTGGGTGAACGCCATGCGGAAGCGAGAGATCCACCATGCATAGTCTCTCTCCGACATCAAGTCCCAACGGTAGAGGGGGTGCCCCCAAAGCTGACCGGTCTCGCTGAAGTAGTCGGGTGGCACACCGGAGACGACCGTCGGCTCAAGATCCTGGTCGAACTTGAAGAGATCTGTATTGGCCCACACGTCAGCGCTGTCCAGGGAGACGAAGATGGGAATGTCGCCGATGATGTCGACCCCACGCTGGTTGGCGTACCGCTTGACGGCCAGCCATTGCTGGAAGAACTGCCACTGTCGGTACTTCTGATTCTCGATCTCGTCGGCCAACCTCTCACGGGCGCCGGCCAAGGCGGCTGGCTCCCTGGCGGCAAACTCAGGCTCCCACGCTTGCCAGGAGCGAAGGTCGTGGCTCTGCTTCAGAGCCATGAACAAAGCGAAGTCATCGAGCCATTGGGCCTGGTCCGCGCAGAAGACCGCGAAGGCGGTCCGCTGGTCGGCCGGTGCTGAGGCTTGAAAGGCGTCGAACGCGCGGTCCAAAAGCTGCGATTTGTACTCGATGACGGGCCCGAAGTCCACTCGGTCGGCGGAGAAGTCTGGCCGCTCCTCGATGTCCGCTTCCGAGAGGTGCCCCTTCTCAACCAACCCTTGAGGGTCGATGAGCATGGGGTTACCAGCAAAGGCGGAGAGGGCCTGGTAGGGGGAGTCGCCGTAGCCGGTGGGGCTCAGGGGGAGAATCTGCCAGTAGGACTGGCCAGCGTCGGCTAGGAAATCGATGAACTGGTAGGCGTGGTGACCCAAGTCACCAATGCCAAATGGGCTTGGGAGCGAAGTGGGATGGAGCAAGATGCCGCTGCGGCGGGGGAAAGCCATCTGGACGACCTCCCTGATTTCGTGTATGGTGTTCTGATGTACGCTCACATTATAGCAGGGTTTCCTCGTTTGTGCACACATCGGGGGTCAAGGTGATCCGAGGTCATCGTCGCCAAGCGCCCTCGAGGCCGGTTGTGCCGTAGGTCTCATCCGTCTATAATCTCCTGTAGGCTCAGGTGGGAGTAAGTGGAGAGGGTTTTTCTGAGGGGGTGGCATTGGTGACGAAGGATTCAGTTGCAGAGCGGGTAGCCGAAGAGCTTGTGGCACGAGAGCTGAAGCTTGGCACCGTGGAATGCGGCGAGGGAGGTGTCGTCAGTCGACGCCTCTTCGACACCGAGGAGGGCGTCAACGCGCTGGGCAACAGTCTGATTGTGGACGACGTGGACGAGGCCATCGGCTTGATGGCACTGCCCCGTCCCCAGTTTAAGAAGGCGGGTGATTTCTCCGCCAAGGCAGCCCGGGCGGCGGCTCGGGAGGGACGCAGCTTCCTGGGCGTCAACCTCTGTCTGGCGGTCTGGGCCAGGGGTCCCATAAGCGACGAGGAGACGCAGGCCGTCTACGTGGCCTTTAACACGGGCCGGCGGGTGGTTGACGAGGTCCACGAGGTGGGCGGAGCTACCGGGAGAGATGGCGTTTGGCTTGCGGACCGTGCGTTGGAGATGGTGTGGGAGGTGCTTTCCTAGAGCGTCTTTTTGCGGCTTGACAATCTTCGTCAGTTGAGCTAGAATACCGGGCGTGGTGCCGAGGTAGCTCAGCCTGGTAGAGCACTTGACTGAAAATCAGGGTGTCCCCAGTTCGAATCTGGGCCTCGGCATTTATATGAAAGCTCCACCAGAGATACGGTGGGGCTTTCGCTGTTCTTTTGTCCTCTTCGCCTCATACAAACCGGTCGACAACCTCTGCCAGCATCCCCGCTAGGGGCGGCACGATGAACGTGATCCCGTAGCGGATCAAGGCCGGTCGAGGATCGATCAAGGCCATCTCGATCGGCAGGCGTGACACGGACCAGAGGGCCCAGGCCGACACGAAGCCCACCACCGCGCCTATGCTGGCGCCGGCCTGATAGAGGGAGGCCACCAGAGGAAAGGTAGCATAGGGCGCGCCGGGCACCAATCCGCCGACCACACAGCCGATGAGAACGCCCTTGACGCCGGCCTGATCACCCAGCCAGCGGCTAATCAGCTCCCTAGGGATGAGGACCTGGACCAGCCCGGCCAGGATGAAGCCGAGGATCAGCAGCACCAAGTTGCGCCGGAGCGTGCCCCATGCTGCCAGGAGGCCGTCCAGAGCGACGTCCGATCCTCTTCGCAGGGCGAGCGCTAACAAGATGGCGGCAGCAGCGGCCAGAACCAGGGCTGTTGTGTCCATCGATCGGCTTCCTTTCTCTTCAGCTGTCATCGTCGTCGCTCCCAGGCGTCGTCGTGAACCGGGATGGGTTGCTCATTGCCTCGATCATGCGCTGCTGTCGAGGCGGAACGAGGACAGGTAATGGTGCTGTCCCACGTCCGTAGTCCGTATCAGAGCGAGGCTATGTGGACGCAGCAGCCTCTCCACGTCCTGGGGAGAAAGCCTGACCTCCACGGGCGGTCCTGGCGGTCCGACCGTCTTCTCGAACTCAACGACCGCCAGTCTTCCGGTGGGCTTCATGATTCTCGTGATTTCTTTCAGAGCCGCATCGTGGGTCCCGTCGCGAAGGAGGTCGTGGAGGGCCGAGTTGATGAGACAGACGTCGACTGTATGGTCCTCCGCTGGAATATGCTTGCTGATGTCGGCAACGCTCGCGTGAACCTGTTCGAGCCCTCTGGCGCGCGCTTCTGCTCTTAAAGTTGCGATACCCTCCTCCCAGAGGTCGAAAGCGTAGACGGTGCCTTCCGCGGTGATGTAGCCGGCTGCTTTCAGGGCGTATCGTCCGTTGCCGCAGGCCAGATCGACGAATACACTGTCTGGCCTTAGGTTCAGGACGTCGAACAGCTTCCTCGTGTCGACCAGATCGAACGTGCTGCTCCCCGCTCCAGTTGGTTGATCCTTCACTTGTCATCCTTTCCTTGCCGTCTATCATTGTGCGCGTATTGGAGGGCGGCGTGGGTCAGCGTCTATTCTCTCAGGAGCCGCGCTGAGTTGAGCATGACCAGCAGATCCGGGATTGACTGCCCGGCCGCAGCCATCACCGGCGGTAGGATGCCCAGCGCTGCCAGCCCGATGCCGATCACGTTGTAGAGCACGCCCAGGCCCAAGTTCTGCTGAATCACTCGGAAGCTCCGTCGCCCGATGTGCATCGCCTCCGGCAGCGCACGCCAGTCGTCCTGCATCAGCGCCACGTCGGCCGCTTCCAGTGCTGCATCGGTGCCGACCACGCCCATGGCCACGCCGACGTCGGCTTGGGCGAGGGCTGGGGCGTCATTAACACCGTCTCCCACCATCAGAACGGTCTGTCCCCGTTCTTGGAGCTTTCGGATCACCTTGATCTTGTCCTCCGGCAGCAACTCTGCGCGATATTCAACCCCCAGCCGGTCAGCCTCTGCCTGGGCAGTGCGCTCGTCGTCTCCTGTCAGGAGCAGGAAGTGGTCAATGTCTAGCTTCCGCAGGGCCGCCAGAGCCTCTGGAACCTCGGGCCGAGGTTTGTCGGCGACGGCCATCAGCCCCAAGACGCGGTCGTCGACTGCGACGAAGAAGACAGTCTCGCCAGCTTCCTGCCAGGTTGCTGCCTCGGCTCTGGCGGCCGTGGGCAGAGGGACGTCCTCCTCCACCAGCAGACGTTGGTTACCCACCAGGACTCGCCTGTTGTTGGAGCGAGCTCGTACGCCCATCCCGGTCAACGCCTCGAACTGGTCGGCAGAGGCCGGGTCGAGGCCCCGTTCCCGCGCAGCCTGGCGCACGGCCGCTGCCACTGGATGCTCCGAAAGCTGCTCCGCTGTGGCAGCTACCACCATCACCTCCTCCCCGGACCGGCCGTCCACGGCGGATACGTTTGTAACTACCGGTCGTCCGAAGGTCAGCGTCCCCGTCTTGTCCATCACCACGGTGTCGACGCGTGCCAGCGACTCCAGGTAGCGTCCTCCCTTGATCAGGATGCCGCGTCGGGCGGCCCGCCCCACGGCAGCGATGACGGCTGTGGGTGTGGCGAGGGCGATGGCACAGGCGCAGGAGACCAGCAGAACCGCGATGGCGGCAGTGAGATCCTGTCCTAGCAGATAGGTAAGGCCCGCTGCCGTGACGACGACCGGGATATACCAGGCCGTGAAGTGGTCGGCCACCCGTTGTACCGGTGCCTTGTTTGCCTCGGCCTCCTCGACCAGTTGGATGACGCGCCCAAGGGTCGTGTCGCTTCCCGTGCGCGTCACCTCTACGGTGAGGGCGCCCGCGTGGGCGATGGTCCCGGCGAAGACGTCGCTTCCCGGTCCTTTCTCCACGGGCATGCTCTCACCCGTGACCGGCGATTGGTCTACGGCCGCCGTTCCTTTCTCCACCTGTCCGTCTGCCGGGATCTGCTCGCCGGGTCGCACCACCACTCGGTCGCCGGGGCTGAGGGCCTCAACGGGGACGTCCTCCTCCTCGCCGTTGCGCAGCCGGTGGGCGGTCTCCGGTGCCAGGCGCATCAAGGCCCGAATGGCTTCCCGGGAGCGATCGGTGGTCAATCCTTCCAGGTAGTCTGAAACTCGCATGAAGAAAACGATCACCACCGCTGCGGTGTACTCCCCGATGGTGAGGGCGCCGACGATGCCCAAGGTCATCAGCACGTGTGCCGTCACCTGGCCACGAGCCAGGGCCGCAACGACGTTGCGGAAGATGGGGAAGCCGCCCACCAGAATCGCGGCTATCGCCAGCCAGGGCGGCACCCACGTCAGGGCGGCTTCCAGCAGGCCCAGTCGCTCGCCGACCGTCTCGACGAGGATGACCAGGACGACGACGGCCACGAGGAGGCCGGTGAGCTGCTTCGCCAGATCCGGTCCGTGGCGCTGACCAGTGCCGTCCGTCTCCTCCTCCACTCGGTAGCCAGCTTGCTCGAGGGCCTGACCGATCCGATCTGTGTCCGTCAAGTTCGGATCGTAGACGACGTCGAGCCGTTCGGCGCCCAGGTAGACGCGAGCCTCTCTCACGCCTTTCAATCCACGTACAGCTTCTTCGGTATGGACGGCACATTCGGCACAGTCCATACCTCTCACCTTCACGCTACGCTTCCTCCAAGCTCGGTCTTTCATCGAATTCTAGCGAGCTCCTTATCGGTGTCGAGACCTGCCTCTCACGCTATTGCAGTACATCATTGTACATCAATTGAGTAAATTGGTCAACTATTCGCAGGTGGCTTCTCTGAGTCGAAGATGCTCGTTTTCCCAAAACCGATCTTGCCTCCTTCGGCCCGCTGGTGTATACTCTCCCGACACACGGGCCTCGGTTTTCCTGCTTCCCTGTAGTTACCCTCTTGTCCGCAGGTCGCGCCGATAGGTCGCGGAGCGATGAGGGGATTCGGCGGGTGTTAAAGGAGTGGGATTCCATTCCGCGTGCCGCGACGAGATGACAAGGTTGTGTTCTGAGGGCTTGAGTGGAGGCAACTACACAGAGATGCGCGGAGCAGCCATGGTGGAGAGGCCGCTCGTTATCGCCCGCACCGGGGATGTGGAGAACGCCCCGGAGAACACGCTGCCGGCCTTCGAGAGCGCCATCGCGAAGGGGGCGGACGGGGTGGAGCTCGACGTCCATCTCACCGCCGATCATGAGCTCGTCGTGCACCATTTCTACAGCCTTGGTGCCACCGATGATGGCGAGGGCCTCGTCTGCGAGCATACGCTGGCGGAGTTGAAGGCGCTGGATTCCGGCGGCTGGTTCGATGAGCAATTCGCCGGCGAGCCGAAGCCCACGTTGGCTGAGGTCCTCGAGCTCTGCCAGGGCAGAACGAGGCTAGAGGTGCATCTGCACGATCCGAGCATCGGCTTCTTGCGCCAGGTTATCGATGAGATCGAGCAGTTCGACCTCGTGGACACCTCCGAGCTGACCACGGCGCACTATCCGCTTCTGCACCACGCCAGGAGACTGAACCCTCAATTACGGTCAGGGACGTTCTACTCTGAACCGCCGGCGTGGATGCCGGTCCGTCTCGCACAGCGCCACATCCTCGACTGGGCCAGCCTGTTGGGGACCACCCACGTCCATCTTGACATCGTGCTCCTCGACTCTGACTTCGTAGGAAGACTCCAGCGAAGGGGCTTCATCGTCCACGGGTCGAACCTCGATACGGCAGAGGCGATTGAGCGGGGCCTTGATGTGGGGGTCGACCAGTTCTCGACTGGACGTCTCGAGGCAGCGCTCCGGCTGCGCGATGATTTCACAACGCGTCGGGCGAGAGGAGGGGATGCTCAGAGGCTACGTTGAGCGTGCTGGCGGGGAATCCGGCTCGGGAGCTCTACGAGCGGATGGGATTCCAGGTTTTCGAGCTGGAGATGCGGCTCGAATGGTAGCGTTCAGCTGCGACAGCTATGCGCGCTGTCAAACCCGTCATCGTTTGTTCTCTTTGGCCCAAGAGACCACCAGACCCCTTGGGGCTCTGCAGCTCCAAGGGGTCCAGCTGTTGATCACGATCTAGCGCCTGCTAGCTCGCCTCTTCGGTCTGCTCCAGGTACTTCTCCGGATCCTTCTCAAACGCCACCTTGCATCCCGGAGCGCAGAAGTAATAGGTCTTCCCCTTGTAGTCGGCCTTGGCGGGTGCGTCTTCGGGCTTTACGTCCATCTTGCATACGGGATCGATAGCCATCTGATTTGCCTCCTCAATTGGGTTTGTCCATTGCATCTCGTTTGGCTCTGGCGACTAGCTCGTCAGAACACGCGGTGACTGGCCGTTGAGTGCTTTTCCTCGGCATCCTATGTGAAACGGCTGGCCTGAGGCGACCTTTCGAGCTACCCCGGGGCATCGCTCTGCTCCTCTCAAGCTGGGCTCCTGGCCGGCTGGCTGATCATATCCGGCCGCTGTCCCTTCTCTTCCTCCTTCAAGTACTCGGGCCGGATGTCGACGCGCCGCAGCGTGTTGGCATTGGTGACCACTGTCACCGACGACGTCGCCATCGCGATCTCCGAGAGCACTGGGTGCATCCAGCCGATGATGGCCAGCGGCACCATGATCACGTTGTAGAAGAAGGCCCAGAACAGGTTCTGCCTGATCTTGCGGAACGTGGCCCGGCTCAGGTTGACCGCCTCGACTACGCCCGTTAGCTCGCCGCGCACCAGCGTCACGTCGCTGGCCTCGATGGCGATGTCGGTGCCGGTGCCGATGGCGATGCCCACGTTGGCCTGCGTCAGCGCCGGCGCATCGTTGATGCCGTCGCCGACGAAGGCGACTGAGCCCAGGCGCTCCTGCAACTTTCGCACTTCGGCGATCTTCCCGTCGGGCAGCACCTCGGCCAGCACGTGGTCGATGCCGACTCGTTCAGCGATCGCCTCGGCCGTGCGTTGGTTGTCGCCCGTGATCATCGCCGTCTCCAACCCCATGCGGTGGAGCGCGCCGATGGCGTCGGCTGAGTCCTCCTTGAGCGTGTCGGCCACGGCAATGACGCCGATCAACCGACCGTCGACCGCCACCAGCATAGCCGTTTTCGCCTCGGTCTCGAGCTTCCTTAGCGATTCCTCCAGGGGGGCAGGATCGAGCCCCTGCTCCTCCATCAGCCGGCGGGAACCGACCACCACGTGGTGTCCTTCCACCATCGCCGTGATGCCTCGGCCGCGGATGGCCTGGAAGTCCTCTGGTTCGTCCAACGAGATGCCCTCTGCCTTCGCGTGCTCGGCGATGGCGCGGCCCAGAGGATGCTCGCTGCCTCGCTCCGCAGAGGCCGCCCAGCGCAGTAGTTGGCCACGGGTCGTGGGCTCATCGGTCATTCCAACCACGTCGGTCACCTCGGGCTTACCTTTCGTAATCGTCCCCGTCTTGTCGAAGACCACCACCGCCACGTCCTTCAGTGTCTGGATCGCCTCGCCGGAGCGGATGAGAATGCCGTGCTCGGCCCCCATCCCGCTGCCGACCATGAGGGCGGTGGGTGTCGCCAGACCCAGGGCACATGGGCAGGCGATCACCAGCACGGCCACCATCGAGACGATGGCCAGGGTGATGGGGCTCAGGCTCGCGTTGACCCAGGGTAGGAACGAGCCCAGCTCCACCAGCGAGCCCATAAACCCGGGGAAGAGCAGGTTGACCAGGAGGGTGAGCGCCGCGATGGTCATCACCACCGGCACGAAGATGCCGGTCACCCGGTCCGCCAGAGCCTGAATCGGTACCTTCGACCCCTGGGCCTCCTCGACCAGCTTGATCACCTGGGACAGGAAGGTGTCCTTCCCCACCTTGGTGGCCCGCACCTTGAGCAACCCCTCCTGGTTGACGGTGGCGCCGATGACCTCGTCGCCCGCCTCCTTATTGACCGGCATCGACTCGCCGGTGGCCATCGACTCGTCGACGGCGCTCTCGCCGGAAAGGACGACGCCGTCGGTGGGGATCTTCTCGCCCGGGCGGACGACCATCACGTCGCCCACCTGAACCTCGTCGATGGGTAACTCGACCTCCTCACCACTTCGGACGACGCGCGCCGTCTTGGCTCCCAGCTCCAGCAGCTTGCGGATCGCCTGGGAGGCCCGCCCCTTGGCGGACTCCTCGACGTAGCGTCCTGTCAGGTGGAAGGCCATGATCATGGCCGACACACCGGCGTAGTTGGCCACAGGGAAGACGAACGAGGCCGGGCCGGTGAGAAATGATGCACCGGTGCCCAAGGTGATCAGCGTGTCCATGTTGGCATAGCCGTGGCGCACGGCGGTGAGGCCGCTCCCGAACGTGCGACGCCCGACCCAGAAGAGCACCGGCAGGGCCAGCACGATCATGCCCAGGTTGAAGATGGTCTCATTGGGCCAGACGATGCCGAAGAACATCTCGGCGATCATCCATATAACAATGGGCGCTGTGAATGCCCAGGCTGTGAGCATACGGAAGCGAGCCCGGCGCATCTTGCGCACCACCTCATCCTCGTGCTTCTCGATCACAGCCTCTTCGGCGTCACCCTCCTCCGCTGTCTCCACAACGTCGTAACCTGCCTCCCGAACCGCTTTCTTGAAATCGGCGATGCCCGTGCTCTCCTCGACATAGGTGACGGTAGCCTTCTCGGTGGCCAGATTGACGCGGGCCTCGATGACGCCCGGCACCTTGTTCAGGGCCTTCTCCACGTGGTTGACGCACGACGCGCACGTCATACCTGCGATCTCAAGGGTGATCGTGTCGGTGGCGACATCGTAGCCGGTCTCCCGCACCGCGTGCACTAGATCACCCACCTTGACGGCGTCTGTCCGAAAATCGAGGCTCGCTTTCTCTGTGGCTAGGTTGACGTTGACCTCTCCGACGCCTTCCACACCTTTCAGCGCCTTCTCCACGTGTGCCACACACGAGGCACAGGTCATGCCCCGCACGGGCAGTGATACCTTGCTCTCTTTCAACTGTCGCTCAGTCTTGGTCTTTTCACTCATGGTCCAGCTCCTGCTGCTCGGTTCTTCTTATGACATCTCGCCGGACACACCGGCCAGCCCGTCGGCCTCGCTGCTCAGGTCTTGGAGGGTAGTGATATCGAGCAGCTCTCTTATGGCTGTCGATAATCGTTCCCAAAAACCACGCGTGGCGCAGAGGGCAGCCCGCGGGCAGCCTCCGCTATCGAGGTAACCCTCCACGCAGGGTGCCAGGGCCACCGGCCCCTCTAAGGCCTCTACCACGTCCCGAACCCGGATCTCGCCCGGCGCTCGCGTGAGACGGTACCCGCCGCCTGGCCCCTTGACCCCCTCCACCAGCCCCGCGTCCTGGAGCGGTCGGAAGAGCTGAGCCACGTAGTCTGCCGAGATGTCCTGACGCGCTGCGATATCCTGGCGCGCTATCGGTCCATTGCCGAAACGCCTAGCTAGATCCACCATCGCCCGTAGCGCGTATCGTCCTTTCGTTGAAACCCGTATCATTGCTAATCCTGTCTTTACCGACTCCGCTTATCGATTGGTCTAGGTCAGTTCCTCTACCTCACTGGGATTATACAACAGTTGAGCAATTTTGTCAACTATTTCGATTGGTGATCATAGGGGAATCGCATTTGGCGTACTTGCTCAGCCTGGATCGCCAGATCCAGAGGGAGCAAAGAGGGTGTAGCAAGCAACCGCAAGCAGCCGCAATCAGACCTATCCTCTAAATGCGATTGCCCTGCTGTTGATCAGGATGGGGATCGCATTGCTGGATCTGAGTGACGTCGTTGGGAGGGAACGGCGTCGGCAGATGGTGCTCGCGCCCCGGGCCTAGGCCCAGGGCGCACGCAAGACGAAGACCTCAGCCGCTCAGCAGGAAACCGAATCTCAGCGGATCGGTGGGATCAACGACGAACTGCTGGAAGCCCGTCACGTAGGCTCTCCCTGCGATCTCGGGCACGACGACGACTCGATCGCCAATCCGCTCTTCCCTCAGTAGGCGACCGGTGAAACGGGTGCCTATGATGCTCTCATTGACGAAGGGCTGGTCCAGGCTGAGTTCACCCTTGGCATAGAGGGCCGCCATTTTGGCGCTGGTGCCGGTGCCGCAGGGGGAGCGATCGGCCTGGGCTTCGCCGAAGACGACCACGTTGCGGCAGTTGGCCTCCTCGCCTTCCAGATCCTCGTAGATCTCGACCAGGTCGACGGCGTCGATGTGCGGCTGCGTGGGATGGACGACACCGATCTGCTCGTCGATGGCGGCGCGGATGGCCATGCCGCGTTCGATCAGCTCTGGCAGACGGGCCATTCGGACCTCCAGCCCCAGGCTCTTTGCCGATACCAGGGCGAAGAAGTTCCCCCCGAAGGAGATGTCGAGCTTCACCGGCCCCTTAGACGTCTCCACCTCTACCCCGCTGCGGTAGAGGAACGCCGGCACGTTCTCCACGGCGACCTCGCCAATCCGACCGTCGTCGATCTGGGCCCGGGCCCGAACCAATCCCGCCGGTGTGTCCATCAGCACCTTGGTCACGGGTTCCTCGATAGGCACCGTCCCAGTGGTCAGGGCAGCGACCACGGCGCCGATGGAGCCATGCCCACACATCGCCAGGTACCCGCCGGTGTCCATAAACACCACGCCGATGTCGGCCTCTGGATGAGCGGGTTCCATAAGGATGGCGCCGAACATGTCGCCGTGCCCGCGCGGCTCGTGCATCAGGGCGGTGCGCACGAAATCGTATCCCTCCTGCAGTTGATGGCGTTTCTCCGCCATTGTGCCTTGCAGGAAGGGCACACCGGCGACCACCACTCGGGTCGGTTCGCCGGCGGTGTGCGTGTCAACGGTGTGGAAAACGTGCTGGTACATCGCGCTCCTCCTTGGATCTTCTGGCGCTCCTATGTCCAGTGTTTCGCCATTTCGTCCATCTCGGCGAGGACGTCGGCGGCTAGCGGCGCCGGCTCGTGCTCCATCACTTTCTTCGTCATCTCGCCCAGTCTCTCGGCGAACGGCGTCTCCCCTTGGGCTCGCCATTCGTCGAGGCGGCTGCGATCGAAGAGGTCCGAGTACCAGACGTCCTTGAAGTGCGTGTAGGTGTGCTCCTCGTCCAGGTAGTGCCCGCCGGGGCCGACCTGGTCCATCACGTCCAACGCCAGCGTCTCGTCGGTGACGGGCATGCCCGGCATAAGCTGCCCGACCATGTCCAGGATCTCGTGGACCAGCACGATGTAGGCCGGAGAGGCGACCGATCCGTGATCCAGCCACCCGGCGTCGTGGATCAGGTTGGCGCCGACCAGCGCGGAGGCCAGGCAGGAGAAAGCAGCCTCGGCCGCGGCCTGCGCGTCCGGGAACTTGGCGTCGGAACAACCGGCTGTACCGAAGAAGGGAAGCCGATAGTGCTGCGCCATCTGGGCCATCGCCGCCACCATCAGGCTCATCTCTGGCGCGCCGTAGGAGAACACAGTGGTCCGCATATCCATCACGGTGGCGAAGGCGCCGTAGATGAAGGGGGCGCCGGGGTTGACGAGCTGGGCCAGCACCAGGCCGCTGAGTGACTCGGCGCTGCCCTGCACCACCTCGCCGGCAAACGTCGCCGGTGCCGTGCTGCCGGCTTGTGGCGCCGGGTAGTTGATCAGCGGGATCCCCTTCTCTGCACAGAAGAGGATCTTCTCCACGGCGGGATCGTAGTAGAGCAGCGGAGAGATCGGCTCCGAATAGTGGACGCAGGTGGGGGCTCTTTGAAACGGCTCCTCGCCGCCCGCGATGAGCACGGCCATCCGGTAGATGTCGCGCACACTGTTGACGTCCTTGCAGCAGAAGACCAGAGGCTTCTCCGTGTGGGTGAACACCTGCTTCGCGATCACCCGGTCGGCGACGTCAGCGGAGACATCGTCGGCCATGCCGATGGTCATCACCCAGGTGTAATTGGGCAGCGCGTCGGCGACGGTGGAGGTGATGCGGCAATCATCGCTCACGAACCGACGTCGCTCGTCGGTGAGCGGGTCCAAATAGTCGATGCAGTCGAGGCTGGGGCCAAACCAGGACTTGTCTCCCTCCAGGAAGATCCTACGTTCTCCGGAACGGTCGCCAAGCACGACGCGCGAGGGTGCCTGACGGATGGCATCCTCCACCATCCATGCAGGTATGCAAACACGGTCCCCGTCCACGCGGGCGCCGGCGCCGTCGAGCAGCTCCAGGGCGCGTGGGTGGGTCACCTGCACGCCGGTCCGCTCCAGGAGTTCCAGCGTGGCTTGATGAATCCGCTCGATCTGATCCTCGTTGAGCACGGACATACGGGGTCTGAAGGTCAGGTCCGGACAGAACATCGCCTTCTCCTCTCGTCCGCTAGAGCCTACAGCGGCAACCAGCTGCCGATGTCCTTTTCCCGGGCCTGCTGATAGATGGCCGGTGCCACGGCCATGTCGTCGATGGCCAGGCCCAGGTTGCACGTCATCGTGCGCTCGTCCGGGGTCTCACGCCCTGGCTTCTGACCGGTGACCAGCTCGCCCAGATCGGCGTGGATGGGCGGGATGTCCTGGAAGTAGCCCACCTCCCTGTAATGCTCCAGCTGGGGCACGTCGTCGGTGCAGAACTTGTCGGCCTCCTTCATCGCGTCCGGATGCCAGTAGGAATCGAAGTCCACCAGGGAGGCGAAGGCGCCTTCGTCGAGCCATCCTGGCTGAATGGTGCGATGGGGTTCCTTCAAGATCGGTCCTGCCGTGACGACCATGTCGCAGCCGGCGACGGCCTCCTTGGGGGTCTCAACCGGCACGACCTCCAGGTCGAAGCGGTTTGAGACGTCCTCGGCGAAGGCGGCAACGGCCTCGGGCTTCACGTCGTAGGCCATCACTCTCTCCAGGGGAAAGAGGACGTTGAGGGCCTCGGTGTTCGTGGTTCCCTGAACGCCGCAGCCAAGGATGCCCAGAGTCGTTGAATCGGGGCGAGCAAGCCGCCGCGCGCCGACCGCGGTCGCTGCTGCGGTACGCATCGCCGTGATCCACACACAGTCCATCACGGCTATGGGCAGCCCGGTCTCTGGGTCGTTCAGGATAAGCAGGCCCGTGATGTAGGGCAGGCCGCGCTCGTGGTTGCCCGGGAAGCCGCTTACCCACTTGACGCCCGCCGAGTCCATAGCGGGGATGTAGGCGGGCATAGCGTGGATGAAGTTGTCGCCCTCCCCGGGGTGGATACCAGGCTTAGGCGGCATCTCGATGTGTCCCTCGCCCTTCTCACGAAAGGCGGTCTCCACGAGCTCAATGATCTCCGCCATCGTCAGTCCTACGGATTCCACATCAGCTTGCGACAGATAGAGTAGGTTCTGCTCGTTCATGGGTTTCTCCTATTCTCTGTGACGTCTACGATTAGTCAGACGGTCGCCTGCGGGACAGCGTACGCCGTTTACCGACTGCCCCGCTGGCCAGGCCCGGCCTCACTATTGGGAAGGTTACGAACTATCCTATGGTTGTTTCATGCACGGTTCGGATGCCCAAGCCAAACTGCTCTGCCTCCCGCCTGGCGGCCTCCCGCCCATGATCCGGCGATTTCGCGCCCACTATCTCGGATCACGGATCCGCTAGGAGCACAAGGTGAACAATGGCCGTCAGATCATCATAACTATCGCAATTATAGCGATTTCGGAGTCGACATCAAGCTGCTGAGATGCCGGAGTTGTGTCCCAGCAGGTGGGAGGGCGGGTTGCCTATGTCATAGCCTTCAGCAGGCGTTCGGTCAGCGCCTTGGCGTCGGGCTCGACGTCCCCAGCCGGGCCCACACAGGCCGGGCAGCCGGCGGTGCATCGACAGTCCTGGACCCGCTCCAGAGCTGCCTCCAACAGTTCCTCGCGGATCTCGTAGAGCTGAGCGCTCAGGCCGGCGCCGCCCGGCACGCTGTCGTAGAGCGTCACTGTTGGCAACCCCGTATCTGGGGCCCGCGCCTGCACCGCCGAGCCCAGGTCCCCGGGGGCGCACATCAGGTGAAGCGGTGCCAGGTTGCGCAGCAGATAGGCCAGGCCGCCCAGCGCGCCCCGCGTGCCGCGCGCTCGCTCGGCGCGGCGGTGGCAGCGGGGGCAGAGGGTGATCAGGTTATCCAGCTGGTTGGCGAGCTTGTAGACGTCGTTCTCCCCCGGTAGATATCCGAAGGCTCGGAAGGGCGTCAGATGGTGGACGTCGTGCTGTCGCTTATCCTGCTCCGGCGCGCCGCAGCGGCGGCAGCGGTACCCGTCGCGAGCACGGGCCGCGTCCCGCTGAGCCTGCCAGTTAGGTCCATAGTCGATCTTGGGCTTGAGGACACCAGCCTCTCGCAGTTCCTCCGCGAGTTCCTCGGAGATCGCGAGCCAGGTTCCGATGGTGTGCATGCTCTGCTTCGGCAGGTCAATGGGAGCCCAGCTCAGCACCTCGTGGGTGTAGCGCTTGATGCGTCGGTAGCCCGTCGCCTGAGTCGTGACCAGGATCTCCCCGTAACCGTGTAGCCTTCTCGATCGTCCTTCGCTCGGCGCCTCGCTCTCTGTTCCCGTCGAGCGCAGCACGTCTAGCACCTCGACCTCCGTCGTCGAGCTGGCGCGGGTGTAGTAGTCTAGCTCGGCTGGGCGTACCCGGGCCAGACCCTCGTCCCAGTCCAAGGCCTCGACGGCGTAGGTCTCGCCGCTGTGTAGATAGACCGCACCCTCGTGGATCAGCTTCGGGGCGCTAGGCCGGTCCATCTCGCCGATCACGGAGGGTTTTCCGTCCTGTTCTCCAGCCACGGCTTGAATGACGATGTTGTCTGGCGAACTGGTACGAAGCGAGAGACCCGCCGCCGGGTAGCCCTCGCCAATCCACGCATAATGGCCGTCGTAACCGTGAAGAAGGCCCTCATCGGCTAGGGCGTCCAGGATCTCCTCAGCGTCCTCGAAGCGTCCGAACGACTCGCCGGGCTCGAAAGGGAGCTCGAAGGCGGCGCAGGCCAGATGGTTGGTCAGCACCGCCAGGTTGTTGGGATCCAGCAGAGCGTGTTCCACCGGCTGGCCGAAGAAGGTCTCGGGATGGTTGATCACGTACTGGTCGAGCGGCAGGGCGCTGGCGATCACGATCGCGCTGGAGAGCCCCGCCCGCCTTCCGGCGCGCCCGGCTTGCTGCCATGCACTGGCAATGGTGCCCGGGTAGCCCGTCATCACGCATGCGCTGAGTTGACCGATGTCGACGCCGAGCTCGAGAGCGTTGGTCGCTACGACGCCTCGAATCTCGCCATCTCGAAGGCCGCGCTCGATGGCACGGCGCTCGTTCGGGAGGTAGCCGCCGCGATAGCCCTGCACGGCTTGGCGATCGCCGCCGGCGATGATGACGGCGTCCCGCAGATAGCCTAACAGGACCTCGGTGGTCAGTCGGGCTCGGGCGAAGACGATCGTCTGTACGTCGGCCTCCAGGAAGGTCGCCGCTACGTCCTTCGAGGCCAGCGTGGCGCTGCGGCGGATGCCCAGCTTTTCGTCGACCAGCGGAGGGTTGTAGAAGATGACGTGCTTCTCCCCCCGTGGTGCGCCGTCGTCTTTCACCAGCGTGACCGGGGCCTCAATGAGCCGTTCCGCCAGATCCTGTGGATTGGCGATGGTAGCGGAGGCGCAGATGAATCGCGGGTCGGCGCCGTAGAAGCGACAGATACGCTGCAGGCGTCGCAGCACGTTAGCCACGTGTCCGCCGAAGACGCCTCGGTAGGTGTGGATCTCGTCGAGCACTACGTAGCGCAGGTTGCTCAGGAGGCGCATCCAGCGGGTGTGATGGGGTAGGATACCGACGTGGAGCATGTCGGGATTGCTGACCAGTAGACGGACCTCGTTGCGGATCTTTGAGCGGTGGGACGATGGCGTATCGCCGTCGTAGGGACGCACGGCGATGGGCGCTTTGATCGTCGAGGACTGGTCCTGGAGACCGGCGACCAGCGATTTCAGCTTGGCGATCTGGTCGTGGGCCAACGCCTTGGTGGGGAAGAGGTAGAGCGCGCAGGCCTCAGGATCGTTCAGCAGCGTGTTGAGGACGGGACCGTTGTAGGCCAGCGTCTTCCCGGATGCGGTGGACGTGGAGAGGACGACGTGCTCGCCGGTCAGCACGGTCTCCATCGCCTTGGCCTGATGGACGTACGGCTGTTCGATCCCCATACGCTGGATGGTAGCCACGAGCCGCGGGTCGAGGGCTCTCGGCCAGCGTGTGGTGCGTGCTCGCCGAGCTGGAACGCGTTCCCAGGCGGTCACGCAGCGCATAAAGGAGGCATCTTGTCGCAGGGCGTCTAGAACGTCGCTGAGAGTCATCGCAGGGACTATACATTGACAGTCGTCGACTGTCAATGTATAGTCCCTACACTATGGGTGACCCGAGCGAAGTCGCTCTCAATCCGTCCGCCATTGACGCCGTGTTGTTCGATCTGGACGGGACGTTGATGGATACGGACGATCAGATGGTGGAAAACCTGGCGCTTCGACTTCAGCGCCTGGGGCGGCCTCGGCTCTATCGCGTTGCGCGTCGGTTGGTGATGGCCGCCGAGACACCGGCCAACGGGTTGATGACAGTTCTGGATGCGCTGGGGCTCGACGCTCCTCTGCTGGGGATTTGGCACTGGCTATGCAGTCTGCGTGGTGCTGCCAAGGAGCCGGACTACCGGTTGATGGAGGACGCCAGAGCTATGCTGGATGATCTCTGGGAGTGCTACCTGCTAGCCATCGTCACGACACGAGGTCGGAAGGACGCCGAAGCCTTTCTGGCTCAGCATAGTTTTTGTGACGTCTTCACGGTTGTGGTGACGAGGGAGGACACTTGGCGGCTGAAACCCCACCCTGCTCCCATCCACCGGGCGGCAGAACGGCTGGGTGTTCCTGTGGAGCGGTGCGTTATGGTTGGCGACACGACGGTGGACGTCAAGAGCGCCCGTAGGGCTGGAGCCAAGGCCGTAGCGGTCACCTGTGGCTTTGGTGAGCGAAGGGAATTGGAGCGCGCCAGGGCAGATGTCGTGCTGGAGGACGTCGCGGATCTGAGGTCGCTTCTTTAGGCCAGGGAATAGAGCCCATCCTTCAGCCTGCCGCTGACTAGCGGCTGGACCCGAGCCGAATAGCTAGGGATGGAAGGATGGTTGGAGGGATAGATGATGGAAGAGATCGCTTACGCTCGATTGGAATCTCGTATCGGTACGGTTTGGGTGGCGTCGACCCAGGTGGGGTTGTGTAAGGTCTCCTTGGGAAGGGGGCGATCCGACGCTTTCTTCGGTTGGCTTTCGGAGCACGTCGGCCTGCGCGAGCCGCGCGAGGAGCCGGAGGCCATCGCGTTCGCCACGTCGCAGCTGCAAGAGTACTTCTCCGGCTCTCGACGGGCTTTCGACATGCCGCTGGATGTGCGTGGCACGTCCTTCCAGAAGGCGGTCTGGAGCCAGGTGGTGCGCATCCCCTACGGAGCCACGGCCACGTATGGCGACATCGCACAGCTGGTCGGGAAACCCAAGGCCTCTCGAGCTGTGGGGAGGGCGGTAGGGGCCAACCCGCTGCCCATCGTGATACCCTGTCACAGGGTGATCGGGGCCGGCGGGGCCCTGACGGGGTTTGGGTCCGGCCTGGACCTGAAGGAGATGCTGCTGCGTCTGGAGGGCGCCTATCCACTGTAGCGCCCAGGCCCGTGCGGCTGCAGGTCTGGAGGGTTTCCTTCTCTTGCTCGCTGGCGTCTTGGCCGTTCTCTCGGCAGGGCGACCCAAGCCCCCGGAGGGGGTAGACGGTGCGGGTTAGGTGATGCGTGAGGATCTGAGACGCCGGCTGCGTGAGCTCGGTGTGGTGAAAGGGGTCCGGAAGCTGCAGGCCCAGGCGTCGCGCCCTTCCACTGCTATCGAGGATCTGGTCACAGGTCGCTTCCATACCACGGCTCGCGGCCAATGCTTCGTCGCCGAGGCCTCCTACCCTCTCCATCACGCCCACGGCGATCTGCCTCTTTCGTCGTTCCTCGAGCTGTCTCCTCAGTCGGTCGCTCAGGTGGAGCGGGACGAGCGGGTGGGCGACGTAGACCTGCGGCGCGTCTGTTTCCTCGACACAGAGACGACGGGGCTTTCCGGTGGCACGGGGACGATGGCCTTCGTCGTCGGCTTGGGCTTCTTTGAGGAGGAGCAGTTCCGATTGGAGCAGTATTTCCTTCGGGATCCGGGCGACGAGCCAGCGATGGTGGAGGCGTTGATGGAGCGTTTCCCTGCGTTCGAGGCCTTGGTCTCCTTCAACGGTCGGGCCTTTGACGTGCCTATTATTGAGAACCGCTTCATCCTGGCACGCACGCCGCCGCCGTTGCGGGAGAAGGTCCACGTCGATCTTCTCCATCCGGCGCGGCGGTTGTGGCGTTATGCGCTCTCGTCCTGTGCTCTCACCTCTCTGGAGCGGAAGGTGCTGGGCGTGTGCCGCCAACAGGCCGACGTCCCGAGTGGTGTCATCCCCTTTCTCTATCGCAACTATCTGCGGACCGGCGACGCTCGCGATATGGAGCGCGTGCTCTACCACAACAAGATCGATATCCTGAGCATGGTGACGCTGGCCGCACGTCTCTGTCGCACTTATGGGGATCCCTGGCAGAGCGAGGGAAGCGGTGGAGACCGAAGGTTGGGTGGGGCGGAGTTCTACGCTTTGGGGCGTTGGTACGCCGATGAGGAGAGGGAAGCAGACGCCGAGAGGGCTTATCGTAGGGCCATTCAGCTCGCTCGGGATCGTGGTTCGAAGCTGCGCACCCGAGCGCTGCGTGACCTGGCCTATCTCCTCAAACGGGACGAGCGGCGCCGTGAGGCTTTCGCCTTCTGGCAGCAGCTGGCCCTCGAATCGAGTCAGGAGATGACCGGTGTCCTGGCCCACGTTGAGTTGGCGAAGTACTTTGAGTGGTACGTGGAAGATTTGAGGCGGGCGGCAGCCTGGACGAGAGCGGCGTTGAGGGACGTTGAGGGCTGGCGTGAGGGTATGCGTCGCGACGACGCGTTGGACACGCTGCGCCATCGTCTGTCGCGTTTGGAACGTAAGCTTCACGGCGGATAGCGGAGCGCATCTAGACGCCAGATAGAAATCGTGGTAAGATACGTCCTCATTGGAATCGTGTGATCATTGGACTTGTGTTACGGAGAATCGGCATGCGGCGCTCCCTAGTCATCGCTCTCATCCTGTTGGTCTTCTTATTGGCGCTCAGGGCCCAGCCTGTCGCAGCTTCCACGGCTCATGATCCGGGAACGCCGAAACACGCTGCCTACGCCCGTTACGTCTGCGTCCCCACCGTCATCTGGCAGGACCGCCCCCTGTGTCCTTCGCACGGTCCCGGCACGACCGAGTATCGCATCGCCTCTATCAGGCTGCCGGATCAACTCCCCGAGCTGCCAGCTCAGGAGCTTCCCGTGGACGAGGACGATGATCTGTTGCCGCATACCTACGCGCACGTCAATACGCTGCCGTTGAACGTCTATCGTCATCCGATGGAGGCCGCGCAGGGATTGCCTCCTGTGCGTACGATGCTCTCCGGCGACTGGTGGGTCAGCGTCGACGGGTTGGTCGAGTTCGAGGGGCAGCGATGGTATCAGATCAACAAGGAGGAGTTCGTCCCTGCCGATGCGCTCGGTTTTGCCAGCCCCTCGAAGTTCCAGGGCGTCTATCTCCAGGAGCAGCCCCAGCATCCTTTCGCCTGGATCAACCGCTGGACGGAGCCTTCGGTGGTGCCTCAGGGAGCGGTGAACGGGTCTGTGCCGCCCCTCCAGCGCTATCAGAGAGTGACCCTTTTCGCCGAGGAGCGTCGGGGGGGCGATCAGCTCTGGTATCTGGTTGGGCACGATCAGTGGGTGGAGCAGAGCTCTGTTTCGCGGGTAGACGTCGATCCGCCGCCGCCCGAGGTCGGCCCAGGTGAGAAGTGGATCGAGATCGATCTCTTCGAGCAGACCATCGCCGCCTACGAAGGCACCCGCATGGTCTATGCCTCGTTGATCTCAGGCGGCAGGACAGCCACGGCCACCCCAACGGGACTGTATCGCGTCCACTATAAGGTGCTTGAGGGCAAGATGAGCAACCCGGACGTGGAGGATGGGAGCCCGGCGTGGTACTACATCGAGGACGTCCCCTGGACGCTGTATTTCCATGGTGGGTACTCGATCCACGCCGCTTTCTGGCACAATGCTTTTGGCTTCCTCCGCAGCCACGGTTGTGTGAACTTGGCGCCTCGCGATGCTGAGTGGTTCTACCATTGGGCTGATCCGCCCATGCCGGAGGGGCGAGAGACGCTCTATATCGGCTCGGGATCGCCAAGTACCTGGGTGTGGGCCCACTACAGCTCTCCTTTCGAGTAGCTGATGAGGTCGTTCTGACCCCCTGATGACAACCCTCTCTCCGTCAGGCGGGCGACCGGCCACCCGCGCACTCTGGCTGGCGATTCTGGCCGGGCTCGGCTTGATCTCGGCGCTCTTCGTGGCTTGCAGTGCTGTGGCCGAACCGGACGTCACGCCGACCCCCACCCGCACGCCGCGCCCGCCGACATCCACACCGACGCCGATTCCCTCACCGACACCGACGCCCGCCTGGCCGGTGACGGCAGGCTGTGGGGACTCGGTGCCCGGGGACGTATGCGACCGGTTCCGCGAGGCCGTAAACCAGGATCCAGAGCACTTCACCTGGATCGAGGATCCGATGCTCGCCGACGTCCAGGTGCAGGTGGAGAATCTCCCCCTTGGTCGGCGCTTTGCGACCCGCGTCTACGCCCTGGTGGCTCCCTTTTTCACGCTAGAGGATGGCGTCTCGGCAGCTGACCTGGCGGTCACCTGGACGGAGGAACCGGCCGGTCCGTTTGTCCAACATCCGTTGCTCGTCTCCGCTGAAGCTCAGAGGGCCCTGCCGGAGGGTCCGCCCGCGGGCGACGTCCAGATCGTTGAGGCATCTAGGATCTTGAGCGAGACGTTGGAGCGCGACGCCTGGGCCGTGGTCCCTTTCGACGACCTGGATCCGCGGTGGAAGGTGCTGCGCGTCGAGGGTATGTCCCCTCTGGATCGGAGCCTGGATCTGAACAGCTATCCGCTGGCGACCTCCCTCCATCTGGGCAGCGGGACCCGTCCCGATGCACTCCCCCTGCTGCCGGACGGGGACACCAATCGCGATCCAGAGAAAATGACGGTAGTGATGATGACCGGAGTCACAGCCCTCACCCGGGGCACCGCCAGAACGATGGAGCGGGAGGGGGTCACCTATCCGGCCCGAGACGTGCAGGCGTGGCTGATCGAGCCGGACATCACGCACATCAGCAACGAGGTCTCCTTCGCCGAGGATTGCCCGACGCCGAGAGCGGAGTCGACCATGGTCTTCTGCTCCGATCCTGACTACTTTGGGCTGCTGGAGCACGTGGACGCCGATGTCCTGGAGTTGACGGGCAATCATCTCCTCGATTGGGGCGTCAGTGCCATGGAGAACTCGCTGGAGCTGTATCAAGAGCGGGATCTTCCTTTCTTTGGCGGCGGGTGGACCCTGGAAGAGGCACGGCAGCCTCTGACGGTGACCCACGGGGTGCATACCTTTGGTTTCCTGGGCTGCAATCCGATCGGGCCCTCCTACACGTGGGCCACGGCTGAGCGGCCGGGCGCGGCCTCCTGCGACTACGATCTGCTGGTTTCGCAGGTCCGCGCTCTGCGCCAGCGGGGCATCCTTCCTATTGTGACCTTTCAATACTGGGAGGTCAACCAGTATCATCCCACCACGCGTCAGCAGGCCGATTTCCGCGCCGTGGCCGAGGCGGGAGCGGCCATCGTCAGCGGCAGCCAGGCCCATTGGCCGCAGGGTTTCGACTTTCACGCCGGGGGCTTCATTCACTACGGGCTGGGCAACCTGTTCTTCGATCAGATGCAGCGTCTCGAGTACCGCCAGGAGTTCCTGGATCGACACGTCTTCTACGATGGACGGCACATCAGCACCGAGTTGCTGACGGCGATGCTGGAGGACTACGCCCGGCCGCGACCGATGACGACGGAGGAACGGAGGGCTCTGCTGGAGGCGACGTTCGCTGTGAGCGATTGATGACCTGACAGGGGAGGGACAGGATGGTTAGGGCGACCCAACGGCATGGCAAGCAGGAGGGGGCGGGCGCGGTGACCGAGAGCGAGGCTGAGGTCAAGGAGGAGGGGCCGTCTCCGATGGAGCTGAGCTCAATGCCGCTCGACCCCATCTACGCCTGGGGGATCGTGCTGGAACCGGTCGAGGTGATGGTCAGGCGCACCTCTGATTTTGTGGAACAGCTGGCCCGGGAGACCTACCGGCGAGGGGAGCCTTTCAGCGACGAGGTGTTGGAGGAGCGGTTTCTCGCCTTCTTCCACCGTCTGGTGGAGGAGGGCACCTTGCGACGATTGCCAGATGCGCCACCGGAGCTGGGGCGTCGTATTCTAGGTCCTGGTCGGTGGTTGGAGGCGCAGCGGATCCGCATCCAGCGCCTGATCGCGTCTTGGGAGGCGTAGGTCTCCTCACGGGGCAGCTTGGCCGACCTGGCCCTCTCCTCCAGAGGAGGGCGGTGACGTGCGGCAGCGTCGGCGCCACGCCTGCCAGACCATGCCCAGAAAGCGAGCCGAGTCCTTGAGCGGGTGGAAGTAGCTTCTCTTGTCGATGCCGTAGATCGTCTCTATCTCGACCCAGCCGATGCGCATACCCTGACACACCGCCTGAATGATCACCTCCACCTCCAGTTCGAAGCCGGTGGTGGTCAAATCGAGGGTCTCCAGCAGGTCTCGGTCGTGGAGCCGGAAACCACTTTGATTGTCTGGGATGCGCTCTTTTAGGGCTAGCGAGAGCAGCCAGGAGCCGAAGGGGTTGGTGTAGCCGCGTGGGAAGGGCATGGCCGTGAAGTCTCTTCTTCCGATAATCAGCTCCCAATCGTTGTTCCGGTAGGCATGCAGGAAGGAGGGAATGTCGGCGGGATCATGCTGCCCGTCCGCGTCGAGGGTAAGAACGCCTTCATAGCCCTGCGACAAACCCCAATCAAAACCGGTCATCAGTGCGATGCCTTTGCCGCGATTCCGGTGGTGACGGATCACGGTGGCTCCGGCCTCCTCAGCTGCGGCAGCCGTGTGATCGAGGGATCCGTCGTCCACCACCAGGACCGGCAGGTGCTTATGGGTCTCCTCGACCACCGGCCCGACGCGGGCACCTTCGTTCCAGGCTGGTATCAGGGCGAGAACCGACGCTCTGCTTGCAGGCATGGGGCCTTTCTAGGGAACAAAAAAACCAAGAGGCGGGGGGGATCCCTCGTTTGACCTCTTGGGTTTGATCTAAGTCCTTATACCTATCTACAAAGCGGGCGACGGGATTCGAACCCGTAACCTTTTCCTTGGCAAGGAAACGTTCCACCAATTGAACTACGCCCGCTCGACAAGTCGAATTATAGCACAGCTCCTGGAGAGTGCAAGTCGGCATGGTGTGGCAATTGACGTCACGACCTCTTTGGCGTACCATGGTGATCAAGCCTAACCTTCGCGGCTTGTAGCGTGGCGTCATGAGCTGAGTGATGGTCAGGGAGGATGAGGGCGTAGGCTAAGGAGGAGCAAGGTGACCAGTCGAAGGAGCGAGCACGCCTCAGTCGTCTACAAGGGCACCGGCGGCGCCGGCCCGAGCGTATCACGTGCCATCGTGATTATCACCTGTGTGACGGCCATCATCGCCATGGTTCGCGGATCGGGGGCGGCGACGGCGACAGGGGGCTCCGTGACGCCTTCTCCTACCCTCACAGCTGTCTCCCGGGCGTCCTCGTCGTCCCCTGCTGCCTCGGAGTCGTCCACCGATGAGCCGGAGGCTTCTTCGCCGTCCACCGTCCCGGCCGACGAGGAGACGGTCGGCGAAAGCCCCTCGACGCCGGCCGTGCCGCGCGTGGGCATCGTCGCCGGTCATTGGGGGAACGACGATGGCGCGTCCTGCTCTGATGGGCTGACCGAGGTTGAGGTCAATCTAGAGGTGGCCCGGCTCGTCGTTCAGTCTCTGCGTGGGCTGGGCTACCGGGTGGATCTGCTCGAAGAGTATGACGATGATTTGCGGGGCTATCTGGCCGATGCCCTGGTCTCCATTCACGCTGACTCCTGTCAGTACTTTCCTAATGCCACGCCTCCGCCTACTGGGTTCAAGGTGGCCAGCGTCGTGGACAGCTTCGTGCCCGAGGAGGAGGAGCGACTGGTCCGCTGTCTGACCGAGGCATACGCCGAACGCACCGGGCTGCCCTTTCACGAAAACAGCGTCACAGGCCATATGACGGGTTACCACACGTTCTATACCATCGATGGCCGCACCCCGGGGGCGATCATCGAGACGGGGTTCCTGTGGCTCGATCGCGATCTGCTGACCCGCCATCCCGATCGGGTGGCCCAGGGCATCGTCGACGGCGTCGTCTGCTTCTTGGAAGGCCCGTGACGAGCCAGCGCTTCCCCCGCTCCGGCTAGAAACCCATCGCCTCGCGGGCGGCGCGCCATAGATTGATGCGGATCTGCTCCTGCTGCGGGCCGAACTGACGGAGGAAGGCCTCGACCTCTGCCCGGTTGGACGCTGCCCCCTGTGGGCAGGGTGGGCGATCGGGATACCCATTCGCCTTTGCATAGCGGATCAGTTCTTTCTCGGGGAGGGCGATCAGGGGGCGGATGACGGTCACTGCGCCTTCGAAGAAGACCACCCGCGGCTCCATCGTCTCCAGACGTCCATTGAACATCAGATTCATCAGCGTGGTTACCGCGGCGTCGTCGGCGTGGTGACCGAAAGCCAGCTTGTCGCAGTCGTTGGCGACGCTGGCGGTGAACAAGGTCTTGCGGCGGATCCACGAGCAGCGGAAGCAGTCCAGCGGCAGCGGCTCGTTGGGCGGCAGGTCCATGGGGACGAAACGATAGTCGACGCCGAGCTCCTGAAACCAGGGTTCCAGCTCGGGCCGCAGGTTCGGCAATCTGGCTGCCCTGCCGTCGACGTGGAGGGCCAGGAGGTCGTAGTCCGAGGATACCTTGCGGCGATGGCGGAGAAGGAGATCGAGCATGGCCCGGCTGTCCTTCCCGCCGGAGACCGCCACGGCGACGCCATCGCCGTCGTCGATGAGCTCGAACTCGGCGATGGCGCGAGTGACCTCCTTCAGCAGGAAGTAAGCGATGCGGTCAGGATCGCTCATTGGTCATTGTTCATTGACCTCGCGTCCCTCGTACTGCTGTCGATAGTAGTCCTGGTAGTGCTCGCCGCTCTTGATCGGCCGCCACCACCACTCGTTCTCCACGTACCAGTGCACGGTCTTGGCGATAGCTTCTTCGCAGGTGTGGGCCGGCTCCCAGCCCAGGGCCCGGATCTTGCTCACATCGAGCGAGTAGCGGCGGTCGTGCCCTGCGCGGTCGCGCACCGGCTGGATCAAGCTCTCCGGCTTGTCGAGCAGGTCGAGAATGAGGCGCGTCATCTCGATGTTGGGCATCTCCGTGCCGGTGCCGACGTTGTAGACGGCGCCGGTCTCGCCCTTGTGCAGGATCAGGTCGATGGCCTCGCAGTGGTCGAGCACGTAGTGGTAGTCGCGCACCTGGAGCCCATCGCCGTAGAGGGGCAGCGGTTGATCGTCGATCGCGTTGGTGGTGAAGAGGGGCACCACTTTCTCTGGGTACTGGTAGGGGCCGATGTTGTTCGCCCCGCGGGTGATGGTGACCGGGAGATCATAGGTGACGTGGTAGGCGTTGACCATCATGTCGCCGCTGGCCTTGCTGGCGGCATAGGGGCTGCGGGGCGCTATGGGATCGGTCTCCGTCGAGGAGCCCTGCGGCACGTGCCCGTAGACCTCGTCGGTGCTGACTTGGTGGTAGCGTTCCAGATCGAACGCACGGGCGGCCTCCAGCAGGGTGTAGGTGCCGTACACGTCGGTTCTGATGAAGGCGTCGGGCGCCATAATCGAGCGGTCGACGTGAGTCTCGGCAGCGAAGTTGACGATTGTGTCTATGTCGTGCTCCTGGATGGTCTCGCGCACTGCGTCGGCGTCGCAGATGTCCCCGCGGACGAAACTGTAGCGGGCACCGAAGGCCTCCGCCACGTCCTTGAGGTTGTCCAGATTGCCGGCGTAGGTCAGTTTGTCGTAGACCACGACGCGGTAATCTGGATACTTCCTAAGCATATCGCGGGTGAAGTTGGAGCCGATGAAGCCAGCCCCACCGGTGACCATCAAATTGCGCACGGAAGACCTCCTCTATCTCGGGATCGGGGACCCGCCGGGGCGGGCACGCGGGACAATAAGCTGTTCGAGACTCTGCAGGTCCAATCTGCTCGGTCTGGATCGTCAGATCCAGGCCGGTAGCGGGGATTTGGCAATCCCCTGAGAGCAACTCTGGATCTACTGAGACTTGGTCTGTGGGCGGATTCTACCACAAGCTCTAGGTGCGACAACCTTGACTGCCTTCTTGGACGTGTTATGATTAGTCGGCAGCTAGAGAGACACTTCATGTACTTAGGATCGCGACCGAAAAGACGCCGTTCTTCTCCCTGGCGTGTCTTAATCCTTCTGATTTTGATCGGCGTCGGCATCTATACCCTGATCCAGGTCAGACAGGAACGCGTCGAGACGCCCTTCGTCCCTACCCCGACTCCGACGCGGACGGCCTCGTCGTACGTCTTTGAAGCAGAGAGCCTGTATTGGGAGGGCAACCTGAAAGAGGCGATCACCACCTATGAGCGGGCGATCGAGCTGAATCCCGCCCCGGTGGGGCCGCACGTCGCCCTGGCGAGGCTGCTGGCCCTGGAGGGTCGCACCGTCGAGGCTGTACAGCGTGCCGAGGCGGCGGTGGACAAGGCGCCGGAGAATGCGCGGGCCTGGGCTGTCCTGGGGATGACCTACGACTGGCATGGCGAGGTCGATCAGGCCATTGAGGCCTGTCAGCGCGCTATTGAGCTCGCTCCAGACTCCGCGGATGCCTATGCTTATCTGGCCGAGGCCTACGCGGATGACGGCAACTGGGTTGACGCGACGGAGAGCGCCGAGACAGCTGTGACCTTGAATGACAAGAGCGTCGATGCTCACCGCAATTACGGTTACGTGATGGAGGTGCAGGGCAACTACACCCGAGCCCTGGCGTCGTACAAGCAGGCCTTGTCGATCCATCCGAACCTGGCCTACCTGCACATCGCGGTGGGGAAGAACTACATGGCCCTGGGCAACCCCGACGCGGCGCTGGAGAGCTTCGAAAAAGCGGCTGAGGTCGATCCGCGGAGCGCTGAGGCCTACTACCGGTTGGGTCGGGCCTACTACGACCAGGGCGATCCCGGCACGGCTCAGGAGTACCTCAAGACGGCGACGGAGGTCGATCCCCGTTTTGGCTCGGCGTTCGGGTATCTGGCCTTCACGTACTGGAGCCGTCGGAACTATGAGGATGCGATCCCTAACCTCCAGCGAGCGATTGTGCTCGATGCCTGGCGGGCCCGGCGACAGGCACGGGGTTTCGTTGTCTCGCTCGAGAGTCGTCAGGGCGAGTTGACCCATCCCTCGTCGGAGCTGGTTATGAGCGGCGATTTCGAGCCCCTGTCGTTCGAGAACACGGACGTGCTCCGAGCTCCGCTCAGCCCTTCATCCACAGAGGGGGGATGGCAGGGCGCGCAGGGGAACGTGATCTTCGACACACGGACAGCTGTCTACACGGTGACCCTCGAGGCTATGCCCGCCACCAGATATGACCAGGCTTACGTCGGGTGGTTCGAGGGCGTCAGCGCTCTCTCTGGTCATCCGCTCAACACCGGCCCACTCACCCTGGATCAGGGAAGCGTCGAGGCGCAGTTTGAGGCTACGTGGGTGCAAGGACCCCGCATCGACTATTTCTACACGTTGGGACTGGCCCATTTCTTCCTGGATGAATGCGAGAAGGCATACCCGTTCTTCGACGCCGCTTTGCAGATCAACCCGGAGGATGAGAACGCGCTCCGGGGCGTCCAGCTTTGTCGCCAGGCCGAGGCTGACTGACGCTTTGTACCGGTACCAGGTTCTGTCTTTGTCTCAAGGGAGACTGCTATGTGGATGGCCTTGATTCTCTTCTTGTTAGGGATCCTAGTCGGCGGCGTGCTCAATCAGCTGGGATCTGACCTGCCGAGACGTGGCACCGTGACCGAGCCCCATTGCCCGTACTGCAGTCGCGAGCGGTCCTGGTGGCAATGGCTTGGCGTGCTGGCCTACCTGACCGGACGTCCCCAGTGTCCATCGTGTGGCGCGCCGGTGCGGTTGCGTCGCCCATTGATCGAGATTGGCCTGGGGCTCGTCTATGGCTATCTATGGGTTGCTGTTGGCCCTTCGATCAACCTGTTGTTCTATGGGCTCTACAGTGCGGTCTTCGCTATCGTTCTTATCACGGATCTGGAGCATCGTCTCATCCTGAACGTGGTGACCTATCCGGCTATGGTGCTCGGCCTGGTGGGCAGTTTTTTCGTGTCCGATGTCACCTGGTGGAGTGCAGTGATTGGGGGCGGTATTGGGTTGGCCTTTTTCTTCTTCGCCGCCCTGATCGGGCGCGCCGTCTTCGGCGCCGGGGCGCTGGGAGGGGGGGACGTCAAGCTGGCGGCCTTTGTGGGGATCATCACCGGTTATCCTTTGGTGATTGAGGCCATCGTGCTGACGATTCTCATCGGCGCGGCGATCAGCTTTCTTCTCTTGATCACCGGGATCCGTAGCCTTCGCGATCACATTCCCTATGGACCGTTCCTGGTCGCCGGAGCGATGATCACGCTCCTCTGGGGCTATCGTGTCGCCGAGTGGATCCTCAGGTAGCCGAACCGGCCTGCGCGACAGAACGCTGGCGTGGCTTCTTGAGCCCAGCAACCCCTCGGCCCGCTACCTGACGCTGACCACGGTTCTCCGTCGCGGCGAAGAGGGACCGGAGGTCCAGGCCAGTCGTGCCTCCATCCCCCAGGCCGCACCCGCCCACGAGATCCTTCTCGCTCAATACCCCCAGGGCTATTGGATGCATCCCGGTATTGGCTGCAGTCCGCGTTATCGAGCCACCCTCTGGCAGATCCTTATTCTGGCTCAGCTGGGCATGCCGCGCTGCCCGGCCGTCGACCGCGCCGTGGAGCATCTCTTCGAAGCCAACCAGCAGGATGATGGCGCGTTTCGTGCCAGCAAGGAACCGGGTGACGTGCCGATGGGCCTGAACGGCAGCCTCCTCTGGGCTCTGGAGACTCTTGGGTACGGGGAGGCTCCGTCGGTGGAGCGCGCTTGGTCTTGGCTGGCGGGGGAGATAGACACCCACGGGCTGGCGTCGGAGGGCGGCAGCGGTGGGGCGCGAGCCCAGGGAGCGGTCAAGGTGCTGTGGGCAGCGAACGCCGTGCCATCGGAGCGACGCCGTGGCGCGGTAGAGCTGGTAGGCCGAGAGGCCGCGGCCTTGCTGCTCGATGCGCCGCCGGAGCGATGGGGCGACGACCCACGCTGGTTCCGTCTCACCTTCCCGCTGACCGAGGGAGCGGATCTGCTCCAGTGGATGGCGGTTCTCGTCGATGCCGGATACGGCGACGACCCGCGTCTCGCTCCTGCCAGATCGTGGCTCGCGCGAAAGGGACGGCCCGACGGCACCTGGCCGCTGGAGCGAGTCCCAGGCAAGCTGTGGGCCGACGTGGGAGCACTGGACGAGCCCAACAAGTGGGTCACCGTTCGGGCGCTGGCCGCCAACCTTTGACCGGCGCCCGGGGGCGGATCGGGAAAGGACGCCGCTGATGGGGTCACGCTCGGCGGGGGCGCGATCTGCCTCGCCTGGGCCGAGGGTCCAGCCTCTTCATCTGTCGCTGCTGACGCTGATGATGGCCGCGGGGCTTTTCCTGCGTCTGTTTCAGATCGGCCGCGAGGGACTTTGGATCGATGAGGCCTTCAGCATTTGGCTGGCCCGTCATCCTTTGGATGAGATGGTGCGCTGGGTGAGGACGGTCGATCACCACCCGCCACTCTACTACGTTCTCCTGCGCGGCTGGTTGGCGATGTTGGGACAGGTGGACAAAGCCTGCGTGACCGCGTCGACCCGGGCTTTGTCCGCCTTGTTTGGCGTGCTGACCCTTCCCTTGGTCTTCAGGCTAGGGCGCCGCCTGGCTGGCCGGCGAGTCGGTCTGATCGCTGCTCTGATCCTGATGCTCTCCCCGATCCACGTTCGCTTCGCTCAGGAGGCGCGGATGTACACGCTCCTGACCCTGAACGTTTCGCTGGCCCTGTGTGCTTTCGTCGAGCTGTATGATCGCTGGGTGACGGGCGTTGGCTCCTCCCAGAATCATCACCGTGACGCGGCGTGCCGGTCCGACGCATCTCGTCGCGCACAGCTCTCACCGTGGCCGTGGGTTGGGTACGTCGTCTTTACCTCCGCCACGTTGTGGACCCATAACACAGCCATCTTCCTCCCGCTGGCCTTCAATCTCCTGGTGGGGGGCCGAACCTTGGTGAGGTGTTGGTCCTCTTCCACAGACGTCCCCTGGCTTCGCCGCGATGCCAGAGGGCTTCGCCGCGATGCCCTTTGGCTTCGCCGCTGGCTTATGGCGCAGGTTGCGGTTCTCCTGCTCTGGTCTCCCTGGCTTCCTTCGCTTTTTTCCCAGGCCGCCGACGTCTACCACCGCTTCTGGCTGCCCGTGCCGACTCTGGGCACGGTCGTCAGCATCATCGGTGCGCTTCTGTGCGACGGCTCTCCTCTGCCGTTCTTATTGACCGTTCTGTTGAATGCCGGGCTGGCGGCGTTGGCTCTTCTCGGCCTGGGGAAGCTCCGTCGTCGATCGGCATCCGCGGCTCTTCTTGGCATGGTCTTTCTGGCGCCCCTCGTCGGCCAGTGGTTTGTCAGTCTGTGGCGCCCCATTCTGTATGCCCGCACACTGATCTGGGCCTCGATCCCCCTCTATTTGATGGTGGCTGCTGGCGTCGTCTGGTTGAGGGTCGACACCCCGCTTGGAACCATCTCTCGGGCAGCAACGCTCGTTCTTGTCGTGGTCCTGGTGACCACCAGCGGCGCTGCGTTGTGCAACTACTACACCACCTTCGAGAAGGAGGCCTGGGACGAAGCCGCAGCTCTCGTCGCGGGACGGATAGAGCCCGGCGACCTTCTACTCTTCAACGGTGCCTGGGGCCAGATACCCTTTGACTATTACTTTGACCAGCTGTACAATCGCTCCTCAAGGCCGACCGTGGTTGAGCACGGGTTGCCGGTGGATCTCTTCGATCGAGGTGTCTTGGAGCCGAAGATGGAGGAGCGAGATCTGCCGCGGCTGCGCAGGCTCGTGGCTGGCCGTCGGCGCGTCTGGTTGGTCTACAGCCATCAGTGGTACACAGATCCAGCGGGTTTGATTCCTCCGGCGCTGACAAGGCTCCTGGATCTCGATCAGCAGTGGACGTTCGACGGTCTCCAGGTTCGTCTTTACGTCGAGGAATGAGGTTTCTCAGGTGGTGAAAGCTGTCGTTGGATCGAGGAATCCGGTCAAGATCGCTGCCACGCGGCAGGTCTTGCGTCGCGTCTACGATGACGACGTTCAGGTCGATGGTTTCGACGTCGAGAGCGGGGTCTCCGATCAGCCTTGGGGCGATGAGGAGACCTTACGCGGCGCTGTCAACAGGGCCCAGGCGGCTCTCGCCGTGGACGACGCGGCGCTGGGCGTCGGTCTCGAGGGGGGACTGGTCGAGGTGGATGGACGGGTCTTCACCTGTGCCTGGTGCGCCGTGGAGAGAGCTGACGGAACGTCTGGGATTGGTGGCGGTGCGAACCTGCTTCTGCCTTCGCCCGCCGCCGAGGCGGTCCGCGGCGGCGCCGAGCTGGGGCCGACGATGGACGCGATGACCGGGCTGCACAACACGAAGCAGCGTCAGGGCGCCATCGGGGTGCTGACCCGGGGGTACCTCGATCGCCAGTCGGCCTATGAGCACATCCTCACCCTGGCGATGGCGCGCCTCCTTTCCCCTTCCTACTATTCGGATCATGGGAGCAAGTAGCCGCGAGCCGCTGAGCCGGTTGGGAGACAGCCCTTTATCGGGCACGTCCCATTTCCAAGCGGCGATCCGAGTGTTGCTCTGGCTGGCGCTTCTCCTCGCCGCTCTGATGGGTCTCTGGGTGGTCCTGGCGGCCCATCACGAACGCGTGAGGGGGATTCCCCGGGGCTTCCCAGCCCCTGTGAGGGAGGCCAACGTCCCGGCCCTCGGCGTCAACGTCGCGCTGGATCGGTACCGCGATCAGGAGGTGACGTCGGCGCTGGCTCGTGTGGCCGACGGAGGATTTGTCTGGGTGCGGCAGTCTTTCACCTGGAGTCAGGTCAAGGAGGACGAGCCGGCTGCTGGCTTCCAGTGGTCCCGGATCGACCGCCTGATGCGCGCCCTGGACGACTACCCCCAGTTGAGGCTGGTCGCCGTGCTCGAGGACGATCCCCCGGTTCCCCCCAAGGATCCCGATCAGTTTGCCGCCTTTGCCGGGGCTTTTGCGGAACGATATGGTGACCAGGTCGATCATTATCAGATCTGGGACGAGCCGAACCTTGCGGCGCACTGGGGTGATGGGCCGGTCAACCCGTCCGCCTACGCCGATCTGCTGGCCCGCACGGCGCGGGCCATCCGCGCCGCCGATCCGGAGGCTTCCATTCTGCTGGCCGGTCTGGCGCCCACCACAGAGACCGGCCCCCGGAACCTGAGCGAGGTGCGTTACCTGGAGCGCCTCTATCAGGCCGGCGCTGGCCCCAGCTTCGACGTGGTGGCGGCTAAAGCTTACGGCTTCGACACCGGCCCCGAGGATCGGCGCGTCGATCCATCGCTGCTGAACGTCTCGCGGCTGCTGTTGCTGCGCCAGGTGATGGTGGAGCACAGCGATGCCGGGAAGGCGATCTGGGCCAGCCATTGGGGGTGGAACGCCCTCCCTCGGGGCTGGGATGGCGAGCCGTCGATCTGGGGGCAGACTGACGAACAAACGCAGGCGGCGCGCAGTGTGGCGATGATGGAGCGCGCGCGGAACGAGTGGCCCTGGATGGGCGCGTTGATCATTGAGACGCTCCGACCGGACAGATTGCCGCCCAACAGGTCGGCCGGCGATCTGGAGGATCCCCGCTGGGGGTTTGCCCTGGTGGCCCCCGAGGGGACGCCGCGCCCCGTCTACGAGGCCCTCGCCGACTGGGCACACGCGCTGCCCGATGCCGCGCCGGTCGGCGGCTATCCGGCGCGCAGTCGGTGGGCAACGTACGGCGACGGCTGGTGCGCGGGGCCGCTGGCGGCGGACGTCGACCGTCTGTCGCCGTCGACCGGCGGCGGTCCCTCCTCGGCGGGCCCGACCGGCGAGCCGGCCCGCTTCCGCTTCGATGGCACGCGTCTCGCGCTGACCGTACGTCGTGGCCCTTACCGCGGCTTTCTCTATGTCACGGTGGATGGGAAGCCAGCCAACGCCCTGCCGCGGGACGAGCAGGGGCGGGCTTACGTGGTGTTGTACGACGAGCGGTCCACGCTGGCCACTGTTCCCTTGGTCACCGGCCTGGCGCCCGGTGCGCACGGCGTCGAGGTCGTGGCCGAGGGGGGGCGGGGGCAGTGGCCGCTGGTCGACTGGCGGGTGGGAGCGGCGCCGGTGCGCAAGGGCACGTGGTGGAAGCTGGCCTTGATCGGCGCGGCAGCGCTCTTCCTGACGGCTCTAGCGGCGCGGGACCTGCGTCGAGTTCGGTGGGCCTCTCTGGCGACGGCGTTCCTTCGGCTGCCGGAGGCGGTGCAAATGGCGTTGATCGTGGGGTTGACCGGCGCTTTCTGGGGTACGGCTGCGCAAAGCTGGGGGCGTTTGCCCCCCCACGCTCTCTTGACAGCCTCTACCTTCATATTGAGCCTTTTGACGCTGCCGGCGCTGGCTTTTCTTCTCTCCCTTCGTCTGGACGTGGGTCTGGCCTTGATCGCCGCCGCGGCCCCCTTCTATCTGGTGCCAGAGGGCATGGTCTACTATGCGTTGAGCCTGCCCGAGATCCTGGTGCTGCTCACCTTGATCGCGTACGTCGTGCCACGGTTCGCGCCTTTCCGGCTGGTGCGTTGGCCCCCGAATCTCCCGGACGATGCGGTCACGTCCCCCCACGATTCTGACGTCGCCTTCGGGGGGATGGACGCCGCGGTCGCGCTGTTGATCCTGGCCGCGCTGGTCGCTGGTGCGGCCGCTGGGGATCGTATGGCGGCCTTGTTCGAGCTACGGTCCGTCTTCCTGCTGCCGGCGCTCTACTACGCGCTCCTCCGGCTGGCTCCCTTGGGCCGCGGAGCGTGGCGACGGATCATCGATGGGTTCTTGCTGGGCGGTGCCGCGGTGGCGCTGATCGGGGTCGGGCAGATGGCTCTGGGACGGAACCTGGTTGCGGCAGAGGGAGGGACGCTGCGCATCCAGAGCGTCTACCACTCGCCGAACAGCGCGGGGCTCTATCTGGGTCGTGTCTGGCCCTTTCTGGCTGCCGAGGCGCTGTGGGGCTCTGGCGGGCGTCGTCGCAAGCTCGTCACCCTGGCTTTCCTGCTGGTGACGGCGGCGGTGGCGCTCAGCTTCTCCCGGGGGGCCTTGCTGCTGGCGCTCCCCGCCGCCGTGCTGGCCCTGGGATGGCGGGCCGGCGGGCGCTACCGTTGGGCAGCCGTGGTGCTGGTCGCGGTGGGGGGATTGGTGCTGATACCGCTATTGCGGCTCCCGCGCTTCGCCGGGCTCCTCGACCTGGGGCAGGGGACGACTTTCTTTCGCCTGAAGCTGTGGCGGAGCAGCCTGCGGATGGTGCGGGAGCATCCCCTGCTCGGCGTTGGGCCGGGTAACTTCCTGGAGGCCTATCGGAGCCGCTACGTCCTGCCCACCGCCTGGGAAGAGTTCAACCTGGAGCACGCCCACAACCTCCTGTTGGATCATTGGACGCGACTGGGGATCCTTGGCGTCCTGGCGGGCCTTGCCGCGCAGGTGAGCTTCTGGCGGACCCTCAAGCGACGGGACGACGGGGGCGCGAGGGATCTGGGCTTGGTCGGCGGCATGGCGGCCGTGCTGGCGCACGGCTTGGTGGACAACGCCTTCTTCTTCCCAGATCTGGCGCTGACGTTCTTCTTGATGCTGGCGCTGGCTCAGGCTTGCGGGCGATCGTGGGCGGTCGACGGCGACCTGGTGGTTCCCTAGCTGGTGTGGCCCCGGCTCGTCGATGCCCCCATCACAGGTAGGGCTGGAGCAAGCTCAGAATCCTCTCCAGCGGTGCGGCGTCATCCTCATCAAACTGCCGCAGCTCGGTCGCGTCAACGTCGAGCACCGCGACGACCTGATGCTCCTCCCCCGACGGCGATCCTTTCTTCACCGGCACCGCGATCTCGCTTCTGGAGCGGGCGTCACAGGCGATGTGGCCCGGGAACTGGTCCACATCCGGCACAATCACAGCTTGGCCGGTGCGGGCGCAGTGGAGGCAGACCCCGCGGCCTTCCAGGATCTGGCAGGCGACCGGGCCCTGATAGGGCCCTACGTGGAGCTGATCCTCGGAGGCGACGACGTAGAAGCCGGTCCAGAAGTGGTGAGGCATCTTGTGATGGAGCACGGCGCAGATCGTGGCCATCGCTGCTGTGAGGTTGGGGGACTTGTCCTCAATCAGCTCCTTCAGCTGGTCGTATAGCCGCTCGTAGCGTCTGGCCCTTCTGGAGTCGATCATCGAACCCATCCTCTTCTTCCCAAAAAGACCTCCGAAGCCCTCATCGTGACCTCTCAAGGCGCTGAATGCTCCTCGGGCAGGTCTGATGGCTTCCGATAGGCAGCTTGCCGGACTTCGGAAGTCTCTCGTTGCCGAAAGCGCTGCTGTCGTATTAGTCGCAGGCCGGCAGTCTGCAGAACCGGGCGTCCTCCAGGGTCAGGCCCATATCCTGCATCGCCACGATCAGGGCATCCTGATCGGCTTCCTCCTCCACCCGAAGTGTGACCAAGTACTCGCTGGGGTCCTCGCCCCTGATGGTGCTCAGAGCCGTGATATTGACGCCCATCTCCGAGATCTTGCCCGTGATCTTGGCCAGCATACCCTCCTCGTCGGGCACGAACATGCTGATCCGCACGCCCTCCTCCCGGCCGCCTAGCATCTCCAGGAAGGTCTTGAAGAGGTCCGTCTCGGTGACCACACCGACGACCTTGCCATCCCGCGTTACAGGAAGCCCGCCGATCTTGTTGTCGGCCATCACCCGGGCTGCCTCCTCAAGGGGCGTGTTCTCTGTGACCGAGATGACGTCCTTGGTCATCACGTCCGCCATCTTGATCTTGGCCAACAGGTAAGGGATCTCGTAGACGCTCAAAGAGGTCGCTGGCGATGGGGAGACCTTCAAGAGGTCAAGCTCGGAGACGATGCCGACCATCTTTCCCTGTTTGTTCACGACGGGAAGTCGCCTGATGTCCTCATTATGCATCAGCTGTAGCGCGTCCTCGACACCCACGTTTTCACGGATTGTGATGGGGGGCTTGCTCATGCGGTCTTTCACTAACACTGTCAACCTCCTTAGCTTTGGTGATGGGTAACGGTCCACCTGGCCTGCTCCCTGCTCCAGCTGGATCCGCCGGGAGGGCCACGTGAATCGTTGCAGGATTGATATCAAAGACGATTATCGAGGCACCAATCTAGAGAATGATTATACCCCAAGCTGCGAAAGCGTACCAGGTGGTCGGGTCGGCTAGACCCGGCTCCAGGCCTCGGCCGCCAATTCCCTTGAGCGGGCCGTGATGGCCTCCTCATTCAAGGTCAGCAGCTCTCGGTCTCGCATCAGAACCCGTCCCGCGCATACCGTGCTGGTGATCATAGAGGCCTCAAAGCCGAACAGCATATGCCAGGGCAGGTTATCCACCGAGAGCGGCGTCGTGGGATGGTAGTCGACGAAGACCAGGTCTGCTATGGCGCCCTCGCTCAGCTCGCCCAGACGCTGGTCGGGCCAGAAGACCCGGGCCAGGCGGGCGTTGTTGGCGTAGGCCAGATCCGTCACCAGGTTGCCGGGCATCGCCTGTGGATCGCCTTGGGCCAGCTTGTGCACGAAGTAGGCGGCCTTCATCTCGGCGAACATCTGGTTGGAGAAGCCGTCGTTGCCCAGCCCGATATGGACGCCCTGCTTGAGCATCTCCTCGACCGGCGCCACACCCACGGCGTTGTTCATATTCGAGCGTGGTTGGTGCGTGACCCACGTCTCGGTATCCGCCAGCCTGGCGATCTCCCCCTCATCGACGTGGACGCAGTGGACGGCGATCGTCTTGGGCCCAAGGATGCCGGCGTCGCCCAGCCGATGCACGACGCGTTTGCCGCTCTTACGCAACGCATTCTCCTGGTCGGAGATGCCCTCCGCGACGTGGACGTGGAACCCCAGCCCCAGGTCGTCTGCGGCTGCCACGCAGTCCGCCAGCGTCTCGTCGGAGAGGGTGAGCGAGGCGTGCAGGCCGAAGGAAGCGGCCAGCCGAGGGCGCTCGCGCACCGTCTGTGCAAATCGCACATTCTCCTCGATGCCGTCCCGGGCTCGCCCCTCGCCGTCCCGGTCTGTGACCTCATAGCAGAGACTGGCGCGCAGACCTGCCTCTTGGACCGCCTCGGCGATCACGTCGAGGCTGCCGTCAATGGCGTTCGGGCTGGCGTGGTGGTCGATGAGGGTCGTTGTACCATGTCGAACGGCGTCCACCAGGCAGACCAGAGCTGAGTAACGTACGTCTTCCAAAGTGAGTGCCTTGTCCAGACGCCACCAGAGCTGCTGGAGGATCTGGGGGAAGGTCTTCGGCGGTTGACCGGGTATCTCCATCCCTCGCGAGAAGGCGCCGTAGAAGTGGGTGTGGGCGCATAGCGAGGCGGGCAGCACCAGCTGTCCTCCGGCGTCCCAGCGATCGACGTCCGGGAACTGCGTCGTCAGCGCTGAGGTCGTGCCCAGGGCTGCAATATGCTCCCCATCAAGGAGCAGCGCGCCGTCCTCAATCAACCGCGGCTCGCTGCCAAACGTGGCCAATCGGGCATGTGTGATAAGCATGACGTCACTCCCTTCTCGTTGCTCTCCGTCGACCCCCATCTGTCCGGCCTCCTGCGCGATGGACATTGAGGCTCTCTAGAGACGCCATCGGTCTCCGCTTCATCTCTCGATCTACGACCTCTATGAGGGCCGCGTGCATCAGGGCAGGCCTATCCCAGGGAGGAGGTCCCGGAATGGGGCCGGCACCAGGTCCAGATATCCAAGGATCAGCACCGCTGCGCAGGCAGCGATGAGGAGCAAGATGGCACAGCCGACCCCGATCCAGAGCCCGGTTCGATCCGCCTCTCTTTTCGCTCCTTCGCCTATCGATGACGGGTCGTTCTGTCCAGCTGCTGGCGACGCCGACCGATCGGGTTCCTCCAGCCCCGCCTGTGGGGCAAATGCCTGCTGAGGCGATGGTGGAAGAGGCTGCGGCGTCGATCTCGTGGATGGCCCAGGGCGAGCCTCCGTCGTCTCTGGCTCCTCTTCCTGGAACTCCAGCATCACGCCCTCGCTCAGGCCGATCGCGTCCCCGGCTGTCAGCACGTGCGGCCCGACGAGACGGACGCCGTTGACCCACGTGCCGTTGGTGCTTGCCATATCCTCCAGCACCCAGACGTCCTTCACCCGGGTGATGCGCGCATGGCGCCGCGACACTTGGGGGTGGTCGACCACGATGGCGTTACGCGGATCCCGCCCCAGAACGAGCGTCGGCTCGTCCAGGACGAACGTCTCGCCAAGTTGTGGTCCTTTGGTTATGACCAACTGAGCATTGTCTGTCATCATCGTTTCTCCCGGGTCGAGGGCGGACCGGCCTGGAAGTGGGATAACTGAGTCACTTGCCGTCATCCTCTGCGCGATCGAAGCACCACAGTTGGGCTTGAGTGTCCCAGGCCTTTCCAGTATATGCTCGTTGGGTTCAGTTGTCAAACCGTTTGCCTGTGGTACACTTGCGGCGGAAGAGGAGCCTGAGGCTGTTTGAGCTGGGGGCGTGCCCCCGGTTCCTGTGAGCTAAGCGATCGGTTTCGCTGGCTTGGTTGCCCTGTCTTGCGCAAAGGGAATCTCACGGAGTTCTTGATGACACTTATTGTCGATGCTCACGAAGACGTTGCCTGGAACATCGTCGCCCTGGGGCGTGACGTGCGCCGCAGCGCGCTGAAGACGCGTCGTCTGGAGGTCGGAACCGACGCTCCCGATCGGAACGGGCTCTGTATGGTGGGTCTGCCCGAATGGCTGGACGGTCAGGTCGCCGTCGTCTTCGGCACCGTCTACGCTGCACCCGCACGGCCGGGGCGGGAGCTCGGTCCCCAGACGTACACCAATGCTGACGAAGCTCACGCCCTGGGCCAGCAGCAGCTCGACGCCTACCATCGCCTGGCCGAGGAGGAGCAAGTGACCCTGGTGGGGAGTGAGGAGGACCTGAGTGACGTGCTGGCGTCGTGGCGGGGCGAATCCCCCCAAGTGGGCATCGTGCCCTTGATGGAGGGCGCCGATCCAATCCGCGAGCCCGCCGAGATCGAGCACTGGTTCGAGCGGGGCATCCGGTTGGTCGGCCTCTCCTGGAAGGCGGGGACGCGATATGCCGGCGGCGACGCGGCCCCGGGGCCGCTCACCGACCAGGGGCGTGAGCTGCTGGAGGTGATGGCCGGATTGGGCATGGTCCTCGACGTCAGTCACCTGGCCGAGGCATCCTTCTTCGAAGCGGTGGGGCGCTTCGAGGGGCGTGTCGTCGCCACCCACGCCAACCCCCGTGCGCTCGTGCCGGGGGCCCGTCAGCTCTCGGATGAGATGATTCGGCGCTTGGCCGATCGGGATGGCGTCGTCGGCATCGTCCCGGCCACGTTCTTCCTGCGCCCCGACTGGCAGACCGCCGGGGCCACATTGGCCGACGTCACGGCGGCCATAGACCATGTCTGTCAGGTGGTCGGCGATGCGGCCCACGTGGGCCTGGGCTCCGACTTCGACGGCGGTTTCGGCGCCGATCACACCCCGCCTGAGCTGAACACCGTTGCTGACCTGCAGCACATCGGGCTGGCTCTGGGGGAGGCGGGTTACGACGAGGAACACGTCGAGGCCATTCTGAGCGGGAACTGGCTGCGTGTCTTGAGGGACGCTCTACCAAGCTGATGGATCGACCCTCTCCTCCTCCGGCGAGCAAGACGGATGCCGCGTCGCATTTGCCGTCGATCGCGTTTGACGTCTTCACTCTTTTCCCGGAGATGTTCCGGGGGCCCTTGGATGAGAGCATCCTGGCGCGCGCTCGGGAGGAGGGGCAGCTTTCCGTGGCGCTGCACGACATCCGGCAGTACGCCACCGATAAGCACCACGTCACCGATGAGCCTCCCTACGGGGGAGGAGGGGGGATGGTGATGAAGGCCGAGCCGATCTTCAACGCGGTGGAGGCCGTGCTGGGCCCGTTGGAAGAGAGGGCCCCGGCCGATGAGGAAGAGGTGCCGGTGATTCTGCTGACGCCTCAAGGGCGTCTGTTGTCGCAGGAGATCGCGGAGGAGCTCTCGACGTACCGGCGCATCGCGTTGATCTGCGGGCGGTACGAGGGGGTGGACGAGCGGGTGCGCCAGCACCTGGCGACCGATGAGCTCTCCATCGGCGATTACGTCCTCACCGGCGGCGAGCTGGCCGCGATGGTGATTATCGATGCCGTGACGCGGTTGATCCCGGGTGTGCTGGGTGATCCGACGGCGACGGTTCAGGACTCCCACGCCCGGGGCCTACTGGAGGGGCCGCACTACACGCGCCCGCGCGCCTTTCGTGGTTGGGGAGTGCCGGACGTGCTGACCTCCGGCGATCACGCTGCCGTGGCGCGCTGGCGTCGCGAGCAGGCGCTGCGCCGCACCTGGGAACGTCGCCCCGATCTCCTGGCGGAGGCTGACCTGTCTCTGGAGGATCGCGAATTCCTTTCGCAGTTGGGCGAGGATGAGGTTGCTCTGGTGCGAGATTGAACCATGGGAAAGGCCTCGAAGTATACTCAGTGACAGGGTGGTAGAGCGTCAGAGTCCCTTGCCAAGTTGATTTGCCCCTTTATTGGGGTTCTAGTATAATATCGACACCTCTTAATACCTATAAAGGCCCGCGCTGTACCCCTCACTGCAGTCTGCCGGGCCGCACAGGCTAGTCGTGGGCGTTCTATCCGTGAAAGGAGGTGAAAGAGCAGAAGAACCACCAATGGTTTGAGAGCGTATCGTCGCAACTTTTTCTTAAAGCTCTACACTAAGGAGGAGACCAAATGCACAGCAAGAAGTGGTTTGCCCTGCTCAGCCTCGTCGTGGTCGCGGCTTTCGTGATTACGGCGTGCCAGCCGCAGGAAGTCGTTCGGACCGTTGAGGTGACCAAGGTCGTCACGGAGCAGGAGGAGGTCGAGGTCACCAAGGTCGTCACCGAGAAGGAAGAGGTCGAGGTCACCAAGGAGGTCGTGGTCACGCCCACGCCGGAGCCGGTGACCCGCACCGGCGCATGGGTGGACACCGTGATTATGTCGGAGGAGCCCTCCTCGGACTCCGCGGTGACGCGGCTGGAGGCTGGCGATCTTGACGTCTACGCCTACAACATCGCCGAGCCGGCCATCGCCGAGAGGATCTTCGACTCTGAGACGATCCAGTCGAAGGAGGCCTACGGCAACTATAACGAGATCACGTTCAACCCGGCGGGCCCCGAGCTCGAGGACGGCAGCCTTAACCCCTTCGCCGTGCCGAGGATCCGCGAGGCTATGAACTGGTTGATCGACCGCAGCTATATCGCTGAGGAGATTATGGGCGGGCTGGCGAGGCCGCGCTTCGTGCCGGTCAACTTCGCCTCTAAGGACTCGGCTGTGTTGTCCGCCGAGATCGCGGCGATTGAGCTGCAGTACGCCCACGACCCCGACCGGGCGGAGGAAGTCATCGCCGAGGAGATGGAGAACCTCGGCGCCGAGATGGTGGACGGCGTCTGGCAGTACAATGGCGAGCCGGTCGAGCTGATCGCCCT
>CAZEQC010000006.1:4243-86103 GCA_964514285.1 uncultured Anaerolineales bacterium | reverse complement strand
GCAGGCAGAAGCTGACCGCCTCCGAGCAGCCGGAGGTGATGATGATGTCGTCCGGCGCCAGGCTACACCCGGCGACCAGGGACCGCTTGGCGATCTGCATGCGCAGCTCTTCGCAGCCCGGCGCATAGTCGTACATCCCGCTGGCGTCTCCCATCTGACGGGCGACAGAGGCCATCGTCCGATTGAGCTCCTGCGTCGCCGCCAGCGATGGGTTAGGATGCGCGACGCCGAGCTGAATCAGGTCCGGGTTGTGGGTGTCGGTGTGAGCGACCATGGAGACCAACTCCCGCATGCTGACCTCGGCGGGGTCGGGCGCTGGCGAGGAGATCTCCGGTTCGGGGAGGTCGCTAGGCAGGTCGTTACGCACGTAGAACCCCGAACGGGGCCGCGCTCGGATCAGCCCGCGGGCCTCCAGCAAGTAGTAGGCCTGGAGAACCGTGGAGATGCTGACGTCTCGCTGACGACTCATCTCCCGCACCGACGGGATGCGATCGCCGGGTTTGAAAGCCCCGCAGGCGATGAGGTGATCGACGTCGTCCGCGATTCTCTCGTACTTGTACGTCCCATCTTCACCCATACAATCTATTATAGCACCCACAAGGAAGCATAACAAGATACAGTTCGCGAGAACCGCTGCCTATTAGGATGAAGAGTCGGCGATTCTGCCCCTAAACGTCCGCCGTCAGCGCCCTTATACTATGGAGGTAAACAACCTCACAGATGCCCTCATACCGGATCTGTTATGGTAACAAATGCCCGCTTCTGTCCCTGTTATTCCGCGGCAGACTCCTGTATAATGGGGGCCTGTGAGATCGCAGGGATTCAAGAACGTCGTTTCGATCACCGGAGGAAAAACCGATAGTGTCACAGTCGACGACCACGCACGAGAAGGAAGTGCTCCATGACCCCGATATGCTCGGCACCCTCGCGGTGCTGCTTGCCACGGCGTGCTGGGCAACGTCGGGGCTGTTTGTCAAGCTTATCCTGAGCAACCAACAGGTCTCTGCTTTGGCCTTGGCCTTCTGGCGAGATCTGTCGACGTTTCTCGTGTTGTTGGTCGGGCTGCGGGTGCTGCGACCGAGCTGGCTCAGGGTGGAGCAGGAGGATCTGCTCTGGCTGGCAGGATTAGGGGCCAGCATCGGGACCTTCCACATCTTCTGGAACTTGGCCGTCTTCCTCAACGGAGCAGCCGTGGCGACGGTGCAGCAAGCAGCAATGCCAGCCGTCGTCGCTATCAGCGCCTGGATCATCTGGCGCGAGCCGCTGACCGGACGGAAGATTCTGGCCATCGTACTGACCTTCGTCGGCACAGTTTTGGTCTGCGGCGTGAGTGTGTTGGGAGAGGCGGATCTGACGGTGTCCGGCTTCCTTGTGGGCCTGGGCCTGCCCATCTTCTACGCCGCGTGGAACCTGTTCGTCAAGAGGGTTGGGGCCGGCTACCATCCCTTCACCACGCTGACCTACGGCTTCGGTTTTGCAGCACTAGTGCTGTTGCCGATCCAGTTCTTCACGCCGCAGCCCCAGGATGTACCCCCTTCCACGCTGCTCTACTTCGCCGGGCTCATCGGAATAGCGACGATTGGAGGCTTCTCCGTCTATACCTTCGCGTTGGGCCGCCTGCAGGCTAGTATCGCGTCGATCTTGGCTATGGTCGAGATCCCCCTTGTCGGCGTCTATGCCTATCTCCTACTCCACGAGCGCATGACAGTCGATCAGATCCTGGGATCTATCCTGGTTGTGGGCGGCGTGCTTATGCTCTCTTGGCCCCGCAGGAACGGATCTCGGTCGACGAAGAGAGAGCGGTCCTACAACACAGTTAAGGAGAATGAACCATAACAGTTACCCTAATTGGTCATCTGTTATGGTTACAATTGCCCACTTCTGCCCCTACCAATCACGTTTCGGGACGTGTATACTGTAAGTGTCGTTGGTCAAAAGCCAAGAAAGGGACTTAACTCAGTCCGAAGGAGGTGAGCGATGTCTACACCTACAGCAACCAGGACAGATGTTGGTCTACACTCTTTGAACACCGCCATCCGGAACGTTGAGGGAAGGGCGAGTGAGAACGAAGTCGTCGAATTGGACGCCCGGGACGGTTCGCGCTGGGCCTTCACCTCTCCCAATCCTGCGACACGTCGGCCTTCGGAACCCTGGCACCTCGGGCATCGGATTCGCCGACGAGCGCTCGCGCCCTCAGGGCGGCCTTCAACCGTTCGCTAATCGACTCAACCATGCCTGCGACGCCGGTAGGATAGAAGATCATCAGCAAGATCATCAGCGCGCCGTAGATGACCATGTGGAGACCGGGTAGCTCCGCAAAGGTGGAGCGGAGGTATTCAATGAAGAAGACGAAGGGAAATGCTACGATGATCCCGCCCCACATACTACCACGCCCTCCGATGTAGGCGATGGCCAGCACCTCGGTCGTCTTTGCCGTATGCATCACCGACCGCGGCGTTAGGGATGCATAATAGTGCGCGTAGAAGCTACCCAACCAGCCAGCGAAGAAACACGACAGGGTGAAGTTCAACACCCGGTAGAACGTGGGGTTGATCCCCGAGGCCTTAGCCGCATCAAGGTTCTGGCCTATAGCTTTGAAGGCCAATCCGATGTGGGAACGCGTCACCAGCCGCAACGTGATGTAGATGACGATCATCATCACCAGAATGATGTAGTAGTACGGCAAGTTGCTCGTCGTATCCAGGAATGTGGACGGATGAAGCCCCATCGACCCGCGGGTGAGGGGTGCTAGGTTGCGAGTCAAGCCCATCAGCGCAATGCCCACAAACCATGCCATCACAGCCGCGAAGATCCCGCGCAACCGCAGCGTCAGCCACCCCAAACCCAAGCCCAATAGGCCCGCCAGGAGAGCCCCGGCCCACATCCCGATCCAGGGCGAGATCCCCGGCTGGACAATCAAGAAGGGCATCTCATTGGCCAAAATCGCGGAAGTGTACGCGCCGACGCCCAGAAATGCCGCGAAGCCGAAGTTCACCACGTTGATGTAGCCCGCCGTGAAATCGAAGGCAATAGCCTGAGCGGCCAAGAATGCCCCCATAACCAACCATCGCACGAAGTGTTCCTGGTTGAAGGGGGGTATCAAGGGCAGTACAGCCAAGACCACCAAGAGTCCCGCCCCTAGAGGGGAACACCCGATGGCATTGGCATAGACGACAATCGTTGACCACAAGTCCGACCACTTCTCCTCTTGAACGTCCAGTGATGTCATGATCTCTCCTCCTCGTCTGCTCATCGTTCAGATTGCGGTAACCAGCATATCGGTTCTCCGCTACTTCTCCGAGATTCCCTTCACGTCGGTTCCGAAGATCCCGGAGGGAACGACCAACAGGATAACAATCATCACCATGGTGGGGATAACGTCAGTCCAGACAACTCCAGCGAATTGCTGCGTCGCCGTCTGCAAGATGCCCACGATGAAGCCGCCGACGATGGCTCCGGCGATGTTGCCCAGCCCGGCCATCATAACCACGTACCAGGCAAGATAAAGGGGGCTGACGCCTACCGTCGGATACGCCTGGAAGAGGAAGAGTAGGCTCCCCCCAGCCACGGCGGCCAGGGCAGTCGCCAGGCCAAGGGTCAGTGGGTAGATGAAGTTCAAGTTGACGCCCATCATCTGAGCGCCAATCTCGTCTTGAGAAACGGCACGGATAGCCCGCCCCGTGCGCGTGTGGCTCAGAAACAACCACAAAGCAGCAATGCAGATCACGGAGACGATGAACGCCATGGCACGGTCCACGGAGACAGGCGCTCCCAGAATCGTCCAGGGTGCAGCACGCCAATACTGGGGAACCCCCCGATAGTTGGCACCCAGGACCAACGTCGTTCCGTTGGTCAGCATGAAGGAAATGCCCACGGTCAAGAGGAAGGCATTCATAACCCATTCGCCAGCCTTGCTACGGAGCCGCAGGGGGTAAAAGAGCAGTTTCTCAAGAAACAGCCCCAGGACGAAGCCAGCAACCGCGGCTGCTGCGATGGCGACCAACGGCGCCACAGCCTGGAGGAAGGGGCTGGCACTGTTCCCCAGCCTCATCTGTAAGAACTCGAAGACGAAATACGATGCATAGGCGCCGGTCATGAAGGCTTCCCCGTGGGCGAACTGAGGGATGTTCATAACGCCGAACACCAGCGCTAGACCGACGGCCATAAGCGCCCACATGCCGCCGGTGACGATACTGTTGATGATCTGCGCTGTCCCACCCGCAGCCCCGACCACCACAGCCAGCACCACCGTGCCGACCAGCACAACGGTGGCGGGTAGGTTCTCCGAGATCATCCGACGAACTGACTTAACAAATGGCAACTTCTGTCTCATCGTCCTCCTGTCCTTCTGGTAGATAGGTACGCCGTGCGGCGAGGATGGTATCTCCTTCACGGCACGCCCTAACGCCCCGGCCCCGCGGGCACAGCCCTCGTCCGTGAAGGCCTTTGCCCCGGGGATGGGGCGCGTCTTATCCCCGGGGCTCTCTACCCAGGCCGCGGTGCTGCTATGGCTTCGGCTTCAGCTGCTGTTCGGCCCACTCAGGCGGGTAGATGATCTTCCCCTCGCCGTCGAAGTACTGAAGGACCGGGAAAATGAACTCGCCGGCACCGACGACGGGATCGGGGATCGACTCTGGCGTGTACTTGTACTCTTCCATGACGATCCCATCGTTGAACGTCCATTCGCCCGTCCAGACGTTATCCCGGACAAAGCTGTAGAGAGATTCGCTGGTCAGCTCGCCAGTCTCAGCATACACTTCCTGTGCTATGGCGATGAACATCTGGTAGTAGTCATAGCTGAGGCCACCGGACGATGGGCTGGGCGCGTAACCCGTCTCCTCTTCGAATTCCTTGGCGAAGTCCTGGCCCTCTTCCCTGGCCCAACCAGGGATCTGGTCGATGACGTAGTCCGAAGCGGGACCAGTCACGTCGTACCATTCGCCAATCCATCCCAAGCCATCCCAGATAATCAAGCTCTTCAGCCCCACCTCGTTGGCCTGCTTGATGAAACCGGACACGGCAGGTATCGCCGTCCCCGTCCCAGCCACTACAGCGGGCTCGACTTCCTTCAATCTTGTTAGCACAGGATAGAACTCTGTCTGCTCCAGGGGGAAAAGCTCCTCGGCCACGACCTCCCACCCGGCATCCTGGAACTGCATCTTGAAGCCCTCAACCACGCTACGGCCCCAGTCCGTGTCCTCGGCGATCAGGGCGACGGTCCTGGAATCAGGCTCATAGGCGCCGGATTCAGTGTAGTGCTCCAGCGCGTCCACGTAAAGGCCAGTGAGCTTTGCAGGCACCGGCCACATCTTGTACATCCAGTAGCCAAACTTCTCGGGATCCGATTCGAAGGTCTCGTTGACCGTGGTCGTGGCTCCAAACCCGCCCAGGTGCGGGAACTGATGCTTGGCCACCACCTCCATGCAGGAGACGGCGACGGAGCTATGCCAGTTGTTCAGCCCGACCTTGATATCCTCTTGCACAATGGCTTGCTCATAGGCCTGGGAGGCCTTGGCAGGGTCGGACTGAGAATCGATCCACACCGGCTCGATCTTGTAATGCCCAATTTGCCAGTCGATGGCACCAAACGCCAGCTCGGCAGCGCCCTTGAACTCATCGCCGACGCGGGCGCTCGGACCGCTGAAGGGCCCCACGATGCCTATCTTGAAGACCTCTTGCTCCTGCTCTTCCTGTTGCTCTTCTTCCTCGGCTGGAGGATCGGTGGGCTCCATCTCCTCCGCAGGAGGCTCGGTCGGTTCGGCTGTTGGTTCGGGTGGGGACTGCGCGCAGCCAGCGAGCGCGACGATCAACCCAACTACCAGAAGAAACGGCGCTAGCGTCTTAACCAGTTTGTGAAGCGTCTGCATCTTCCTTCCTCCCTATTCATCTAAATCATGCTTGCTCTTACTTCGGTTCGTAGACGGATACATGGACGCCTGCGAGCGCCTCACGCGAGAACAACCAGGGGTTCACAGGTCGGCCCTTGACATCTCTCGACCACCGAGGAGCCAAGTGATGAAACGCCACGTTGGCGCTCGAATCGACTCCCGCGACGCAGAACTCAGCGGTAAGAAACCTCAGTGTGTGGGGATGGGTGACAGCCATAATGGAGGCGCGCCGCGTCCTGCTCGTCCCGTAAGTGTGACGCTCCTGAGGGGATGCTATTGACGCATAGTCACCTCCTGGTATAATGCGTCTGGCCCTCAGCTCGCGCTGAGGGTGCTTTCTGCCCGCGGGAGATGAGGTGCGGTGTCTTCTCTGAGGGGGAGCCTCGAGCGAAAGACACACTCCTCACCCCCGCGGGTGGGGCACGAGGACCGCTAGCTCAATCTCTTCTTAAATGCCTCCTTCAGAGGCGGTAGGATATCGAACAGATCCTCAATGACGCCGTAGTCCGCTATCTTGAGGATCGGAGCCTCCGGGTCCTTGTTGATAGCCACGATCACCTTGCTCGTGCGCATGCCCGCCAGGTGCTGAATCGCTCCCGAGATGCCACAGGCGATGTAGAGATCCGGGCTCACCGTCTTGCCCGTCTGTCCCACCTGATGCTCATACGGAATCCACCCCGCGTCCACCGCAGCGCGCGACGCCCCCAGCGCTGCGTTCAGCAGATCGACCAACTCCTCCAGGGGCTCATACCCCTCCGGCCCGGCTACCCCCCGTCCTCCAGAGACGATGATCTCTGCATCCGCCAGACTCACGCCGCCTTCGCTCTCCTCGAAGCCCGCCACCTTCGTCAGAATCTCGTCCTCGGCCAGCACCGGCACCAGCTGCACCACCTCGCCGTCCCGCCCAGCCGCCGGCTCCGGCTTGGCGAAGGCTCGCACCCGTGTCGTGAACACCCGCGGCCGCCGCTCCGGGATCGTGCACTTCGACATCAGCTTCCCCGCGTAGATCGGCCGCGTCGCCATCAACTCTCCATCCTCATACGCTAGCTCCGTGCAGTCCGCGATGCATCCCGTCTCCAGCCTCACCGCCAGCGCCGGACCTAGCTCCCGCCCCCGGAACGTCGCCACTACCAGCACATTCTCCGGCTCGTGGCTCTCCACCGCCTTCGCCAGCACCTCGGCATACGGCTCAACACGGAAGTCGATCAGCGTCTCATCGCTCGCTACGAGCGCCCGGTCGGCCCCATAGGCGAAGGCCTCCTCTGCCAGCGTCTCCACCCCCTCGCCACCCAGAAGGCAGGCGACCACCTCGCCGCCCCTTTCATCCGCCAACCCGCGGGCCGCCCCCAGGGCTTCCCAGGACGCACCCACGACCTCGTTCTCGAATTGCTCCACCCAGACGAAGATATCCTTGGTCATTTCTCTCGTCCCCTAGATCACTTTGTCCGCCAGGAGCTTATCGGCCAGGATCTGAGCCTTCTCCTCCACCGTCTCGGCCTCGATGATCTCCGCCTCTCCCTCTCGGACCGGCGGCTCGAACACCGTCGGCCACCGCACACCAGACCCACTGGCGCCCGCCCGTTCCGGATCCGCGCCAATGTCCTCCAGCGTCCAACGCGGGTACTCCATCCCGGCCGCCTTCCGGATGCCGATGAAGGACGTGTAGCGAGGCTCGTTGATCCCCTTCGTCGTCCCCACCACCGCCGGCAGCGACGCTTCCACCACCTGGCGCCCCTGCTCCAGCAGCCGTTCCACCGTGATCTTCCCCTCGTCCGGGTCCAGCTCGGCGATGTTGATGGTGTACATCAGCGACGGCACGTTGAGCCGCGTCGCCAGCGCCACCCCCGTCTGCCACGTCTCCGCGTCGATGGCCGACTTGCCGCACATCACCAGATCCACGTCGCCGATGGCCTTGATCGTCTTCGCCAGCACGTAGCTGGTGGCTAACGTGTCCGAGCCTGCACAGGCATCGTCCCAGACTCGGATCGCCTCATCCGCGCCCATCGCCACCGCGTGCTTCAGTGCCTCCAGCGCCTCCTCAGGCCCCATCGAGATAACGGTGACCTTGCCGCCGTACTCATCCCGGAGGAGCAATGCCTCCTCCACCGAGTATTCGTCCCAAGGGTTGATGATCAGCGGCGAGTCCCCCCAGGACACGTTTCCCGCCTCGTCCACCGACATCTTGGCCTCAGAGTCGGGTGTGTATTTGGTGCATACTACGATGTGCAAGGGATACCTCCCATCTCGCGCGTGATGCTCGGAGTTCAGCGTGGTCGTGCGAGAGACCATGTCCACGCCATTCCACGTTTGTCTCAAGACCTCATGCCAGCCGAGTGACCATCGTGGCTACTGCGTCTCTTCCTCCACAAAGGCCTCCAGTTGTCGCAACGTCACATCGTCCAAGGGCGGATCCTTGTGAGCAGCGACTAGACACTGCCAGCGCTCGGTGGCTCGGGCCACAGTCGACGGTCGGCCGGCCGCCACCCACTCGTCGAGCGGGCTCCTGTCACTGACCTCAGGCTCCCAGAACTCGGTCCGACACCGCTCCAACGTCTGATCTTCCATCAGGAAATGGCCTCCGGGCCCGACGTTGACAACGCTATCGTAGGCCAAGGTCTCATCGTTGACGACGATGGGCTGGTGGAATCGCCGCACCCGACCGCAGATCTCGTCATCGATGACAAACTTCTCCCGAGAGAAGGACAGATACGAACTCAGGATGCCGGCCGCGTGTAGGATGAAGTCCGCCCCGCTGTTGACCGCCGTCAGCATACCCATCATCGATTCGAGTCCCGCCTGAGCGTTAGGATAGTTGGCGTCAGTCAGAGAGCCGCTGCCGCGCGACGGCAAACCGTAGAACCGCACCAGTTGCTGGTGCGCAGCCACAATTTGGGCTAGCTCGGGGCTCCCGATGGCCAAAGATCCGGTTCGCATGTCAATGTTCGTGGATGTCGTCCCATAGATCACAGGCGTGCCCGGACGCACCAGCTGGCTGAGGACGATGCCGGCCAACATCTCCGCGTTCTGCATGGCCAGTAGACCGGCCAAGGTGATCGGCGCCGTCGAGCCGGCCATGGCCAGGTTAGCGATGAGCAAGGCCTGGCCCTCGTGGGCATACGTCATGACGGCTCCCGCCATCTCGCGGCTATAGCCGAGCGGCGTGAGACTGCTGATCACGCCCAGTGTTGCGGGTTGTACAGTGGAGTCATCGCCGAATACCATACGTACGATCTCCATGGTGTGACGCACAGCGAGCTCGTTCTCCACACCACCGATGAAGGGCTTATCCGAGTGAACCACGTGGGCATAGACCATGTGAAGGGACGCTGTCTCCGCGGGCACATCACTGGGTTCTGCCAGGAGATAGCCACTCACGTCCTGATTGGGCAAGGCGTGGGCCAGCTTCACCAGCGTGTGATAGTCGTCCACCGTCGGTACCTGCTTCTCTCCGTGCGCGTCGACCAGGAAAGGCGCCCCATACCCCGGCGCGAACACGGGCTCGCCCTCGCCGATGATCACGCTGCGCTCGGGATTGCGGGCGTGAAGCGTGAACTGAGCAGGGGCCGTCTCCAAGGCCTCCCAGAGCTGGTCCTCTGTGATATACACGCGAGAGTCGTCGGTTCTGAAGCCGTGGCGCTTGAACACCGAAAGAGCCTCCTCCAGGGGAAACTCCACACCCACCGTGTCCAAGATCCGCATACTGGTCTGATGGATGCTCTCGACGTCTTTCTGTGAGAGGATCTCCTGAGCCATCACCTTGCCTCCTGTGAATAGCGCTACATGTATCCTTCAAAGCGCTCGCGAACGACCGCCGAGAAGACGTAATCGATCATCGTCGAGTAGTCGAAGACAGGAAGGCCCGTCGCTTCCTGCACCGCCGCAGCGTAGGGCGGCAGATCGGTGCACTCGAAGAGCAAGGTCTTGACGCTGGGATGCTCCTCGACCAGCGACTTGGCGACGTACACCACCTCGCGCTCGACCCGCTGGAAGTCGAGCTCCCCCACCTCGGCGTGGATGGCGGCGTGGAAGCCGGGCTGCTCCTCCATACCCGCGATCACGTAGTTCGCCTCGGCCCCGCCCAGGGCTATCTCCATGTGTTCCGGCGAGAGGCTTCGCTCCGAGGCCGAGATGATGCCCACCGCCTCATCGGGCTTGAGCAGCCGGGCCACGAAAGGGAGCTGCAGCAGGCTGGACATGAAGACCGGAACCGGAAGCTCCCTGGAGAGCGCTTCCTGGAACAGGATCATGAAGCCACAGTTCCCGGTCACCGCCCTCACCCCGGCCTTCACGAGCCGCCGACCGGCCTCCAGCATCGGCTCCAGCAACGTCTGATCCCCCTCGTAGACTAGATGCTCCATATCAGCCTCACGAACGCGCTCGTACAGCACTGGATAGGAGAACGTGGTGGCATTGCCTGGTGTACCGGGAGGAAACGGCATGAACGACTCCATCATGATGATCCCAATAGCATGCCCAAAGGTGACCTGACCAGGTTTGACCGTATAGATCATCTAGCAACCTCCTAGAAATGCGCAGACCTGAACGCCTCTCTGTGCCGCAACTGTCCTTACGGACTCTCGGGCAGGATCCCGGCAGGGAACCACTGATTCATCAGCTTCACCTCCAGATCGGCTCCAGCGTCAACCGTTGCCGAGGAGATGTAGGCCATGGCCAGACTCTTGCCGAGACAATGTCCAAAGCCGCCCGATGTCGTCCTTCCCACAACGTCCCCATCCACGGTGCGCACTGGCTCCTGCCCCATAGCATCGAACCTCTCGTTGCCCGACACCTCGAGACGGACCAGGCGCCTATCGACGCTGGCATCCCGCTGACTAAGCAACGCATCCTTGCCGCGAAACTCGCCCTTGTCGAAATCGACCAGGTGCCCCAGTCCGGACTCCAACGCGGTGAAGGCCCGGGTCAAGTCCGTTCCCCAAGCTGGCGCACCGGCCTCCAGACGCAGCGTGTTGAGGGCGCGAGCGCCGACCAATCGGAGACCCAGGGATGTACCGGCTTCCATCAGCTCCAGGAAGACGTGCCGCAGGAACTCCGTCTGCATCTGTAGTTGCCAACCGTCCTCACCGCCGACGCCGGACCGCACGATACGCACGGGGGCGAACCCCACCGTGGCCGACGCGACATCGACCTGAGCCACCTCGGGTTCGACCATCTCCGCCACCCGCGCGATGAGCTGCGCAGCATTCGGCCCAAAGACGGCCAGCGCGCCCACGCGCCCGGTCAAGTTCTCGACATCAACGGAGCCGTCGCTAGGTTGCGCTTTCTGCAGCAGGTCAAGGTCATAGCGTTCTGCCGTCGGAGCGGAGGTCAACAGGAAGCGCTCCTCGTCCTCTCGAATCACAGTTAACTCAGAGCGCACCGTACCCAGCTCGGAAAGGGCGTAGCCGGTGGCTACCGCCCCTGGCTCCGGTAGTCGCGTGCAGAGCAACCGATCGAGCATCGCCTCCGCCCCCGCGCCCGTCACGGCGAAGCGCGCGGCGTGGCTCACGTCGGCCAGTCCCACGCCGTCCCGCGCCGCACGGCATGCGTCGCCGACGTGCTTGAAGTAGTTCGGGCGGTAGAACGAGGGAACGTCCACCGGCTCGACACCCTCCGGCGCGTACCAATTGGGCCGCTCCCAGCCGTACACGGCGCCAAAGACCGCGCCATGATCCGTCAGCAGGTCGTGTATGGGCGTCGTCTTCAGTGGACGCGCCGCCGGCAGCTCCTCGTCGGGCTTGGGCAGGCGGTAGGTGTGCTCATAGGCCTCCTCCACCTTCCGTGCCGAGTAGCGACGGGTGGCGAAGCGGCCGAAGCGCCGCGAGTCGCAGGGCCACATATCGATGGAGGGCTCACCTTCGACGATCCACTCGACTAGCTGCCAGCCAATGCCACCGGCCAGCGTGATGCCGAACGGATTACCTTCGCCCAGCCAGAAGTTGCGCAGCCCGAAAGCCGGTCCAGTCGTCGGCATATCGTCCGGCGTGTAGGGCATAGGAGCGTGGGTGACAGCCATAATCCCAGCCGTTCCGAGCTTCGGCACGCGCTCGACGGCCTTCTCCATGAAGGGCATCAGCTTATCGAGATCGGGAGGCAGGCCCTCCGGCCCGTAGTCCGGCGGTACGCCGTCCACGAAGGCTGCCTCGCCGCGTCCCTCGTAACAGCCAAAGGCAAGCCCCATCCCCTCTTGGCGAACATAGTAGGACTCCTCTGGATCGCGCATAACGGGCAGCTCGGGCTGACCGGCGTCCCTGCGCGCCACCAACTCAGGAAGAGGCTCCGTCATCAGATACTCATGCTTGACCGGCACCGACTGCGCTTTGAGACCGACCATCTTCAGGGTCTCCCAGGCGTAGTTGCCCGTGCAGCTGACCACGTGTTCGCAGACGATGTCGCCCCGGTCAGTCTGCACCAACCACTCGCCGTTAGCCTGCTGCTCGAAACCGACCACCTCGGTGTTGCGATAGATCTCCGCTCCGCCCTGTCTCGCCCCGGCCGCCAGCGCCCGGGCAAGATCCGAGCCCCCAATATGTCCGTCATCTGGATTGTACACGCCAGCAAGGAGGCCGTCTGTATCCACCAAGGGCCAGATCGACTTGACCTCCTCGGGCGTGAGCAGCTGGGCCTTGACACCCGCCGAGTCTGCCACGCTGAGATACCGTTTGAACTCGTCCAGCCGGTCAGGATGCGTAGCCAGCCGCAGATTCCCGCAGGTGTGAAAGCCTGGATCCTGCCCAGTCTCCTCCTCTAGTCGATTGTAGAGCTCAACGCCGTGCTGATTGAGGCGCGAGACACACTCACTGAGGGTGTAGAGGATAACGTGGCCGATAGCGTGAGACGCCGCCCCCGAGGCAATCTCGGCGCGCTCACAGAGCACGGCGTCTGACCAACCCTTCTTGGTCAAATGGTACAGCACGCTGCAGCCAACGACGCCGCCACCGACGACAACCACACGAGCGTAGGTTTTCATACTTGCTCCTTCCGTTTCCTAGAGTAGCCTGTGCTCAGGACGAATTCAGCAACCGCTTCAGCAGCTCCACGGCGTGAACGGCGTCCTCTCCGTAGCCATCGGCTCCGATCTCGTCGGCCCATGCCTGGGTGGCCGGCCCGCCCCCCACGATGACGCGAAACCGATCGCGCAGGTTCAGCTCTCTGAGGGCATTGATGACCTCCCTTTGAGCCGGCATCGTCGTGGTCATGAGCGCGGAAAGACCGATGGCGTCGGCATTAGCCTTCTTAGCCTCCTCAATGATCTCGAGAGCGCCCACATCAGTCCCCAGATTCACGACCTTGAAACCATTGTTCTCTAGCACGGTGGCCACGATGTTCTTGCCGATGCTGTGGAGATCGCCCTTGACTGTCGTCATCACCACGGTGCCCACAGGCGGCACGTCCTTGCGCTGCTTCTTGATCTCCGGATTTAGGATCTCCATGGCGGCCTTGAACGTCTCGCCCGCCATAATGAGCTCCGGAAGATAGGCCTCCCCGCTCTCAAACCGCTGTCCGATGATGTCCGTCCCTTTGGAAAGACCGGACTCCAAAGCTTCCAGCGGATCCACACTGGCTTCGAGGGCCGCCTTGGCGTTCTCCCTTGCCTTGTCATCATCGCCATCGATGACGGCGTTCTTGAGGTTTTCGAGGATCTCGTCTTTCTGCATACTTGTTCGCCCTCCTAGTTAAGGTTGACTTTGACGCTAGTCAAAGGGAATTCCGATACCGCTCAGCTCTGACTTCACTTCGTCGTACAGGCGCAGATAGTCTTCACCAGGCTTGCCGGTCGTCACATCGTAGCATTCTTGATAGCGGTCGCCCTCAGGAGCGTCCGGGATCCGGGCTTCGTACATCTCGAGGAGCTTGATCACGAGCTCGTTGGCTTGTTCGCGGTTGAGACGGGAAGCAGCTTTGACCATCTCAATGCCGAACTTCGCCTCCATAGGCGTGGAGGCGTCCACCTTCACGCCTTTCGCCGGGGTGGGCATTTTAACGGCGTCGCCACCGGAGGTCGTCGCAGCCAAGAGATAGGCGGCAGCCTCATAGAAGTACATCTTCGTGTTCACCCCGGCTGCCATGTAGCCGAGCCATATGACGGGAAGAGGCACGTTCCTGCTTCCTGCCTGGCTGCTTGTGGATACGACCCAAAGAACATCTCTGGTGGAACAACAACCATGCCGGAAGTGAATCGGGAAGCAAAGATGGTAGTTGGCCTTCATCCCCACCAGGCCCAGTAGGAAATACGCTGTGTTCACCACCGACGTGCCAGCTGCACCACCACAGTACCCGCCCAGCGACGGGGCACCCTGAGACCCGATATTGGCACCCCAGTTCAGCAGGTAGGCCACCTTGTTCATTGCCCCGTAGTCAAGCTTGTTCTCGGAGATGATCCCGATAATCCATCCATCCGTGGGGCGCGCGTCGAACTGAGGTGCACTAGCACCTATCGTCGTCACAGCGGCTGCGGCGGCAGGACTGAGGTTCATCAACGGGAACCCTGGTCTGCCTGCTCGCCTGCACGCATCGCGCGCGGTTCTCACCGCTCGGATGCCTGCGTACATCTCTAGGGGCGATCCAGCGCTGAATCGAATGCCCCGCACTGTGTTTGTGACGGCCGAGATACTGATGGCCTTGGCTTCAGGATGCGCAACATTGGTCGCCATGACATCGATCGCTATCTGACGCGAGGAGTGAACCGTCCCCCAGTTCACGTGACATCGCGCCGGCGTGTCAGAATCAGGCTGACGGACGCTGAAGGTGCTGGCGTCCTTGCCCTCTCCAGTCAAGCATTCGCCAGGAGCGCTGGCCACCGCATCCCGGATCTCCTCCTCCGTGAATTGGATCACCCGGTTCGTATCTTGACAGTAGACACCGACGCGAGCCAAGAAATCCACAGCAGCCTCGTAGACTCGATCTGCGAGATCATCGTCCGCCGGAACAGGGGTCTCGCTGCTATACTCGATCCTATGCTCGCTGACCACATCTCTTAGTTTCGGGATGAACGTCTTGAGTTCGAAGTCCTTCTCGGTCATGAGCGGTCCCGTCTCAGCCCGCTCGCAAACATCCAGGAAGTCTATCATGTCTTTTTCTCCTTGTGATTTCGGATTGCGCGATCGGCACATCTATAGTGCTTGCTCCTTGCGCGAACAGCAGCCTAGCTTCAGATCACCCCAGTCGCTCTTAGCTCCTCAATTTGCTCCATCGTCAAGCCCAGTCGTTCTCCGTAGATCTCGAGGTTATCCTCGCCTAGGCCCAGGCCTGCGTGCTCCACGCTGCCCGGAGTCTTAGCCAACTTCGGCATGACGTTCTGCATCCGAATCGGCCCTAGCTGGGGATCCTCGACCTGCGTGATGCTCTGCCTGGCTGCGTAGTGCGGGTCCCGGAAGATCCTTCGAATATCGTAAACGGGGCCAGCCACGACGTCGTGTAGCTCCAAGATCTCCATGGCGTTCTCCAGGCGCAGCTGCTGAAACCACTCGGCCAAGAGGGCGTCCAACTGACTGGCGTTGTCCACCCGACTGGGGTTGTCTGCGAATCTGGGGTCCTCGGGCAAGCCGGGCCGTCCAATCGCCTCGGCTAAGCGCTCGAAAGTCTGTTGAGAACTGGCCGACACAGCGACCCACTCCTCATCGCTGGTCTGATACGCGTTACGGGGAGAGCTCTCCTCCATCCTGTTCCCGCGCCGCTTCTTGACTTTGCCAAGCTGGTCATAGGCGATGACGAAGGACTCCACAAGGCGAAAGAGCGGCTCATACAAGCTGACGTCGACGACCTGTCCCTCCCCCGTCGCCTTGACGTCGCGATGATAAACAGCGAACATCGCCCCCAGAGCACCGAACAGACCCGCCACCGCGTCCGCCAGCGGAAATGCCGAGAGGGTCGGGGGTTTGTCTGGGAAGCCTGTGAACGAAGGAATACCACTCATGGCCTCCGCTATGGTCCCATATCCGGGACGGTGGCTGTAGGGGCCATCCTGCCCATATCCGCTGATGCGCACCATAATCACACCCGGGTTCACCGCTGCCAGATCTTGGTACCCCACGTTCCACCGCTCCATCGTGCCGGGGCGGAAGTTCTCGATGAGAATATCGGCATCCACGACGAGCTTCTTGAGCAACATCTGCCCCTCGGGCTTACTCAAGTTCAGCGTAATCAGCTTCTTGTTTCGGCCACTCACCTTCCACCAGAGAGACACGCCATCCTTCTTGGGCGCCCACTGGCGTGTCGGGTCGCCCCGCCCCGGGAGCTCTATCTTGATCACCTCGGCGCCGAAATCACCGAGGAAAGACGCGGCCATGGGCCCGGCGATGGTCGTCCCGGCATCGATGACGGTCAGCCCTTCCAAGGCGGTCTCCTTCGTACCGTTCGAAGCGTCTGCTTGCATGGTCGTCTGTGCCTCCCTCAGGTGAAATTGATCGGAAGCCAGTCAGTCCCTATCAGGCAGCGGATGCAGGTCACAACTGCGACCAGCCTTGATGACCTGACCAGGGAATGTCATGTCTAGCGCGCGCTCAGCTTGCTGCACCGCGCTAAGCAGGCGCGGCAGGTCAACCCCGGTGGGGATACCCATCTCGTGCAACATATGGACGGCATCCTCGGTGCACACGTTACCGGCAGCGCCTGGCGCGAAGGGGCACCCACCCAAGCCGCCGAAGGAGGTCTCAAACGACGTGACACCGTTCTGCATCGCAGCAAGCAAGTTTGCCATACCGGCGCCGCGCGTGTTGTGGAAGTGCATCGCGATGGATACGACCCCGGAGGATGTCGCCGCGACCCGCTTGCCGGTGAAAGCCTCCCGCAGACGTCGGGCCACGGCAGCGACACGACGGGGGTTCGCCATGCCCGTCGTATCGCACAAATTCAGTTCGACACACCCCATCTCCACCAACCGACGGCTCACACGGAGCACATTGTCGACAGGCACACGTCCTTCGAAGGGGCATCCGAACACAGTGGCGATGCTGGCTCTCACCGGCACCCCCGCCCCCTCGGCCACGTCAAATACGGCCTCGAAACTGGCCAACGATTCATCAATGCTCATGTTCACGTTGCTCTGGTTGTGCGATTCGCTGGCAGAGACGACCAGGTTCAGCATCTCTGCTCCGGCCTCCAGGGCACGCTCGGCGCCAATCAAATTGGGCACCATCGCAAAACACTCGCACCCATTGCGCCGCACGGTCTCGATCACCTCACCCGCATCGCGCATTTGCGGCACGGCCTTGGGATGGACGAAGGAGGTCACCTCCATGCGTCGAATGCCCGCCTGAATCAACGACTCGATGATCTGAACCTTGAGCGACGTCTCGATAAGACCGGGCAGGATCTGAAAGCCGTCCCGTGGTCCCACCTCGATGATCTCCACTGCTTCCGGCAGAGACCTCTCCCATCCCGAGGGGCTGACCTCCATGCCAAAGACCTCCTCAATCGTTCCGTCTCATGCTAATCTAGCCCATCCAAGATCTCTCGGGTCACAGCGCCGATGTCGCCGAAATGCTCCACCACGTGTGCACCGGCCTCGCGAAGCGCTTGCCGTTTCCCCTGGGCCGTGCCCACCCCCCGACTGATCATCGCCCCGGCATGGCCGAAGCGTACGTCCGGCCTCGCGTAGCGCCCGGCCACGTAGGCCACCACCGGCTTGGAGAACCCCCCATTGGCAATGAACTCAGCGGCGTCCTCCTCGATGGTGGTGCCGATCTCCCCGAAGTAGGCCACCACCTGCGTGTTGGGATCCTGTTCAAACAGCTCAAGATATTCGCGTAGGGTGGTGCCGACAAATGCGTCCCCGCCCATACCGATGGCCGTGCTCTGGCCCAAGCCGGCCTCTTTGATGTAGAAGGCCAGCGTTGTGGTATTCCCCCCACTCCGCGACAAGACGCCGACCGGCCCTTCCTGGAAGAACTCCCGGGCGGAGAGCGAATTCCCGCCGATCATGCCCACCAGAGCCTTCCCAGGGCTGATCAGGCCGATGGTGTTAGGTCCGATGACGTGCGCTCCGTACTGCTTGGCGTAGGCAATCACGTCTAGCATATCCTGCTGCGGTACCCGTTCGGGATGGAGCGTGATCACTCGGATACCGGCATCCAAGGCCTCGCAGGCGGCAACTTCAGCCGCCTGCGCAGGCACGAAGATGGCCGACGCATTGATACCGGGATGGCGCTCCTTGGCCTCAAGCACGGTATTGTAGACGGGCACGCCCTCGGCCGTCTGCCCACCCTTCCCGGGCGTCACCCCGGCCACGACACGCGTGCCGTAGCTCTGCATCAACTTGATCCGCAGCCGGGCCTCACGGCCGGTGGCCCCCTGCACGACGACTTCAGTGTGTTCGTCAATGAGGATGGACATCGTCACCGCTCCTGCTGATAGACCATCGGCTCGCCCAGACTGGCCAAGTAGTCGTCGAAACGCTCCAATGGCAACGTGATCGTCACTGCCCCGCGGCCGTGCAGCTCGCAGGCTAGCTCGCAACCGAGGCACTCGACACAGCCGCCCCGCTCCGTCTCCTCCAGAGACCAGCGCAGCGCCGGGACGCCTCGTTTCTCATCGAGCACCAGCGGCCCGCCCTGCTCTTGGCAGACATCCAAGCAAACACGGGTCTCACAAGCATCACATTGGTGCAGGTCAATGGAGACAGTCCCACCTGAGCGTACTTGGAACTCTAGACTCTCTCCTGTCATGCGGCGCTCCTTCTCTCTGTTTGCCAGACCTGATGCAGATCGCGGAAAGCGTTAGCGGCATCCCTCTCTGTGGCGTCCCGGCCCAACACACGCACCCAGCGTCCAGCCATAATGCCGTGATCCTTTAGAAGATCAACGGCATCCTCGTCCCACGCTCCGCGGAAACACAAGACCGTTGGAATGTTGGGCTGTCCCCCCGTCTCGGGATACAACTCCTTCAATGCTTTGATGATCCCCCTAGCTGTGTTGTCCAACTGCTGGCTTGAGATGCATGAGACAAAGACGTATCCCTCAATCCCCGGTTGTGAGAAGATCAGTTTGGTGACCCGGTACAACTTCGACCCCACGGGATTGCCAGAGGTATCGCAGAAGTTAACGGGATAGAAACCCAGGGGGACCAGCTCATCCATCGTCGTCAGGCTGGCTCCCGCCCCGACGCAGTCGAAGCCAAAAGGAACCAGGTCATTGTCGCGCGCGTACGATAGATCAGGATCGATCTGCACGAAGTGGACCGTGCCACGATGGTCCTGCTCATCGATGGTGCCAGCGATCTCCTCAAGAAGCGTCGGGCTGCGGCTGCCAGCCTCCTCCGCCAGGTCGATGCTCAGGTGCTCTTGTTGACGCTCAAGGGCATCCCCGTCGATGTCTACGCGGGCATCCAGCGCGACGAACCCCTCCGGTGTGAGAGCCAGAGGGTTGATCTCCACCAGCTTGCAGTCGTGGGCACGGTAGATATCATACAGGCGGCAGACGACGCGAGCCACGCCTAGCTTCTGACGGGAAGTCAGTGTCTCTGCCTCGTTGACTAAGTTCAGAGCGTCGTGGGGATAGACGCCTCGCAATACGTCGACCTCCAGCTTCCGAATCGCCTCAGGGTTCACCTGAGCCGTCTCCTCAATGTCGACCCCTCCGTCCTCGCAGAAGATCAACACGGGGGCCCGCGAGCTTGGATCGGCCGTGACGCCTACGTATATCTCTCGCGATACGCTCAGGGTTTGTTCGACCAACAACGCGTCCACCGGTAGCCCACGGATCTCGCCCCCCAAGATATCCGACACAGCCTTCTCCAGCTCAGCGTCACTGGTCACGGTGCGAACGCCGCCGCTCTTCCCACGCTTTCCAGAGCGGACCTGAGCCTTGACCATGGCCGGGTAGCCTACCTGAGCAACAGCCTGGTCGGCCTCCCCCGCCGTGCGAACGAGCCGTCCGCCGGGCGTGGGGATCTGAAAGCGACGTAAGATCTCCTTGGCCTGGTACTCCAACAATCTAGCCACGTTCCACACACCTCCAATCCGGCAGTTGAGGGCGAGCTTGATCCCTGCTGAGGACTACGCGCTATCCAACGTGCTCCATGGCACGAACACGAAGCCCTCCATGATGCGACGGGCCGTCCTACCCACGGAAGCACGCACCAACTCCACACCACCATCATCCGATCGCACGTCTGCCTCAACATCGATCACACCGGCGGGGTGCCCAATCCGCGTCAGGCTGCGGCTGTGCGATGCGGGGCGGGCAGCCCGGTGGACGATCGTGCCGGGGATCTTCGCCGCGGCGCCAGTGCACACCGTGCCCGTCACGGCGTACGTCTTGTGCATCCTCAGCATGAAAAGAAGCCGAGCGACGAAGTCGACGTCCGACGCTGCGACCGTGCGACCGGTGGTGAAGTCGACGTAATCGGCGGGAGGGCCGACCAGGACGAAAAAAGGAATGTACGGGCTCTGGCGAGCTGCGTCCTGCCATGTCTCAACAAAACCAATATCGGCGGCCACTGTCCCCCGTATCCGCTCAATACGCTCGTTCAATGCGCGATCGGCATCGATCTGGTCCGGCGTCTCCGTTCCCGTTAGCCCCAGGTCACTCGCCCGCACAAAGACACACGGGTTTCCGGCATCCACGACGGACACCTCGACTGCCCCGATGCCTTCTACATCCAACCGGTCGAGCGGGTTGCCGGTGGGCAGAATGTGCCCTGTCACCGCACCGGCGGTATCGGAGAAGTCGAGGTCGATTCTCGCCCCGGTGCCGGGTACGCCGTCGATGTGGTAGTCGCCCTCCACCGCCGCCTTGCCGTGAACCACGGGAACGTCAGCGACCAGGACGCAATCTGTGTTGGTTTGATGGATGCGCACCGTCGTGGTCGGCTCTATGGGCTCAACCAGTCCCTCGTCAATGGCAAAGGGGCCGACGGCGGAGGAGATGTTGCCGCAGTTCCCGGCATAATCAACGAAGCGTTCATCGATGCTGACCTGCGCGAAGGTGTAGTCGACATCGGCGTCCTCGCGGCTGGGAGGCCCGATGATGGCTAGCTTACTGGTCAGCGGATCAGCTCCCCCTACCCCATCGATCTGACGGACGTCGGGGCTGCCATACATACGAAGGATGACCTGGTCGTGTAAGTCAGGCTGCGCGGGTAGATCGCCGCGCATGACGAACAAACCCCGACTCGTCCCCCCACGCATGAGAGAACAGCGTACTCTTATCTGTTCCTGACACCATATCATCGGCCCGTCCCCCTACCTGCCTGGGACACCGTTGGGGCGGTGTCCAGTCGATGTCGCGCGTAATCCGTCAACCCTCCCGCCTCAATGATCTTCAGCAAGAAAGGCGACAGAGGCGACGCCGAACACTGACACTGACGCGTCAGATTGTCGATCTCGCCAGTCTCGACGTTAACACGGATCTCGTCCCTATCTTGAATGAACGAAACCGCCTCTGGCGATGTCAACGCAGGCAGTCCCAGGTTGATGCAGTTACGGAAGAAGATCCGGGCGTAAGACCTAGCCAGGAGACAGGATATGCCCAAGGCCTTAAGGGCCGCGGGCGCGTGTTCCCGCGAGCTTCCACAACCGAAGTTCTCTCCGGCGACAACGATGTCACCCGGTTGAACAAGTTCGCGAAATCGAGGGACCGTATCCTCCAGGCAATGGGAGGCCAAATCTTGAGGATCCGTCAAGCTCAAGTACCGGCCCGGCAGCAGTTGATCTGTATCAACGTTGTCACCTAGCTTCCAAACACGACCCGCCACTATCATATGATCACCTCACTACGTCATCAGGATGAGCGATCCGGCCCATCACAGCGGAGGCCGCCGCCACTACGGGGGACGAGAGGAAGACCTCGCTCTCTGGGTGTCCCATCCGCCCCACGAAGTTGCGATTCGTGGTAGCTATGACGCGCTCACCGGCAGCCAACAAACCCATATGACCGCCAAAACACGGCCCACAGGTGGGCGTACTGACCGCAGCACCCGCCTCGGCGAAGATCTCCAGCAGGCCCTCTCGCAGAGCTCGAAGATAGATGTCTTGAGTGGCGGGAATGATGATCAAGCGAAGATCACCAGAGACCCGTCTACCCTCGAGAATGCGAGCCGCCCGGCGCAGATCATCGATCCGCCCGTTCGTGCAGGAGCCTATGAAGGCCGCGTCCAGCTGGGTTTCAACGACATCGCTCAGGGGCTTCACGTTGTCGGGAGAGAAAGGACACGCCACCTGCGGTTCGATCCCGCTCACGTCGATCTCAGTGACCGAGTAGTACTCAGCGTCGGGATCCGCCTCGTAGAAAGGCACCTCCGACACGCCCACAGCCTTAAGGTACCGCTCCGTCTCCGCATCCACGGGGACGATGGTATTCTTTGCCCCGGCTTCCACCCCCATGTTGCACATCGTCAGACGTTCATCGACCGTCAACGACTCGATGACGGGACCCGTTAGCTCCATGGCCCGGTAGAGCGCGCCCGCCACCCCTATCTGCCCGATGGTGTAAAGGATGAGGTCTTTCGCCTCCACCCAGGGTCCCAGGTCGCCCTGATAGACGAAGCGCATCGTCTCAGGCACCCGGAGCCAGGTCTCGCCCACCGCCATAGCTGCCGCGACGTCGGTGCTGCCGAATCCCGAGGCGAACGCCCCCAAGGCTCCGTAGGACGTCGTGTGTGAGTCAGCACCGACAACGATCATCCCCGGTGCTATCAGCCCTTCCTCGGGTAGCAGAGCGTGCTCCACGCCGAAGTTCCCACCCCGCCCCGCCTCGAAGTAGTGCTTCAGTCCCTGCTGGCGGGCGAACTCCCGCAACGACTTCGTCCGCTCAGCAGCCATCGCCGTGGCGTTCGGCACGAAATGATCACAGACAATAGCCACTCTCTCCGAATCGAACACCCGCTCAGCACCGATGCGTCCAAACTCGATCAAGGCCAAGGGCATCGTCGTATCCTGCCCAAAGACAAGGTCGACCGGCACCTGCACAATCTGCCCCGGCCTAACCTCACCCTCTCCTGCCGCCCGGGCCAGAATCTTCTCCGTCATCGTCATATCCATAGCATGCCACCCTCACCCCGGCTTCTGTAGGGGATCTGCGCCCCCCGAGACATCTGCTAGCACCCGTTTCCCTGCCGTCCCGTGCCTTGGTCGAGCAAGTTGAAAAGCTTGCTCACGTTGTCCGCCTCGTGGATACCTGTGACGAAGTCGACGATGCGCTCGATCCGCTCCTCATCATCAATCTCGCGGGCGGCCAAATTCCTGAACTTCGCCTCCAGCTCATCCTGGGTGACTGGGTTCCGCCAGTCCCCTTTGGGGTTCTCCACTTCGGAGGTGTATTCCGTACCACCTTCCATCGTCACCGTCACCGCGCACGAGTAGTGCTCAGGATATCGCCGCTCGAACTCCTCGTCCACAACCCATTCCACCTTCTCCATGAGCTTGCGCACATCGGACCGGTCGACATTCTCCTCTGTGAACGTATCGACGTCGATTCTGCCGTCGATCAGCGCGATGGCGGCCTGCCAAGGCATGCTGAACTGGGCGTCCACCACGTTCTGGGGGTCCATCTTGCGCGGCTTGGCCAGCAACTTGATGGTGTAGTCGGAGGAGCGGATGAGAATGCGGTCGATCCTCTCGGGATCCGGCTGATACCGATTGGCGATGTCAAGGCAGGCGTCCAGATGCCCAGCCGAGTAGCGACAGCACGGGTAGACCTTGATGCTGGTCTTGACGAAAGCCCACGTCTCTCCCAAGCCCTCCGTGATCCAGCTGGTGTCGTATTGCCGCTGGTACGAGTAAGCCTGCAGGAAGCCATCCTCACCCTCAATGATGGCCGGGGGACCGTTGAAGCCATTCTGGGCCATCATGGCCGAGATCACACCCACCATGGCCGGGTGACCCGCCTGTAGCCGCTTGGTGTACGAACCAGACGTGTTCCATGCCATCAGCCCGCCAACCTGGCTGCCGGCAATACCCAGGCTGTGAACCGTCTGCTGCCGACCGAGCTTGAGCAGCTTGGCCGCCGCAACCGTCGCGCCAAAGGTGCCGCACGTACTGGTAGGATGGAAGCCCTGGTAGTACGTCTTGCCAAGGAAGGCCGATCCCAACCGACAGACGATTTCATCCCCGAGGGCGACTGCCTCTAAGACCTCTTTCCCGCTGGCGCCAAGCTTCTCGCCCAGGGCCAGGCTAACCGGCACCGTCGCCACGCTGAGATGCGAGTTCGACTGATTGTGATCGTCGGCGAAGTCAAAGGCGTATCCTTGGATAGCGTTGGCGAAGGCGGCATTGGGCGCCGCCACTCGGCGGCCGTAACCGATGACGGTGCTCTCCGGCGGCCCACCCAGCTCCAAGGCGAGCTCGGCCGCAATGCGGCTCGACTCGATGCGCTTCGATCCAACGATGGAGCCGAGAACATCGAGAATCAAGTTTGCCGCCTTGACCCGGGACTCCTTTGGGAGGTCATCGTATTCGAGATCAACACTTACGTCAGCTATCTGCTCACTGATGTACTGTTCGGGGGTCACGATGGGCTCTCTCCTATCTTCGTCGTGATGGACTACGCAACTTGTTGTCTCTTCAAGAACTCGGTGATCGACGCGCCGGCGGTCCGAATATGATCCGACATCAGCTGGGCCGCGGCCTTGGCGTCTCCCTCCCGGATCTTGTCAATGAGAGCGTGGTGCTGCTGGATGGACCGCTCAGCCCGCCCCGGTATCATCCACAGCGTGTCGGTAGCGAACCGCGGCCACAGACTGATGATCATGTCAGACAGGCGCTGCGATCCAGCCTGCTGGTAGATCAGAGCGTGGAAGCGGTAGTTGGCGCGGCGCAGCCGCCCGATGTTCATCTGGTTCCATGCCTCTTGCATCTCTCTGGTGAGTTTTTCCAGGTCATCGACTTCGTCCTCAGTGAGGTTCGACACGGCCATCTCCGTGGCCAGGCCCTCCAGGGCAGAACGAATGACACTGATCTCCTCGCTCTCGTCGGGGGAGACCTCCGCCACGTACGCACCTTTGTAGGGCACCCGTTCCAGCAGACCCTGCGCCTCGAGAATGCGAAGAGCCTCCCGGATGGGTGTGGGGCTCATGTCGAGCTGCTCGGTGAGGTCCTTCTGCGGCAACCGCTGGCCCGGTTCGTAGTCACCCCGCAGGATAGCCTCGCGCAGGAAGCGTATAGCGCGCTCGACCTCGGTGGCTGCTGCGGGTTCAGAACCATTTGCGTAGATGCTGTTGTCCACGTCTCAAACCTCCTGGGCTGGGCAATCAGATTCTCAGTATGATTATATATGATCTCATATATCTTGTCAAGTAAGATATTTCAGTATGGTTTTCTTGACTTCAAATATGTTTTGATATATAATAGCCAGCACACAGCAGCAATGAGCGTTTGACTGGCCCCCACGACCCGTGGTGGGCACTATCCAAATGGAGGAGGCCATGATCGGTGGTACGTACGGCAAGATATTGCATGTCGACCTGACGTCCGGCGATATCCACGTGGAGGAGCCCAGTGACGACTTCTACCGACTGTTAGTCGGTGGAAGCGCGGTGGTCGCCTACTATCTCTATCGGGATCTGCCCGCGGGAGTAGATCCACTCGGCCCGGAAAACCTGTTCATCGTCGCACCGGGGATTATGCAGGGCACCAACCTTCCCGGCTCCGGACGGCACGGGATCGGTGGGAAGTCCCCGCTCACCGGGGCTGTGGGATATGCGAACGCGGGCGGCTTCTGGGGACACGAATTCAAACGCGCTGGGTTCGACAGCATCGTGGTCCACGGCCGTGCCGAATCGCCCGTCTACCTGTGGATCAAGGACGGCGAGGCAGAGATCCGCTCTGCCGAGCACCTGTGGGGGAAGACGACGGCCCCGGTACAGGCCGCCATCCGTGAGGAGCTGGGCGACGAACGCATCCGGGTGGCGCAGATCGGCCCCGCGGGGGAGAACCAGGTCCTGTACGCCAATGTGATTCACGATCTCAATCGAGCCGCCGGGCGCAACGGTATGGGCGCCTTGATGGGATCCAAGAACCTCAAGGCTATCGCTGTGCGAGGCACCATGCGCTTGCCCATCGCCGACCAGGACGCCGTCAGAAAGGTGGCCAAGTGGCTGGGTGCGCACTACAAGGACCGCATGGCTTGGGCCACGGCCGGTATCGGACGTGGCACGCAGGACAGCTTAATGGGCTGGGGAGCGCTGGGGGGGCTGCCGACGCGCAACTTCAGCAAGGCCATGTTCGAGAATCGGCACCTGCTCAGCGGCGAGCGCAACTACGAGATGTACTTGAAGGAGCGCGACACCTGCCAGGCCTGCCCGGTGCGCTGCAAACAGGTCTTCGAGAACGAGTCCGACGACCCCTACCGCCGGCTCGACCCGGCTTACGGAGGCGCCGAGTACGAGGCTATGGGTGCCTTCGGATCCTGCTGTGGCGTGGAGGACAATCTGGCCGTGCTGAAGGCGAACGAGCTATCGAACGCCTACGGCCTGGACGTCATCTCTGCCGGTGTATCCATCGCCTTCGTGATGGAGTGCTTCGAGAGGGGCATCCTGACAGCCGAAGACACTGGCGGCATCGAGTACGGCTGGGGCAAGGCCGAGGTATTGCCCCGCACTGTGGAGATGATCGCCAAGCGTGAGGGATTTGGCGATGTGATAGCCGAGGGCGTGGCGCGGATGAGCGAACGCTTTGGCCCGGAGACGAAGCCTTTCGCCGTGACGGTCAAAAGGCAGGAGCTGCCCATGCACGAGCCCCGGCTGAAGGCGGGCCTCGGGGTGGGATACGCTGTCTGTCCGATTGGCGCCGACCACATGGTCAACATACACGACACAGACTTCGCCAGCAAGGGATGGATGCTCAGCCGCGTCAACAATGTGATGGACGAGCCGTTGGAACCGATGCCCCCGGACGAGCTGAGCGAAAAGAAGATGCAGATCTTCTACCGGGAGGTCAACTTCATGCACTTCCAGGACTGTGCCCTCAACTGCCACTTCTACTGCTACGAATATCAGCACTTGGCGGAGGCCCTATCGGGAGTGACCGGCGAGACGTACAACCCGGAAGACGTGTTAGACGTCGGGGCGCGTTTCCAGACCTTAGCGCGTCTGTTCAACATGCGCGAGGGCTTCACAGCCGACGACGACCGGCTGCCGGAACGCGTCAAGGAGCCCTTTGACGAGGGGCCCATAGCCGGCATCGGGATCAGCGACGAGGAGCTCGACTGGTGCATCCACCGCTACTACGATATGATGGGGTGGGATCGCGAGACTGGCGAGCCGACCGACGCCTGCCTACAGCAGCTGGGCATGGCGGATCTCTTGGCATAGCGCTCTTCCATCCTGGGCGGAAGCCCCTGGCGGTCCATCCGCTCGAAGCAGCACACGCCCTCAAGGCATTACCCACTCGAAGGGGATCGTGGTTTCGTTCACATAAACGAAACCACGATCCCCGCTCGTCGCCGACGCCTTCGCCCAGGATTTGGGGATCCCTCACAAGCGTGCGAATGTCGCTCGCGAGGGTTTACACAGCCACGGGCCCTCGCAGTCCCGCGCTGTGGCTGAAGCATCATAAACTGAATCGCACCCCACAGGCCATCGCTGCTCCCTGACATACCAGTACAGTTTCGGGTTGACAGCACCATAACAGACCTAAATCACCGATGCCTGTTATGGTTACAACTAGTCGGTTCTGCCCCTACCATTCGGTCCCCCCCTCCCCTATCATGGAGACATAACAGAGCCAGGCTGACCTTGTCAACCAGTGACTATGTCGACCGAGCTCTGTGAAACCCAAAGACCAAGACTAGAGGAGGTTTATGGTGAACAAGAAGCATTTAGGTAAGGCCCCGGCCCTAGTCCTCATCATCCTGCCCCTCATCCTGACCACGGCCGGCTGCGGGTCGGCCCCGCCGTCGCAGCGATCGGCGAAGCCAGTGGCCAGAGCGGAAGGTAGCTTCAAGCTGGGCATTCTGGGACCGTTCAGCGGCCCCAGCGAGAGCACCGGCAGCGAGTTCAAGGGCGCCGCCACGATGGCCTTCGAGGCCATCGATTGGCGGATCGGAGAGTATATGATCGAGCCGGTCTGGATCGACTCCCAGTCCAACCCCGAGGCGGCCGTCGAGGCGTATGAGAAGGCCATCGTCGAGGACGGCATTCAGGCCGCCATCCTCAACTGGCACAGCTCGGTGGCCGTGGACTGCATGGACGTGGCCGCCGACTACCAGATCCCGCACATCTTCCCCTACGGCGCCACCGAGGCGGTCAACGAGACCTTCCAAACCGATCCCGAGCGGTACAGCTACTGGATGAACAAGGGCTGGCCGACGCCGGCCAAGCTGACCAAGGCCTACGTCCAGGCCGTGGAGGACGCCATTGCCGAGGGGCTCTGGACACCCGATCAGAAGACGCTGGCTATCTGCGCCGAGAACACCGACTGGGGGCGCAGCTTCGGCGAGGCGATCCAGGAGCAGCTGGAGGCCGAGGGGTGGACCACGGTGGCGGAGGAGTACTGCCGCCTGGAGGAGGTCGACTTCTACGCCACGCTGAACAAGTTCAAGGCCCAGGACGTGGCCCTGGTCGCCGCCACGTCCACCTCTATGCCGCAGTTCACGGCCTTCATCAACCAGGCGGACGAGGTGGGGTTGGAGAGCCTGATCATCGCCGACGGCCTGGGTTGGGCGGGCGAGTGGTACAGGATGACGGGCGACTCCTCCAACGGCGTCATCGACCAGATCCCGGGATGGGCCACCGACGAGGGACGGGCCTTCGCCGAGGCGTTCGAGGAACGCTGGGGCGTTCCCCCCAGCCCCTCGGCGGCTGGTCTGGCCTACGACGGCACCAATATGTTCATCCAGATCGCCCAGCAGGCCCTGGAGGCGCACGGCGAGCTGTCGAGCGAGACGGTCTACACGTGGGCCAAGGAGAACCTGCAGACGGGCCAGTGGGCCTACAGCGACGGCATCGTGATGGAGAGGTACCAGTACACGCCGGAGACCCTGCCGGATCCGGTGGTGGGCAAGGGGTACTACATGTTCCCGGTGCGGCAGTATGTGGACGGCGAGGGGGAGATCATCTACCCACCGGAGTGGGCGGAGCGGGCGCTGGAAACCGGACCCTAAGGCCAAGCCGCTAGCACCGGACCGTTCCGTCTGACGCGCAGATGATCAAGATAACCAGCCCGGGCAGTGCCTGGGCTGGTTCGCCACCTAGATCCGCAACCGTGCGGAGGAAGATCTCAACGATGCATCAGAGTCCCTAGCAGCAGTCCTCCGCAGCAGCGCTGCTGCGGGCAGCCTCCACCAGTCCGCGGAGGTGTACCACCTCATCGAACTGGACTGAGCTCCCGGCACCAGGCCCCGACAGTCCCCTCAGGCGGGCAATCTCCGCCTCCCGAGCCAGGCTCGCTGCCGCGCCGCTGCGGGCGGCCTCTAGCCCACGGAGGTGCACCACCTCATCGACCCGGGACAGGCTCCCGGCTCCCGGCCCTGCTAGACCCCTCAGCCGCGCAATCTCAGCTCCCCGAGCGAGGATCGCGGCGCGGCCCATAAGACGCGCCATGAAACTGTACTGGACAGGATCCGCAGCTTCACCACAGACCTCACACGAGACGTCAATAACACGATCGGCGGCAGAAGCGCCACCGACAAATAGTGTAGAAACGACCAGGACGCTCACCAAGAGGCCAACCAGGAGACCAGATCTGCCCTTCACCACGCTATCAGTCACCTTGACCTGCTCGAGACCACGATCCCCATCACTTCTTCCTTCGGCGTTCATCACCCACCCCCTTACGGCAAGATGTGGACCGTAGCGTCCACTGCTCAAAGTCCTATCTGAGGGTGAGTGTACCATCGTTATCGTTTCTCAATCGTTTCATGAAGCGTTTGGTGTCGCCAGTCCCAGAACCAGTAGGCCAGGCCCTTCCACGTCCCCCAGCTCTGGAAGGCGGCCTCGACCTCGGCGCGGCCCACCGGCTCCCCGTCGTGCCACTCGCGAGAGACCATGGTCCGGGCCCAGGAATCGACGGGCACGACGTCGTAACGCCCCAGCAGCATCAGCAGGCTGGCAGCTGCGTAGTCCCCCACCCCCTTGATGCTCAGTAGCTCTCGGCGCAGCTCAGCAGTGGGGACCTCCTCCGCCCGCAAGGCCTCCAGGTCGCGGTCCCCCGCGGCCACGGAGCGGGCCAGGTCCAGCACGTAGGGCGCGCGGTAGCCCAGCCCGGCCGCCCGCAGCGAGGCCTCGTCCGCCGCCGCCAAGCGCTCCGGCGTGGGGAAGGCGCGGCGCGCGGGGTCGGCGGGCAGCGGAGCACCGAACTGATCGACCAGGGCCCGCGCCATGCGGATCGTGCCCGACCACTGGACGTTGGTGGTGAGGATGGTCTTGACGGCATCCTCGAAGAGCGTGGGTGAGCGGAGGATGCGGCCTTTGGCCGCCCCCGGCACGTGGGCCAGACGAGGCTCGTCCTGGGCCAGGGCGTAGAAGGCGGAGAGATCGTGGTCGAGCTGGAGCATCCAGCGCACCTTGTCGACGACCTCGCAGCTCTCGATCTCGCTAAGGCCGTCGGCGACCTCGACCCGCACGCCGCTGCACTTAGGCGCAGCCTCAACCCGCAGCACCACCACGCGCCCGCTGCTCAGACGCTCCACACGGGTCAGCAGCCCCGCGTCGGGATCCCACGTCCAGGGGGGGAGCTGGACCCAGCCGTGGGACTCGGCGACGGCCGAGAGGGAGAAGGGCGGACGGGCAGGGATAACCTCGTGCAAGCGTTTCAACGGTCCAACGTCTCGACGTTCTAACGCTGAAACGTCAGAACGTCTCGATATGCCAATCCACGACCTGGACGTCGGGCCGGTGGGTCTGGACCCACTCGACGACCTTCTCCAGGAAGCGCTGCACGTAGCCAGGATCGTTGTTGGCCACGGTGACCAAGGCCACCTCGGCCGTCTGCCACATGTCGTTGTAGCCAACCTCGGCCGTGGAGACGTTGAACTCGCGCCGCAGCCGTGTGAGGAGCGGCTTGAGCACGCTTCGCTTCCCCTTCAGGGAGCGGTTACCCGGGATGCGCAGCTCGATGCTGCAGGCTCCAATAATCATAGGCGTCAAACGTGATGCGTATTACGCAACGTGTAAGGACAGAAGGCACCGGAGAGATCCAGTGCGTCAACGTTCTAACCTTCTAACTTGTCAACCTTCCAGCGTCAGTATAACACGGCGGCCCTGGCCGTCAAATGGTCTCGGTCCAGGCAGAGGTAGCGTACTTCTCGATGCGCAGCTCGCGGGCCGCGGCGCGCTCCTTCTCCGTCAGCCCGTCGGTCACCAGCCGCAGGTCGAGCCTCTCCTCGAAAGCCTCGACCAGGGCCTGGGCCACCGCCTCCCAACGCACGGGCCGGCCCAGAGCTCGCTCCACCGTCGTCGCCCGAGCGCGGACGCGGACGGGGTCGGGATGCTGCGCCAGGAGGGGGCAGATGCGGGCGATGTCGCCGTGGAGGGGGACGGTTCCGTGCTGGAGCACCACGCCCTGGGCTCGCATCTGGGCGCTGCCCACCAGTTTCTTGCCCCCCGCCGTGATCTCGTAGTCGGAGGGCACCTCGAAACAGACGGGCCCCTCGGCGTGGGACTCGCCCGCCCCGTGATCCTCCATCCGCCGGTCGGCCATGATCTGGTCCACCCCCAAGAGCTCCATGGCACGCACCAGACCGCTGCTCAGCCGGCGGTAGCTCTCCACGATGGAGCCCCGCACCCGGGGGTCGTCCTGCGGGGCGACGACACTGTAGGTCAGCTCGTCGATGTGGAGGATGGCACGACCGCCGGTCGGTCGGCGCACCAGGTCGTACCCGGCGGCCTGCACGGCGCGTCGGTCGACGTCGTCCACCGGCTGACCCCGCCCCAGCGAGAGACAGGGCGGCTGCCAGGCGTAGAGCCGGAGCGCTGGCCGGGCCTCGCCGCGCGCCACCGCCCGCAGCAACGCCTCGTCGACGGCCATGTTCATCGCGCCGTCCGCCACACCGGAGCGGATCACCCGCCACGTTGTCCTCGAATACCGACGCATCAGCGTCCACCCCCGCCGTCCGTCATTGGCGATCCCTCAACCCCTCCTCGACCGGTACGCCGAAGGTGGCCAACACCTCTCGCAGGCGGGGCAGGCTCTCGGTGGGGACGACGGCCAGGGCGCGGTCCCCGGCCGGGAAGGGGGTCAAGAGCCCATTCAGCTCGGGATCCTCCCGTAGCTCGTCGAGGGTCTCTCGGTCGCGGAACGCCACCAGCGTGACAGTCTCCGCGCTGGCAGTGCCGTAGTACCCCCCCAGGGCCTTGACCCGCTGCCGCACCTCCTGGGGCAGCCCCCCTCGCTGGAGCCGCTGGAGCTCGTCCAACAGATCCAGGACCCGGCTGCTGCTCCCACCGGCCCGCCGGATCGCCGATGGGGTCAGGCGCCAGGTGCCGTCCGGTTCCCTCTCCGCCACCCGGGCGAGCCTTGCACGGAGGTGGAAGCTGAGCACGCGGTGCACGGGCTCGACGGTGCCATCGGGGTGAATGACGACGCTATTATCGGCGGCACTGGGTCGGGCGTCGGAGCGGGCCGGGAAACGGCCCTGGCGCACCAGCGTGTCGATCAGGGCCTCCCGCTGCCCATCCTTGATCAGCGCCACCGCCGGCGCTACCTCCCGCGCCACGTGCTGGCCCCCCTCCGGATCGCTCACCACGCCCTCCAGGGCTTCAGTGTCGGCGGCCTGCAGCAGGCTGACCCCGATGCGGAAGACGATACGCTCGTGGTGAGCCCGCCAGTCCTCCAGCGAACGGCGCACGTTCTGCGGCAGACCGGTCTCGCTGACGTCCTCCAGATAGCCTATCGCCTGAGACGCGCTCAGGCCCTGCTGCTGAGCCTCATAGAGCGCCTCCCGGGACAGTCGATACTCGAAGACGGCTCGATCGGCTCGCTCACGCTCCGCAAACAGATCCAGCCGGGCCAGGACGTCCAACCCGATGGGTCCCATGGCTATCACCGCGAAAGTTGGCTGGACGATCAGCTTACCCTGATGCCGGTTGGGCCGCCCGTCCGGCTGCCCGGCCTGTTCCGTCGATCTCCCGTTGAGCATAGAGGCCCCGGTTGGGGTGATGCGGAAACCGCGAAACAAGCCTCTCTCATAGCCCAGATCCAGGATCCCGACCTCATTGAGGAAGCCCTCCATACAGGCACGCACGAAATCGACCTCCAGCTGATCGTAGGCCCGCAAGCGGTCCTTTATCGAGCGCACGTAGTAACGATGGTAGGGCTGATGCCTCATCTGCTCCAGCTCCTGCCGGTCGCCGAAGAGGAAATTGACGTCCTGGCCGCGAGCCTCCATCAGAACGTCCCCCGGCTCGTGCCAGACCTCCGATTGGAAGGCGGCCAGCACCTCCAGGATCACGCGTCGCGCCTGAGCATAGCGGCCTTGGTAGGCGTCGTCCTCCACCATCACGCCAGCGCCCCCCTCGACGATGGGCCAGACCTTGAGAACCGCCTCCAACTGCGCCACCTGATCCCAGCTCCAAAAGGCGGGGATCTCCAGAGGATCGTCGCCGCCGGGCCGCAGGCGCTTCCCCTCGCTGTAGACCAACCCCAGACCTCCCAGCAGCTGACGCAACACGTAGAGCCTCTGCGTGTCGTCCTCGCGCCGCACCTCCTCCAGCCGCGGGTCGGGCATCAGGAGCACCTCGTTGATGGCTCGCAGCGAGCGCTTGCCCACGAAACCGCTCTGTATCAGGGAGACCTCCCCACGGCGGACGAGGTCCCAGTAGAGATAGAGGTCGCGCAGCAGCAGATCGGGCGTGCCAACGTCCACCCGATCCGGCTCCCAATCGTCCAAAGGCGGCGCGAGAGCCTCCGGCTCCGGCATCCAGGGCCGTATGGCGTCGGGGATGTAGAGCGTGCTGGCAGGGTGGAGCCGGACCTTGTAGGGGGTCCCGCCGGTGCTCTGGGCGGTGTCGCAGCTGAAAACGAGCCCGCGAAGCGTGAGGCGCGCGACGACGTCGACGAAGATATCCGAATCGGCGCGGGATACCTTGCCCACATAGTCCTGCCTGGCGTAGGGCGGTCGGGAGCCGTAGGTGCGGTGCAGGCTCTCCGACGCGGCCCCGCGCACCAGGCCGGCCCGGACCAGCTCACGGCGCAGCATCGAGGTGGATACCTCGCCATCGTGGAGCAGCAACCCGTTGAGCACCGCTTGTTCGCGTTCATCCAGCCCCTCCAGCGCCGAACGCACCCGCTCCGCAGTGAAAAATCGTCGCTTCATCTCGCTGATCAGGTCGTCCTTGCGGAGATCGAAAGGTAAGCCCGCCTCCTCGGCCATGCTCTGGAGAGCCCGGTAGTGATAACTGTTCAGCAGCGCATCGATCCCTGGCGCCACGTTACCACGTCCTTTCTGGCGCGTCGACGCTGTCCGTCGTCTTGGGCGTATGACCAGCCTCCTTCAGCTCGCGCACGAGGTGGTCGACGACATCTCGAGGGATGACCACCAGGCGCGGAGAGAGCTCGGCGACCAGGTGCTCCTCCAGCGAGGTGACAGCCTTCATCTCGGCTAGGGCATACTCATCGCCGAACTCGATCACAGTGACGTCTCGATAGACCCGCAGCCGCCCGTAGGCCTCCCACCACGCCGTCAACTGCCCCCGAATCGCTTCCGGCATAGAAACAGGCAGCAGGCTCTCCCAGGCATCGAGCATCGTGGGCAGCGTGCCACCGGCCTCAAACGTCTCGTAGACGGTCGCGGCATCCAGCTGGTACACAAACCGATCGGGCTCCACGGTGACTAGACGAGCGATCTGATCGAGCAGCCCGTGCGCATGGTCGCTGACGGCCGATGGCTGCACGATGATGGTCGAGCCTTCCAGGGCGACCGAGGACATCGGCGACGCAGTCGGTGGGCCGGCCGACGCGTGGGATGGGGCCGGCGGGGCCTCCACGCGGTCGAAGAAGAGATCGCTCAGCCCGTGGAAGCGGACCAGCCGTAGCTCTCCACCGTCGAGGCGCAGATCGGCCAGCCCCAGCCAGTGGAGGGGTCCGCTGATGATGGTGCGCATGAAGGCCCCCTGGGCCAGCTGCCAGTGATCCAGATCCTCGGGATCGAGAGGATCATCCGTGCCAGATTCGCTCAGGAACCAATAGTAGTCGTGACGTGACAGCTGCACGCCATGCCGCGCGGGCTGATCGAGCCGGGGCAAGAGGGCACGCATCACCAGATCGAGGTCATCCAGCGTCACCCACTCATCATCGGGAAGGAGCGCCAGACCGCCCAGGACCACCCAACGGAACGTGGTCAGATAGGCCTCCAGATGATCCGGACTGAAGTATGGAAAGCGCGGATGGCGGCGCAGGACGAGGCGGGACGTCGGCTGGCGGAGCATCTCCCAAAGGGCACTCCAGCTCAAGATCCGGAAGTAGGTCCGGGTCAGGATGGCGCGCCGCGTCAGAGGGTCACGCTGGAAGAAGGCCTGCTTCACCCGGGGCCAGGGGGTCAAGGGGCTGCCGGGCTGGAAGACGCCGGCTGCCATCAGGAGAGAGACGATGAACTCCAGGCACGCCTCCCCACCCGCCAGGGGAGCCAACCGCTCGATGGTCTCGTCCGGCAGGGTGTAGGGAGGCGGAGGAACGGTCAGGGACAGGGCTGTGTTGGGATAGAGCTGATTCGCCCGTGCGGCCTCGGCCAGCTCCTGAGGATCGTAGTCCCACCTGGCCAGGCCCCGCAGACGCTTCTCCATGGCGGGACGGGGCATCGGCGGCCGCAGCGGTGAAGACTCACGCTCCAGGAGAATGATGACCTGATTGACCCTCCGAATGAAGGCGTGGGGATCGGCCAGACGCTGTTCCCGGACCGTTCCTGCGTCCTCGTCGGACGGCGAGGCGTCCAGATCTCCGCCAGGAGGCGGCCAGAGTCCCAGCGTACGGCTCAAGAGGGGCGGAAACGCACGGGCCAGCGATCGTGGGACGACGTCGTAATGATGATCGGGGCTGGCCTCGCCCGGAATTGCCAGGCCCATCTCGCAGAGATGGCGGGTATAGGTCTCGGCCTTCTGGTAGGCCTGCAAAGGCCCCCAGATGGAGGCAAAGCCCCTCACTGAATCTGGCCAACTCACCATGATCTCACCGCACAGCGTCAGGACGCACAGGACCTGGCGATGCTCGCGATCGAGCCCGCGGATGACGCGCAGGGTCTCTTCCCGATCAGCGAGATGCTCGACCACCTGCCGCACCACCCTGTCCTTGCGAATGCCGCGGGCCTTCCACCCTCGCCGCTCAGCCACCTCGCGCAGATCCTGGATGGAGATTGCGTCCAAGATCCTCGCCAGGTCGCGCCTATAATCCTCCTGACGGTCGATGGGCGTGATCGTCAGCCAGGAGGGGAGCTCCTCGGGCCGATGCGTGGGGGGCGGGCTGACGGGGGCGACCGGCAAGGCGCCACCATCGGGGACGAGATCCGCGGCCTCCACGTCGAAGTCCTCGGGCTCGTAGATCCAGGCCAGGATCAGCGCGCCGATGTGCTTACAGTAGCCTCCCCAGTCGTAGGGGCAGCTGCAATGGGCGACGATGCGGTCCTCCGCGACGGTCACCTCGACGTCGTAGATGTGCGTGCCGCGAACCTGAGCGGCCAGCGTCTCCCCCCGTCGGATCGGGTTGATCACGCGGTTGAGGTAGCCTCTGGCACGCCGCAGGCTCCGGTCACTGAGGGGACCGCGCAGGTCGTTCGCCGTGATGGTCTCTAGCGTGAGCACCGGTGGATGAGGTCCGTCTGGACATAAGAAGCGGGGGGCGAAGGGCGCAGCCTATGCCCCTGGTTCGCCGGTCTAGTCATTGCCGCCGCTATCGGGCTCGTAGTCCGCCACCTCGTGGTCGTAGAGAATGGTGTAGCTGTAGCCCTGCTCGGTGAGGAAGAGCTGACGGTTGGCGCTGAAGGCCTGATCGCGGCTGTCCCGGCTGACCAGCGTGTAGAAATGTGCCATATCGCCGTTCCGCTTGGGTCGGAGGATGCGGCCCATGCGCTGTGCCTCCTCCTGCCGGCTGCCGAACGTGCCGCTGATCTGGATCATCACGCTGGCGTTGGGCAGGTCGATGGCGAAGTTGCCGACCTTGGAGATGATCAACCGTGGCTCCTCACCGGACTTGAATTTTCCAAACAGCTGGCGTCGCTCGCGCACCGTCGTCTCCCCGGTGATCAGCGGAAAGCCGTACCGTTCATACGCCTGGTCCAGCTGATCCAGATAGAGCCCGATGATGATGGTCTTGTCATCCGGATGTTTGCGCAGCAGCTCATCCAGCACCTCGAACTTGCGTGGGTTCTCGGCGGCGATGCGGTACCGCTCCCGCTTGTCCGCCACGGCGTACGCCATCCGCCGCTCCCGGGGCATAGGGATCCGAATCTCGGTCACCTTCGCCGTCGCGATCCAGCCCCGCCGTTCCAGGTCCTTCCACGGCACGTCATACTTCTTGGGGCCGATGAGGGAGAAGACGTCCTCCTCCCGCCCATCCTCCCGCACCAGCGTGGCCGTCAGGCCCAGTCGCCGCCGAGCCTGCAGCTCGGCCGTGATGCGGAAGACGGGAGCCGGCAGGAGATGGACCTCGTCGTAGATGATCAGACCCCAATCCCGCTCGTCAAACAGTTGGAAATGCGGAAACTCCTCCAGCATCGGGAGGCCACGGCCCTTCGTGCCGCGCTTGCGATAGGTCATCGTCTGGTAAGTGGAGATGGTCACCGGGCGAATCTCCTTCCGCTCGCCCGTGTACTCGCCGATCTGCCCCTCGGTCAGCGTCGTCTTATCGAGGAGCTCGTCGATCCACTGGCGCACGGCGACCGTGTTGGGGCTGAGGATCAGGGTGCTGCACTGCATCGTCTCCATCACGCCCATGCCAACCATGGTCTTGCCCGCGCCGCAGGGGAGCACGATGACGCCGGACCCGCCGTGGGCCGCACCGCCGGCGTAAAAGATCTCGGCAGCATCGCGCTGGTACTTGCGGAGGGCGAAGGGCCGGCCGGAGGAGGCCCGATCTCGCAGCTGGAAGGAGAGCGTCTCCCCCGTCACGTACCCGGCGAGGTCCTCGGCGGGGTAACCGATGTGGACCAGGACCTGCTTGATGTACCCTCGACGGGCGGCGTCGACGCGCAGGGTGTTGTCGTCCACCTGCTCGTCGACGTAGACGTTGAGCTTCTTCTGATTGAGCAGCTCCAGGGTCAGCGCGACGTCATCGGTGACCAAGAGCAGGTCGCCCTCGCGGCGAACCAGCTTAACGCGCCCGTAGCGGGAGACGTAATCCTCGATGTCGACCCGGACGTTGTCCGGCAGGGGGTACTTGCTGTAGCGCTGCAGCCCGTCCAGGATACGCTCGGCGCTCAGCCCGGCCGAGGCGGCGTTCCACAGGGAAAGGGGCGTGATGCGGTAGGTGTGGACGTACTCCGGGCTCTTCTCCAGCTCCGCGAAGCGCGCCAACACGTCCCGGGCCGCGCGGTAATGCTCGTTGTCGACCTCCAGCAGGACGCTCTTGTCCCCCTGGACGATGACGGGGTTCTCTGGTCTGTAGCTCATGGTGGAAAGAATACTAACCTGAAAGCGGACCTAGAGCAAGGTTCACGGCGAGCCAGGCTGAGCAACTTGGATCTCCTGAGCCTCCTCCGTCACTACCGGCTGTACTGAGGGGGATCCTCGCCGTGGCGCTCCACGACGCGAGGATAGCTCTGGCCCTCCGCCGGCTCGGCCGTGACGTCGACCAACTGGACCTCAAAGCGATGGTCGTCACCGTAGTCGAACACATAGAGGAAACGCTGCTTGATACGCAGTCCCAAGTCAGCGATCTGCACACCCATGGCACTCGGCCCGTCCGCCAGCGGTGAGCTGTACTCGGTAGCCTCATCCCAGGCCTGATTGCTCATAAAGAACGAGTAAAGATGGTCGCTGTCAAAGCCGACCGAGCGCAGAATCGCTTCATGCAACGAATCCAACGCATCATCCCCAGTGACCTCAATGGTCCGGCGCACCTCCGGGTCTCGCAGGTAGGTCACGTCGAAGGTGTAAACAAGAGCCTCTTCGGGGCCTACGCTGGGCCTTGTCGCTCGAGGGATCGGCTCTGGCGACCTCTCCCGGGCCTTTGCCAACGCCGGATCCTCCTTGATGGCGGTGAACGCTCTGCCGGACCAGGCGGCCTCCACGGCTTCCACCGCATGGGGGTCCGCGCCGTAGTCAACGAGAATCTGCAACGCGCGCCGGCCGAGGGGCACCAGTTCATCCAACGTCAAGTCCATCTGTAGCGGGTGGATCAACCCGAGGCGCGCCAGGAAATGGACGTAGGAGGGAAGAAGCTCCATCAAGGCAGCAGTATGATACGTCTTCGCGTCGAAGCTGGGAAAGAGATCGACCAGTGTGTCCTGCAGGAGCGGGTAGCGAGGTACCAGGGGCAGTGGGGCAGGGATGACCCGCTCTCGTCTCTCGCGTCTCTTCCCACCGGACTGACTGCCCGAGGTGGTCTCAAACGGTTCGGCAGGCACGGCCATCTGCCTAGCCAATCTGTCCGCGAGCACCATCGCGAACATGTCCCCTCGACTGTAAGGCACACCAGCGCGGTGCCGATCGGCGATGAACTCCATCAGCAGAATGGTGAGGTTCTCCCGCCATTGATCAGCGTCCACAGCCGGGCCAAAATCCGCCATCCCCCAATCGGAGGGCTGAGACACGGTCAGATGGGAGATTGTCTCCTCCATCCAGACGTCCACCCACTCTCTATAGGGAGCCGTCCGCTCCAGCAGCTCTGGGTCGTCAGCACGAGGGTTCTCGCTCGTCTCCAAGTATTGGAACAGATGGAGCTTCATCAGTCGTTTCGCAAACTCCTCGACACCCCAATCGGTGAGGTCATCCGACTCTTGCACCATTGGCCAGGCACGGGTCATGGCCCGGATGAGGGGCTGGATCCGACCATGGTATTGCAGTTGGTCAACGATCTGGAAGAAGGCATCGACGTCCGACGCCAACTCCTCGGCAAAGGGTACCAGCAGCTGGTCAACGTCGGCCCACGCCTCGGCCGCGACAGCGTCGAAGGTCAGGTGCTTGCGATAGAAACCCGCATGCTGTTCATACACGTCTGGCGCCTGCCTGGACAGGTCCTCAACCAGCTCAGCATAGCGCGCCCGGCCTTGTGGATCGCTGGTGTCAAGAGAGCTGTGGATCGTGCTCGACATCTCAAGGGCCGCTTCGCCGTTCATCTCTCCCGATGCCAGTATCTTGCGGAAGAGAGCTATCTTGCCATCGAGGTCTGCGGTATCGAACCTTTCCCAGACCCGACGCCAGTCCGAGAGGTCCTCAAGAGCCGTCTCATCCTCCTCGTCCTGGATAGCCTTCTCTTCGTCCTCGGCGGCAGACGCTGCCTTCTGACGCTGAATGGCCTCCTGGAGGCGTCTCAGCTCTCGCCGTCGTCTCTCATCCTTCTTTGACATCTTGATCTCCTCATTCTAGGGCCAGACCCACGCCGGCCACCGGTGTGCCGCAGTTGGGGCAGACCTGCCTGGGCGCGACGTGACTGGCCAGGATGCGGTAGCCGGCGCGGCGAATCAGCAGCTCGCCGCAGACGTGGCACTCGGTGTTTGCCTCGTCCGGGATGTTGCCCACGAAGATGTACCGCAGGCCCTCCTCTTTGCCAATCTCCAACGCCCGGCGCAGCGTAGTCACCGGCGTCGGCGACACGTGCCGCATCTGATAGCCCGGAAAGAAGCGGCTGACGTGCCACGGCGTCTCTGGACCGAGCTCCTGGGCGACGAAGCGCGCCGCGTCCCGCAGCTCCTCCTCGTCGTCGTTGACGTTTGGAACGACCAGCGTCGTCACCTCGACCCAGATACCCAGCTCCTTCATCTTCTTCAGGCTGTCCAGGACCGGCTGCAGCCGCGCCCCCACGTACTGACGGTAGGTCTCATCCCGGAAGGCCTTCAGGTCCACGTTCGCGGCGTCCAGGTAAGGATCGAAGGCCTCCAGCATCGCCTCGGTCATGAAACCGTTGGTGACGTAGATATTGGCCAGGCCCTCCTCGTGGGCCAGCTTCGCCGTGTCGTAGGCGTACTCGAAGAAGATGGTCGGCTCGGTGTAGGTGTAGGCGATGCTGCGAGAGCCGGAACGCTTGGCAGCGGCGACGATCTCCTCCGGGCTGGCGCTCTCCCCCACGATGAGGCCCGTCTCCCGCGGCATCTGCGAGATGTTGGCGTTCTGACACCACTGACAGTGGAAGTTGCAGCCGACCGTGGCGATGGAGTAAGCCCTCGTCCCCGGGTAGAAGTGGCAGAGAGGCTTCTTCTCCACCGGGTCGACGTGCCGGGTGACGGTGCGTCCATAGACCAACGTGTAGAGCGTACCACCCCGGTTCTCACGCACAGAGCAGATCCCCCGCTTCCCCTCGTTGATGCGGCAGCGATGGGCACACAAGTGACACCGCACCCACTGATCGTCCAGTTTGTCGTAAAGCCGCGCTTCCGTCAGGTCACCCTCCCTCATCGCACATCCTCCTCCCGCGCCGCCGCCAGCGCCTCGTCGAGCGTGTCGGCCTCGGTCTGGCGCATCTCCACCGCGGCGTCACCGAAGACGTAGACGGGACCCTTGCCCTGCAGGCTCTCCTGGAGAAAGACCACGTCGACCTTCTGTTCCACGAGCCACTCGGCCACCCGAATGCCCTTAGCCCGCTCCTCGTGGACGTAGGGGTTGTCCAAGATATGCCGTTCCTCCACCGCTCCGTCCTCCAAACGCATCCTGACCAGGGCAAAGACCGGCGCCTCGCCGAAGTGCTTGCTGAGGCGTCCCCCATCATCCTCGGGCTCGTCGGCCAAGGGAGCAGCGTAGTGCAGATGGGTGCGTTCCATCGGCTCGGCGTGGATCAGCACGCGCTCCACGTGAGGAACGATCTGGTTGATCTTCTCCTCGATGCGCTCCGTGATGGCCTCGGCCTTCTCCAGATCGTGCACACGGAGCGTCAGCTCGGCCTCCACAAAGCGGAACCGCCCGGCGTTCCGCCCCGTAACCCAGGCCAGCTCGGCCACCGCCGGCTCCTGGAGGATGATCTCGCGGATCTCTAACAGGGTATCGGTATCCAACGAGGCATCGAGCAGCACGCGCATCCCGTCGGCCAGCAGCTCCCATCCCGTCTTGCCGATGGCGATGACGATGACCAGCGCCGCAAACCGATCCAGAGGCAGCTCGAACCACTGCCCCAGCAGGGCGGCGAAGACCACCCCGGTGGTGAAGACGTGAGCGCGGTACTCCTTGGCGTCGGCGATGAGGGCCGGGGAGTTCGCCGCCCGCCCGGCCTGCAGCTCGAAGTGGCTGAAGACCAGGGGGATGATGGTGGCCACGATCATCCCGCCCAGCATCCAGGGATCGACGATGGCCCGGCTGGGAGGCGTGAAGAGAGCATCGCGCGCGATCTCGTAGGCGGTCACAAAGATCATCACCGCCAGCCCCACGGTGATCACGTTCTCCAGCTTGTAGAGGCCGTAGGGAAACTCCTTCGTCTTCCGCGTGGAGAGCTTGAGGCCGATCAAAACCGCCACAGCGGTCAGGAAGTCGACCAGGTTGTGGATCATCTCGGCCTGGACCGCCAGGCTGCCGGATGCCAGCGCCACGACCAGGTTGATGGCGGCCAAGACGACGTTGATGCCGATGGAATACCACCCCCACCGCTCGACGTTGTCCTCATCCGCGGGCGCAGCAGCGACCGGTTGTTCCTCAGCCATCAGTCGTGGGGATGATCGTGGTGGTGATGGTGCTCCAAGGGTCCGCCGAGCGTCTCGAGGGCCTCCTCAAGGCGCGCGTTGGCCTCCTCGACCAGCTGAGCGGCGGCCAGAATCGGCTCTTTGGCCTCCTCGGCGCGCTCCGCCCAACGTCGAAACTCCTCGGCGTGCTCGCCGTTGTGCTCAATCCAGTGTGGCAAGAGAACCCGCAGCTTCTCGGACGTGACGTCGCCTCGATCGCTCATTCATCCTCCTCCAGCGGCTCCAAATGCACGCGATGCTTAAGGAAATCGACCTGAAGGACGCGCCCACGTACGACCTGGGGGTCCTCGAAAAACGACGTCAGCCGGACGCCATCCTCGACCAACGTCAATCCGGTCACCTCACGGGCGACCTCTTCATCACCTAGATAGACCGTTGCTTGGCACATACCACTCCTTGCGCCTTAAGGCTGTTACGCTCTACATCTCACGAACCTACACGGCGTCACGCCGAGGAGACACGGAGCACTCAGAGAAGGATCTAGGTTCGTCCGCTCTGCGCCTCTCCGTGTCTACTCTACGCTGCTCGGTGTAGACATATCCCGCTTCAGACGTTCTGCACCTCGAACGCCGCCACCAAAAAGGTATGATCGGAGGGGCGCTCCGCCCGGCGGGCGTCGAAATCGATCCAGGCCTCGGTCGAGCGCTCCGCCAGCGGCTGGGTGGCCCAGATATGGTCCACGCGCCAGCCGATCCCGCGCTCGATGGGATCCTTGGCCCGGTAGTCGTAGTACGTGTACTGGTCCTCCTCGTCCGGATGGTGACGCCGGAAGACGTCGACGAAGCCCCAGGCCTTGACCTGATCGAGAGCCGCCCGAGCGTCGGGGTGGAAGTCGACGTGGTTCGCCTTCGCCTTGGGATCATAGATGTCGATCGGCTTGGGCGCGACGTTGAAGTCTCCCATCCAAAGCAGCGGCTCATTCGGATCGTAATGACGCTCGAAAAGGGCACGTAGCCGGTCGAACCAGTCCAGCTTGTACTGGAAGTGCTCGGAGACGGGGGAGCGGCCCTGGGGCACGTACGTGTTCACCACCGGCACCCCGGCGTAGAGGGCGCGGATCAGACGGTGAGCGTCGGGCTCGCCGCCGTCATCGAAGCCGTAGGCCACATCCTCTGCCTCCATCGAGCTCACAATCGCCACGCCAGCGTGCGCTTTCTGCCCCCGATAGACGACGTGATAGCCCGCCTCACGAATCGGCTCCTCGGGGAAGTCCTGATCCTGCACCTTTGTCTCCTGGACGCAGAGAACGTCAGCCTCCTCTCGATCCAACCAATCCAGGATCAGATCCATCCGCGCTCGAATCGAGTTGGCGTTGTAGGTCGCCACCTTCAACACGTCGTTGGACACATCAACCTCCCTCTATGAATCCTAGTCCACAGCCAGCGAACGGACGACCAATAGGGGCCGGTCGACGCGATGGAGCACGCCGGCCGCCACGCTGCCATAGAAACACTGTGACAGCCCGCTGCGTCCGTGGCTGGCGATAGCGATCAGGTCCGCGTTCTCCCTCTCCGCGGCATCGGTGATGGCCTCGACGACGGGTCCCTGGAAGATGACGCCCTTGGTCTCAATGCCTTTCTCCCGGAACTCACCACTCCGGGCCTTGATGTACTCCTCAGCCTCGTTGCGTCGCTGCTCCAGCTCCTGTTCGCGAAGCGTGATCGGCATCCCCTCCGGGCCTGCGACGTAGGGAAGGGGCTCCAGGACGCGCACGAAGACCACCTTCGCGTCGTATCGCTGGGCCAACTCCTCCACGTGCAGCAGAATCGCCTCCGCGCGCTTCGATCCGTCCAATGGGACCAGAATCGTCTCGTACATAATATCCCCCTAATCTACAGCTCTTTCAGTCCGCCTCGTTGAGAGCGCGCCACACGCGCTCCGGCGTGAAGGGCGCTTCGCGCAGCCAGACGCCCGTGGCATCGTGAATCGCGTCGGCGATGGCTGGTGCAATGCCGTCGATGGGGAGCTCGGCCACGGACTTCGCCCCGAAGGGACCGGTGGGCTCGTCGGTCTGGACGAAGATCACCTCCAGCTCGGGCATCTCGTCGGCCTTGTAGATGTGGTAGGGCCCCAGGCGCGGATTGACCAGCCGGCCGTCATCGTCGTAGACCATCTCCTCGCAGAGGGCGAACCCCAATCCCTGCGTGACCCCACCCTCCACCTGACCGGAGGCCGTGACCGGGTTGATCACCCGGCCGGCGTCGGCGACCATCAGAACGCGCTCAACGGTCACCTGCCCGGTCTCGATGTCGACGGCCAGCTCCACGAACTGAGCGCCAAAGGGCGGCGGGCTGTCGTAGCTTATGTTGGAGGCCGTGGCCATAATCTGGTGCTGATCCCGCTGATGGAGGCTGCTCAGAGCGACCTGCTCCATTGTCACACTGCGTCCGTCGGGGAAGTGGACAGCCCGATCGTTCAGGATCACATCCTCCAGAGCGACCTCGCCCCCCTGCAGATCCAAGCCCAGCATGGTAGCGGCGTGCTCACGGACCTGATCGGCCACCTGACGCGCCGCCTTGCGAACTGCACCGCCGCTGATGTAAGTGGTGCTGGAGGCATAAGCCCCCTTATCGAAGGGCGTGAAATCGGTGTCGGAGGAGTAGACGACGACGTCCTCCAGCGGGATCCCCAGCTCCTCGGCTGCCATCTGGGCCAGGATGGTGTCGGAGCCGGTGCCAATGTCAGTGGCACCGATGAGCAGATTGAAGGATCCGTCATCGTTGATCTTGAGCGTGGCGGCGGCCATATCGAGGCCGGCAATGCCGCTGCCGTGAGCCATGACGGACATGCCGATCCCACGCCGGATGGGACCGCTGGCATCCTGGTTGAGCTTGCCCCGTTTCTCATACCAGTCCATCGCCTCGACGCCGACGCGCACGCACGCCTCCAGGCCGTTGGAGTGGATCGTCTGCTCGAACCCCTCGCGGCCCTCGCCCAGGGCCTTCGCCATGAGGAGCGACTCCCCCTCCCGGATCCAGTTCTTGCGCTTGAAAGCGACCACGTCCCAGTCCATCAGGTCGGCGATCTCGGCCATCATGGTCTCGATGCCAAAGAAACACTGCATGGCGCCGTAGCCGCGGAACGCGCCCGGGGTGGGCTTGTTGGTGTAGACCACATCGCAGAGGAAAGAGGAGTAGGGGGTGTTATAGAGCGTCAGACCCTTCTGACCGGCGACCATGTTGACCGTCAGCCCGTGGGTACCGTAAGCACCGGTGTCACCGAGGAGGTCGAGCTCGGTGGCGACGACCTCCATGTCCTCCGTCACACCCATCCGATAGCGCTGGACGGTGGGATGACGACTGCGCGAGCTGGTGAACTCCTGGCGGCGGTTGTACGCCATACGGACGGGCCGGCCCGTGGCGATGGTCAGGTGGGCGCAGAGATCCTCCAGGATCATCTCCTGTTTGTTGCCGAAGCCTCCACCGATGCGCGGCTTGATGACGCGAATATCCTTTTCTGAGAGGCCCACCAGGGGCGCCAGCATACGCCGAATGTGGAAGGGCACCTGTGTGCTGCTGCGGACCACCAGCCGGGCATCCTCGTCCCAATACGTGATGCAGACGTGAGGCTCGATGTGGGCTTGCTGCTGCTGGGCGGTACGGTACTCCCGCTCGAAGACCACGTCAGCCCGGCTCCACTGCTCGTCGGCGTCACCCTCATCCGCCTCGATGTGATGAACGATGTTATGCTCGACGCTGAAGATACCCTCGGTATCCGGTTCGTCGTGGATGGTGGGCGCGCCCGACGCCCGCGCCTCCTCGGCGTCCAGAACGTGGGGCAACACCTCATACTCAACCTCGATCAGCCGGAGCGCCCGTTGGGCCAGCCTCGGCGTCTCGGCAGCGACGACGGCCACGCGATCGCCGACGTGGCGCACCTTGCTATCCAGGCAGACCTGATCGAAGGGCGGCGGCTGGGGGTAGCTCTGACCACCGGATGCGTGCTTGACGCGCGGGATGTCCTCGTGCGTGAGGACGGCGTGCACACCCTCCAGGGCCCGGGCCTCGCTGGCGTCGATGCGCTTGATGCGGGCGTGGGCGTGTGGGCTGGTCAGCAGGGCGCCGTGGAGCATCCCCTCCATCTGGATGTCGTCGGCGAACGCCGGTCGACCGGCCGCCAGCTTGATACCGTCCACCTTCAACGCCGATTGCCCCACGACGTCCAAGGGCTCCATCTCCGGTGGAGAGATAACCAGGGTCGTCCGGGGATGGCGTCCATCGCCGGGCACCGCGTAGAACTCACCGAGCAGATCGGCCGGCGACTGACCGTCGGCCAGGGTCCCCTCCAGGTGGCGGAAGGAAGCCACCCCCTCGCCGCGCATCAGGGCCGCGGCCCGCTCCACAGCCTGGACGATCTTGATATAGCCGGTGCAGCGGCAGAGCACCCCGCTTATCGCCTCCTCGATCTCCTCTCTGGTGGGGTCCGGGTTACGATCGAGGAGCGCCTTCGCCGTCAACATCTGCGCCGGGGTGCAGTATCCACACTGGATCGCCCCAGTCTCCACGAAGGCTCGCTGGAGAGGATGGAGATCGTCGACCTCCCGAGCAGGATAAGGCGCCAAACCCTCAACGGTGAAGATGCGATGACCGTCGGCGTGCACGGCCCGCATCTGGCAACTGTGCACCGGCTCGCCGTCGACCAGGACGGTACAGGCGCCGCAGTCCCCCGTCCCGCAGCCGTACTTGACGCTGGTGTAGGAGGCCGCCCGCAGTGCATCGAGCAGCGTGTCGCCCACGTGCACCTGCAGGGTCTGCTCCTCCCCGTTGATGGTCAACGTGATGGATCTCGTCCGGTCGTTACTCATCGTCACCTCCCACTGTAGGCGAAGCAGCGCAGGCCTCCAGAGCTCGTCGCGTCAATACGCCCGCCATGGCTCGTCGATACGCCTCACTGCCCAGGTAGTCCCCTTGGGGTTGAACCTCGCTCTCGATGGCAGAGGCCACAGCGGCGATCCGCTCTCGATCCAGCGCGTGTCCCAGCAGCACGTCGCCCACATCCGTCAGCCACACAGGCTCCGAGGAGACGCCAGTCAGTGCGACACGAACCTCCTCTACGACGCCGTCACTGGACGTGACGACGGCGAAAGCGGCTACGATGGGATCGTCGGAGGGCGTGCGGGCCACGTGGGCCTCACCCCATCCTCTGTCGGCCCGCCAAGGCACGTGGAGCGAATGGACGTCGCCTTCTGGTCGGCCGCTGACCAGGGCCTCCAGCGCCACGTTGTCCGCCCCGTCGTCTCTCTCGACGGTGACGGTGGCGCCCAGCGCCAGAAGCGCCGCCACCCAATGCGGCATCAGCCGCAACGCCTTCAGCGTCCTGCCGACGGTGGTCTCGTTACGCACCTGCCACGAGTGGACGCCGCTCAGCACCCGAGACAACATCACCGGGCACGCCGGATCCTCCAACAAGGACTGCAGCGTGGCGTCCGGATCCACAGTCCAAGCCTGGCCTTCTCGTCGATCGTTCATCCTACCTCCAGCTCTTCATAAAGGTCGTCCAGCGCATCCGCCCCCAAGAACCCCTCGGCCGCGCCGGCTTCTCCAATCTTGTACGAGGCAAACACGACAGCCTTTCTAATCGCTTCGTAGGCGTTCCCGGATCGCACGTAGCAGTGGACGAAAGCCGAAAACAAGGCATCCCCAGCCCCGATGGTACTCACAATCTCGCGCGTCCGAACCGCCGGCACGTGCTCCAGAGGTCGATCATCGTTGACTGCCAGCAGCGCGCCCCAAGCTCCCAGGCCGATGACCAGCACCTCGGGGCTATACCGGTCCAGCACGGCCTCGGCCCACGTCTCCGCCGGGCACGGCAGCAGCTCATCGCTCATGAACAGAACGTCCGCATACCGCATGAAGTCCTGGTTGTACGCGTCTTCGAGGTCAGAGATGGCGTGCACGTCCGTCGCGATCAATCTACCGCGCTCCCTCGCCCTGACCAGCAGGGGTCTGGAGAAGTTGACGTTGCAGAGGACCGCCACGGAACACCGGTCCAGCGCCCTCTCGGCGAGGGCCTCCGGGTAGACCTGCTCCTGTACGTCCTTGAGGTCAACGTTGATCTGCCGCTGACCATCCCGATCGTAGAGAATGACCGAGTGGGGCGTATGCTCCATCTGGTCGACCACGAGATTCCGGGGAATCTCGTCGCTCCTTAGGGATTCCCAGACTGACGTGGCTGCGGCGTCTCGCCCTACGATCGAGAGAAGATCGACCGAGTCGCCCAGGGTTATCAAGGCCTTGGCCACGTTGTACCCCACACCAGAGACCGTGCTGTCCACGCCGAAGAACGGGTACCTCACCGGCGTGTAGTGGACCGGGAAACCCTCCACCTGCAGCGTGACCTCCAGGTTGATCAGGCCAGAAACGAGCATCTCGCTCACGGCCACCCGTAGCTATCAAACCAGCGATCGGAGCGATAGTTGTCCAACGCCCTTCGGACGTAGGGAATCACGTTCTCGGGGAGCTCATCCAGATCGGACCAAATCAACTGGTCGCATCTGTGGGGCTCCTCGTTGCTCACCTGCCCCGACCACGACGAGGCCAAGAGAAAGAAATCGATCCGCTCGTCATCGGATAGCCGATGCATGACGCCGACCACCTCCAGATCCTGGGCCTGGATCTCGATCCCTACCTCCTCTCTCGCTTCGCGGATGGCTGCGTCGGTGATTGGCTCGCCTCCGTTCAGGTGACCGGCCACAACACTGTAGTTGCCATCCTGGTAGCCCGTGTTGTAGCGACGCAGCAACAGCAGAGAATGATCGCGAATGAGAAAGAGATGGACGGCAGAGACGAGCTTGAACCGTTGTGCAGCGTTCCGACTACTCGTGTACCGCCATGGCCCGCTGGTAGAGATCGACGTACTCCTCTGCCGAAGCTGTCCAGGAGAAATCGGAGGCCATGCCGCGCATCTGCAGCGCTCGCCAGGTCTCCCTGTCCTGGTAGACCTCAAGGGCCCGCTGCAAAGCGCCCCGGCAGGCATCAGGCGTCTTCTCTTGAAAGACGAATCCGGTACCGTGTCCTCGCTCGGGCGTGTGGTCGGTCACCGTGTCGGCCAGGCCGCCGGTCTCCCGCACGATAGGTACGCTGCCGTAGCGCATAGCGATCATCTGACCCAGCCCGCAAGGCTCGACGAAGCTCGGCATAAGAAACATATCAGCGCTGGCATAGATGCGCCGCGCCAGGACGGCGTCGAACTTGAGGAAAGCGCGCATCCGATCTGGATAGCGCCCCTGAAGGTTTTCGAACATGTGATGGTAACGAGGATTGCCGGTGCCCAACAGGACGAACTGGGCGTCGCGTTCCCCAAGCAGCCAGTCCAGGACCGGCTCCACAAGATCCATCCCCTTGACCTCATCGAGGCGCGATACCATCCCCACCAGCGGCACGTCAGAACGGACGGGCAGGCGTGCCTGCTGCTGCAGCGCGGTCTTGTTGGCAGCACGGCGATTGAGTTTATTGACGTCGAAGTTGTGCGGCACGTGAGGGTCGGTGATCGGGTTCCACGTATCATAGTCGAGGCCGTTGAGGACCCCGTGGAGACGATCTTGGCGCTTTCTCAGCAGACTGTCCAACCCCATGCCCATCTCGGGCTGCAGGATCTCCTTGGCGTAGCGCTCGCTGACGGTGTTGATCAGATCGGAGTGAGCGACAGCTTGAGCCATCCAGTTGACGGCCCCTGGATCCTCGACGGAAAGATGCTCCAGGTCCTCCATCTGAGCGAAACGCAAGATGAGGCGGCCGGTGATACCCTGATAGGCCAGGTTATGGACGGTGAACAGCGTGGCAATCTTGCGGAAGAAGGGATCCCGCCAGCCCGATACATCGAGCCACGTGGGGACGACGGCGGTGTGCCAATCATTGGCGTGGACCACGTCCGGCTCCCAATCGAGGAACTTGAGGGCCTTCAGGACACCCCGCCCGAACACAGCGAAACGCTGTGCATCATCCTCAAAGCCGTAGACCTTCTCGCGCGAGGTGAAGTAGTGCTCGTTCCACAGGAGATAGACCGGCACCGCCTCCCCCATCGTGGTGCTGATGAGATGGACGTACTCCTTCCCCGCCCCCGCGGGCACGCGGAAGGGCTCTCCGATCTTCTCCAGCTCAAACTCGTCGCTGCTGATGGTGCCGTAGCGGGGCATCATCAGCCGCACGTCGTGACCCAACGCTCGCAGAGCCTTGGGAAGCGACCCAGCTACGTCTGCCAACCCTCCGACCTTGGCGAAGGGCACTGCTTCGGCGGAAAGGAACAGGATCTTCAGTGGACTCTCAGTCATCGTTCGTTCTCCCCACCCGTGCAAAAGGGTCTATGATCTGAGCTCAACTCACGCTCAAAAGGACGCATGGTCCGGAAGCAGCCCTATCCGGGATTGTGTGGCATGCCGTGCTGGATCGTCATCGGTCGTCTAATCCACTTTCCCAACCTCGTCACGACACGACGCCACAGTTACATCGTGCTTGGCGTCGCTGTCTGCGTCGGGAATGGGGTTGCAGAAGGCACAGGCGTGGGCGTGACCCGGCGCGTCGTCACGAGCGATCCGGCCATGCTCAACGCCATACTGAGAACGACCAACAAGCTGATGACCCAGGCGATAATACGATTTCTCTTATCTCTTCCAGTGCTGCGCACAATACCTCCCGTCAGTGACTTACGCCAGTCATTATATCACAGCCGAATATGAGGCACAAGCATGCCCGACCTCCGCCAGGGTCCTATCATTCTCGATAGGATAAGGGGACCGGCCTTTCAAATGACGTCCTGCACGACGAAAAGAGTCTCTTCTGACTCACAAAGAGCGATTCAGCAGCCCGTTCGCAAGTGCCCGGGTCGACGCAGCCACCCACCACCTTGAGCGCGAAAACGACAAGGCCCTCGGCCCCCATTTCAGGGCTCGTGGTCTGCGCAGAGACAGAGAGGGGATCGACGGATGTTGGAAGAATGCAATAGACCTCCGAGGCTCTGACACCCTCAGCCTCGGAGGTCCAAACAGCTGCCACGAGAGGTTCAGTCGATTCTCTGCGCCAGTGCCTCCCTCAAGGCCGGCACGATCCTAAACAGATCCTCGACGACGCCATAGTCGGCCACCTTGAAGATGGGGGCTTCGGGGTCTTTGTTGATGGCGACGATGACCTTGCTGGTGCGCATCCCGGCCAGGTGCTGGATAGCACCAGAGATGCCACAGGCGATGTATAGATCGGGGCTGACGGTCTTGCCAGTCTGCCCCACCTGATGCTCATAGGGGATCCAGCCCGCATCGACAGCAGCGCGAGAGGCGCCCAGGGCCCCATTCAGCACGTCGACCAGCTCCCGAAGCGGCCCATATCCCTCCGGACCGGCCACCCCGCGGCCACCCGATACGATGATGCTGGCATCGGCCAGGCTCACGCCTCCCTCGCTCTCCTCGAAGCCCGTGACCTTGGTCATGATCTGGTCCTCCGCCATAACAGGATCCAGCGGGACCACGTCACCGTCACGCTCCACATCTGGCTCCGGCTTGCCAAAGGCACGCACGCGGGTGGTGAAGATCCGCGGCCGACGCTCCGGAATGACGCATTTGGACATCAGTTTACCGGCGTAGATAGGCCGGGTCCCCATCAGCTGCCCATCCTCATAGGCCAGCTCCGTGCAGTCCGCGATACAGCCGGTCTCCAACCTCACCGCCAAGGCCGGCCCCAGCTCCCGCCCCCGGAAGGTCGCGGCGACGAGGACCGTCTCCGGTTCATAGGCCTCAACCGCCTGCGCCATCAGGGCAGCGTAGGGCTCGACGCGGAAATGATCCAGCGTCGCGTCGGTGGTCAGCAGCACCTTGTCGGCACCGTAGGAGAAGGCCTCCTGCGCCAGGTCCTCGACGCCCTCAGGGCCAAAGAGACAAGCGACGACGTCGCCATCTCTTGCATCGGCCAGGCCCCGAGCCGCGCCAATCGCCTCCCAGGAAGCTCCCACGACCTTATGCTCGAATTGCTCCACCCAGACAAAGATGTCGTTTGTCATAGTCTCTCGCCTCCTAGATCACTTTCTCGGCCAGCAGCTTCTCCGCCAGGATCTGGGCCTCTTCCTCGACCGTCTCGGCCTCGATGATCTCCGCCTCCCCCTCACGTACCGGCGGCTTGAAGACCTTGGGCCAACGGACGCCTGAACCGCTCTCGCCGACCCGATCGGGGTCCGCGCCAATATCCTCGAGCGTCCAGAGTGGGTAGTCCATCCCGGCCGCCTTGCGGATGCCGATAAACGACGTGTAGCGAGGCTCGTTGATGCCCTTGATGGTGCCGACCACAGCCGGGAGCGGGGCATCGACGACCTGACGTCCCTGCTCCAACAGCCGCTCGACAGTGATCGTGCCCTCGTCAGGATCGAACTCGGCGATGTTGATGGTATACATCAGCGAAGGCACGTTGAGGCGGGTCGCCAGCGCGACACCCGTCTGCCACGTCTCGGCATCGATGGCTGATTTACCACAGAGAACCAGATCGACGTCGCCAATGGTGTCGATCGTCCTGGCCAGGACGTAGCTGGTGGCCAACGTGTCGGAGCCGGCACAAGCGTCGTCCCAGACGCGTATCGCCTCGTCGGCGCCCATGGCTACGGCGTGTTTCAGCGCCTCCATTGCCTCGTCGGGCCCCATCGAGATGACCGTGACTTTGCCACCATACTCGTCACGGAGGAGCAAGGCCTCCTCCACCGCGTACTCGTCCCAGGGGTTGATAATCAAGGGCGAGTCCCCCCAGGATACGTTTCCCTCCTCGTCCACCGACATCTTGGCCTCAGAGTCGGGTGTGTATTTGGTGCATACCACGATGTGCAAAGGATACCTCCTTGTCTAATGCGTCCTGTATGACGTCTATGACCTGCTCACCAGATCGCGTTCGACGCCACCCTCTTACGTCAGGCTTTCTCTGTGTAGAGGGTGGGCAGGAAACCCTGCCCCAGGAGCTCGCGAGCGATGATGATACGCATGATATTTGGCGTGCCCTCCGCGCCGATGGAGTAGGAGCGGATGCCGCGAATGCCCATCTCGACGGGGCACTCTTTGGTGTAGGCCATGGCACCGAACCAGTCGGCCACCTCGTTCATCAATTTGAAGCCCAGGACGGGGGCCTTCAGCTTAGCCATGGCCGCCGCCAGGGCGATATCGTGGTGGGTGGCCGCGTCGTGCTGGTACTTCTGATCCATCGTCCAGGCCGCCTTGTAGGTGGAGAGCTCAGTCCCCTCCAGATCGGTATAGAGATCGGCCAGCGGGAACTGGACGCCCTCGTAACTCGCCACCGGCCGCCCGAAGGCGTGGCGCATCTTGATGTGGTCCATCCCCATCTCTAAGGCCGCTTTCGACGCCCCAACGCACGTCGCGCCGATGAGCGTCCGCGCCGCCGAGAAGCCCTCCATCGCATGGTAGAAGCCGCGATTGAACTCGCCCACCTGGTGGTCAGCCGGCATGCGGACGTCGTCCAACGCAAAACCGCCGGTGGAGATGCCCATCCGCCCCATGTCATCGAAGAACGTCGGGGAGATGCCCTCGGTCCCTTTGAGCGGCATAGCGAAGAACGTGAACGCCTTGTGGCCCGCCTCGTCAACGTCCGCGGTGCGGGCCAGCATCAGGTGAATGCCACCCCACTCCAGCGATTCCCGTACCCCGCTGATGTACGTCTTCTCACCGTTGAAGACCCACCCGTCACCGTCCTTCTCGGCGCGCGTCTGACAAGCACCCAGGATGTCGGATCCACCCTCCGGCTCCGTGGTGGCGATGCCCAAGAACGCATCTCCCCGCGTCACCTTGGGGAGGTACATCTCCTTGAGCCGCTCCGAACCATACTGATAGAAGATGAAGCCCCAGGCTGCCTCGACCAGGTAGAGAACTGGCACCGCCAGGCTGATGTCGGCCCGCCCCAGCTCCTCGGCGGCGATGGCGGCCATCGTCCAATCCGCTCCCACGCCGCCGTACTCCTCGCCCACCGTCGGGGCGAGAAGGCCCATTTCGGCCATGCCGTCGATGATGTCGCGGGGGATGTATTCCTCCTCGTCGATCTCCCGCACGCGAGGGGCGATCTCGTTTTGTGCGAAATCCCGCACCCCTCGGCGCCAAAGGCGCTGCTCCTCGGTCCAGCTAAAGTCCATGACTGCCTCCTTAGTTGATTGGAACGATGGTGTGACAACTCGCGTCCAAACTGCAAAGTCCCCTCCCGATTGCTAGGGGATAACTGACTGTCAGTCACTATTATACTCACACGGAAACGGCGTGCAAATCCCCGCTACCCCGGTACTTTCTTCTCATTGACGTCTGCCTCGAAAATCTTATAATAGTCGAAAATCTCGAACACCAACGATCATCAAGACCGATGAGACCAGCTCGAACATCTTGCCGCTTGCCAGACCAAGGAGAAAGCGCATGTCCGACAACTCACCATTCACCACCGGGCAGGTGGCCGAATACTGCCACGTCTCTCAGGCGACCATCGTCAATTGGATCAAGAACGGCAAGCTTAGTGGCTACACGACCCCGGGGGGACACTACCGGATCCCGCGATCCGATCTCTTATCCTTCTTGAAGGCCCACGGCATGCCGATCGATGCGGCGTTGAAATCATCGACACGCCCAAGGGTTCTCGTTCTCAGCACGAATCCAGGCATCAAGGACCTGATGGAGAGGCTAGGAGAGAACAACGGCTTCGAGGTCTCCTTGGTCGCCAGCGACTACACGACCAGTGCAGAGGCGGTACGGTCGACCCCTGATGCTGTAGTCATCGATACGCGGGCATCCCTGGACCCCTGGGGCCTTTGCCGCTGGCTGAACGAGACCGCAGCAAAAGCCACAGTGCTGGTCATAGGGTGTGGCGACGACAAAGGGATCGAGCGAACGGCTGGCGTCGACATCTACCTGCCGTCGGAAGCTCTCTCCAGCCTGGAGGAAAAGCTGGAGGTGCTGTTGCTGTGACTGAAGCAACTGAGCCCACGGGCAAGGCCGTCTTGATCGTCGAGGACAACAAAGTCAGCCAACAGTTGTTGGAGACCGTCTTGACGCCTCACGGCTACGACCTCTTCTTCGCGAAGAACGGTTGGGAGGCTATTGAGATCGCCACCCAAGAACATCCCGCCCTGATCCTTATGGACCTGAAGCTCCCCGGCATGAGCGGCCACGAGGTCGTGGAGCTGCTGAAATCCAAGCCAGAGACAGTGGACATCCCCATCGTGGCTCTCACCGCCCACGCTGTGGGAAGCGAGCGCCAACGCGCAGCGGATGCTGGCTGCGAGGGCTACATCACCAAGCCGATTGACACTCGGTCTTTCGCCGACCAACTGCGACAGTACATACGATGACAGGACAAAGGCACCTCACTGGGCCTCCCCTGAGGCAGCCCGATGCGGCCAAGATGAACCAAGCAGACAGGGACCGATAGACTACCTTATCCTAAGGAGCGGAACAGACGTGAGAGAACCTTCCGTGGGCAAGAAGCTGCGCACGTCAAACTGGAAATGGGTCATCCCGCTGGGCACGTGGAGCATTTACGCGCTGGCTTTCGTCCCGTTGTACCGCCTGGCCGGTATCATGGCGGTGGCATCCGCGATTGTGCCGACCGTCGTGACATCCTGGAGCCTGGAGATGATCGGGGGCGTCCTATCCGGCCTAGCGAGCTTTCCCCTCAGTCTGGGGCTCCTGCTGCTGGCCGGGGGGTCTGTTGCCGAGCTACTGAATCCGGGCGGCATCCTGGGATGGTTGGTCTTGGTTCTGATGGGGGGCCTCAGCGGACGGCTCCACGAGTTGAGCAGACAGAAAAAAGATGAGCTTGCCGAACGTAAGGCGATCAAGGAGAGGCTACAGCAGCAGAACCTTCAGCTTCGCACTCTGTTGGAGACATCGGAGATGCTCAGTACGACCCTGCGGTTCAAGCTCCTGCTCGAACAAGCTCTCGAACAGCTCCAGAAGCTGCTGTCCTACGATGTGGCCACGATAAGCCTCATACACGGCGATCGAGGTCAGATCGCCATCTCTCGCGGCCTGGACGACCCATCCAGTTGGCAGAGGTTCTCCCTGGACGAACGGCCATTGATCAAGCGAGTGGTTGAGGATAGAAAGCCTCTCCTACTTCCTGACATCAGCCAGGGGACGAGGTCATCTGCGGGAGAGATCCCCAGCTCCCTAGCGTCTTGGCTTGCGGTACCGCTTAGGGCGCGAGATCGAGTCATCGGGGCATTGACGATGGGTTCTCACACGCCGCGGGCGTATGATGAAGCAACTCGACAATTGGTCTCCGCCTTTGCCCATCAGACCGCCCTGGCCATGGAGAACTCGCGTCTCTTCGAGCAGACGAGATCTCAGCTGCGAGAGGTCACGGTGCTACAGGGGGTGACATCAGCCATATCCTCCACGTTGGACATCGATCAGATTCTGCCCTACGTGGCCCGGAGCCTCTGTGAGATGCTCAATGCCACCAGCGTTGAGATCTACAGCGTGGAAGGAGATGGTAGGAGAGCCACATTGGCAGCCAGCTACGCCGCCGATGAAGCTGCCGAGAAAGAACGGAACAGAATAGCGTCCAGACGAAGAGAGACCTGGGAGGATGGTTCAGACATCGCGGAGGCCCTACGTCTCAACAAGCCCGTAGAGGCCCAGATAGAAAACCCGGACACAGCGCCGGCCGTGCGGTCGAGACTCACAGAGCGAGAGGCAAGAGCGATGCTGCTCCTGCCGATCGTGACCCGGGACCAAGCCCTTGGCTTTGCCTACGTCTGGGACAGCACAATGGCTCGCGAGTTCACCGAAGGCGAGACAGCCACTGGGCAGACACTGATCCATCAGACCGCCATCGCGATGGAGAACGCACAACTCTTTGAACAGATCCAGGATGCGCTCACGGAGACCGACGTTCTCTATCGGACCAGCCGATCCCTGATCGCCCAGGAGCGCCTTTCGGACGTGCTGCAGACCGTGGTCGACGGTGTGGTCGAAGCACTGCCCGCCGATCGCGCGACCGTGATCACGTTGGACTTCAAGCGCCGAGAGGTGACGAACTTCGTCAAGGGAGGACCGGGAGCGGATCAAGTCATCTTGACATCTTTTGAGGAGCTTTGGAACGGGTTGACCGGTTGGGTCTTGCGGGATATGGAACCTGTGCTCTCACCCAAAGGCGAGACAGATCCTCGCGAGAGTCCCCGGGCACAGGAGCGTCGTGAGGCAACCAACTGCGGATCGATCATCGTCGTCCCCCTGGTCTATCGAGACCAGCCGCTGGGCACGATGACGGCCATTAATCGTCCGGAGCAGCGCGATTTTACGAAGCACGACGTGGATTTGATGATGGCTTTCGCCAACCAAGCTGCAGCTGCTTTGGAGAACGCACGCCTCCTCGAAGAGTCCCAGCGGCAAGTGAATCAATTAGCGGGCGCTGCAGACATCGCGCGCCACGCAACTGCCATCACAGAGCCAGCCGCCCTGCTGGAGGTCGTGGTGGATCTGATTCAGGAGCGCTTTGGCTTCCAGCTGGCCGGCGTCTTCCTGGTGGACAACGCGGAGGAAGACCTCTACACGGCGGCTGCGACCGACGCTTTCTGGGACCTCATCCCCGAAGACTACCGCCAGCCTATGGGCAAGGGAGCGGTAGGCAAAGCTGCCCAGCGAGGAGAGACGATCCACATCAGGAACGCGGCTCAGAGCACCATCCCGTACCGTGTCGGGGACTGGTTTTCGCCATCCTCCATGTCGGTGCCGATCGAAGTGGGAGGGCTGGTGATCGGTGTGCTGGAGGTCGAGGCCAACACCATCAGCGCCTTCAATGAGAGCGATCAGATGGCTCTGGAGGTGGTCGCCGACCAGATTGCCATCGCTTACCAGAACGCAGAGTTGCTGACCGAGACGCGCTCCCGGATGAAGGACCTCCAACTGCTCCACGACGTCAGCCTGGCTGCCGCATCGAGCACCCACCTGCAGGAGACCCTGCAAGCCGCAGCCGAGGCGCTGGCCGCTGAATGGAAAGGGACACAGATAGCCCTCCAGCTTGTGGACGAAGAGACCGATGTATTGCACCTGAAGGCGAGCGTCAACTATCCCTTCGAGCAAGTGAACACGCTAGACGTAGCGTTGGGAGAAGGCATCACCGGCTGGGTGGCGCAGCAGGGCGAGCCCGTGTTGCTGTCCGACGTCCGTGAGGATCCCAGATACTATCCCGCCAATGAGCAGACCCGCTCCGAGCTGTGTGTGCCGTTGAGCTCGGGCAGCCGCGTGATAGGGACGCTTAACGTCGAGAGCACCGAGCTGGACGCTTTCACGACCGACGACCAACGTATGCTGACCACACTGGGAAGCAACCTGGCGATGCTCATCGAGCGAGCCCGTCTCTTCGAGGAGGTCGAAGGCGCTCGAGAGAAACTGAGGCAACGTGCAGAGGCCCTGGAGCACGCCAACGCGCGGCTCAAGGAGCTCGATCGCCTGAAGAGTCAGTTCCTGGCCAACATGAGCCACGAACTCCGCACGCCGCTCAACTCCGTGATCGGCTTCTCCGAAGTGTTGATCGACGGGCTGCTCGGCGAGATGCCGCCAGAGCGCAAGGAGTGTGTGGAGAACATCCACGTCAGCGGCGAGCATCTTATGGCCCTGATCAACGACATTCTGGATCTCTCCAAGATCGAAGCGGGACGTATGAAGCTCTCTCCGGAGCATTTCAACGCGACCGATTTGATCAACAACGTGCAGAAGACGGTCATGCCTATGATCGAGGATAAATCGCAGACCCTGACCCTGGACATCGCCGAGGATCTGCCTCCATTGAACGCAGACCGCATTCGCGTCCGACAGGTGCTGCTGAACCTCTTGAGCAACGCTCACAAGTTCACGCCAGAGGGGCATGAGATCACGCTCATCTGCCGCCTGGCCGATCCAGCGACGATGCTGTTCGCGGTGGAGGATACAGGGATCGGCATCAAGCTTGAGGATCAAGACCTGATCTTCGAGGAATTCCGTCAAGTGGACGGTACGGCGACCCGGGAGGTGGAGGGTACGGGGCTCGGTCTAACGATCAGCAAACGTCTGATTGAGATGCACGGCGGCACCATCTGGGTGGAGAGCACCTTTGGCGAGGGAGCCACCTTCTCTTTCCTGCTGCCACTCGCCGGTCCGATCGAGGAGGCAGAGGAGACGCCAGACAGTCTCGAACAGGCACATCCCGATCAGAAGGTTCTCATCGTCGAGGACGACCGTCAATTCAGCAATCTTCTCTCCCTCTATCTGCGCAAGGAGGGCTACGATCCCGTCCAGCACTACCAGGGGCCCGGCGTGTTGGACTGTGCTCGAGAGATAAAACCCGCACTGATCACCCTGGACGTGATGCTCCCCGGTCAGGACGGATGGGAGATCCTCCAGAGGTTGAAATCTGATCCGGAGACGATGGACATTCCCGTGCTGATCATCTCCGCTCTGCGAAACGGCGAGCTGGCCCTCAGCCTGGGCGCCTCCGACTACATGGTCAAACCAGTGGACCGCGGCGCTCTACGAAGCGTGTTGAGCCGACTCCCAACGCCCACCCAGGTCTCGGAGAGCCCCAGAATCCTGGTCATCGACGATGACCCCCAGCTGGTCCCCCTCTTAGAGGCGATGCTGCGGAACGAAGCGGGCACCCTGATCCCTGCCTATGATGGGGAGGAGGGGCTCGCCAAGGCCCGCAGTGAGCGTCCGGATGGGATCTTGCTCGACCTTATGATGCCCGTTATGAACGGCTTCGAGGTCTTGGAGGAGCTGAAGAGCGACGATAGAACGGCGGACATACCCGTCATCGTCCTTACGGTCAAGGATGTGACGAGCAAGGAGAGGGAGCAGCTGAACAAGCATATCGAGACGCTGATGTACAAGAGCGCTCTCACACCTCAGGCCCTGGCGGAGGAGATTCAACGAATGGGAGAACAGCCAGCCCAACACTACGTTGGCGTCTGACGTTCGGCATCCCATCGCGCTTCCAGGTCGCCGCCAGGCCCGAAACACCAGCAACTCACGCCGATGCCCAGCTAGGACAGAGGATGAGCGGGCTCGACGTGTACGAAGGCCAGATCGACGGTCGACAGGCCTTCGACCCTCCTCTCCACCTGCTCCGCGATGGCATGAGCTTCTCGGAGCGTCAGTTCGCCATTGACGTCAACGTGCATATCGACGCGCAGCTCTGGGCCTACGTAGTCGGCGATCACCTGATGGACGTTCAGCACACCGGGAACAGTGGAGGCGGCTGCGGTGATATCCGCCACCACCTCGGGCGGCGCAGCTCGACCGGTAAGATATCCCACGTTCTCGGAGAGGATCTCCCACATAGCACGAAGGATCCAGAGAGCGACCGCCAACCCCGCTATCGGATCCAGGAGCGGATGGAGGAGGTTAGAGCCCAGGACGCCCAACCAAGCCGCCAAGGAACCCAGAACGTCGACCAGGTTATCGCGAGCACTGGCCCGCAGGGCGGGGCTGCTGGCTTGCTTGGCCAGGCCGCTGACCAGCTTGAACATCACCACTTTGATCGAGGCGCCGGACAACAGCACGACTGTGGGCCACGTCGGCGCCACCGCTGCGCCGCCGCTGCGGAAGCGTCGCACGCCCGCCCGTACGGCGGTGAACCCTGCCACACCCATAGCGATGGCGATGAGCAAGCTGACCAAAGGCTCGAAGCGGCTATGCCCTTGGGGATGCGTCTCGTCAGCTGGTTGCTGCGCCAGGTATAGCCCCACCGCCATCAACAGACTGTAGAAGACGTCAGAGAGAGAGTTCGCCGCGTCAGACAGCACCGCGCTGCTTCCCGCTTGCCAGGCCACCACCGCCTTGCCCGCGGTCAGCAAGACGTTCCCCACCACAGCGATGAGGATCGCTTGCCGATAAAGCGATCGTCGTGACCGATCGGGTGACTCTTGCCGCACGCACGTCACGTCATCAGGTGTCTCTATTGACATCATTGAGCCAGTGTCCCGTCCTCGCTGCGATTCGCCCCTCAGGGAAGCCAGCCCTGCCACAGGCATCTGCTACCTCGCCGGGGGCGCCCAATTCCGATCATAGCACGCTCCCACGTTTTTACAACCGGGGCAGATGTGCTACAATACGGGCGCGATGAGTGAGCCACGCTTGATATTGGCCTCCCAATCTCCTCGCCGTCGTGAGCTACTCCACTTGTTGGGGTTGCCCTTTGAGGTCACGGTGGCCGATGTGACTGAAGAGCGCGAGGCGGGGGAGACGCCCGTTGAGATGGTCACACGCCTCAGCCGTGCCAAGGCCGAGGTCGCAACGGCCCAAGAGGGCCTCAGTGAGCGCTGCAGCGCCTTGGTGATCGCCTGCGATACCATCGTAGCACTGGAAGGAAGGCCAGAGGGCACCCAGATTCTGGGCAAGCCTCGTGACTCGCAGGAAGCGAGGGCGATGCTGCGCCTTCTGCGCGGACGCTCCACGTCCGGACGCTCCACGTCCGGACGCTCTCACGTCGTCTATAGCGCCATCACAGTCCTGAATCAAGCTCGTCAGACAGTAACCCAGCTGGCCAAGACGCGGCTGACGATGCGAACCTACACCGAGCGTGAGATCTCGACTTACGTCGCCAGCGGAGACCCGCTGGACAAAGCCGGTGCCTACGCGATCCAACACGAAGGCTTCCATCCCGTGGCGACGATTGAGGGCTGTTACGCCAGCGTGATGGGGCTGCCGCTGTGCCATCTCACGCGCTGCCTGTGCCATTGGGGGCGCCCTCCCGCCGTGGACGTCCCCGCTGCCTGCCAGGCGCACACCGACCGCCGCTGCAACGTCTACCAGGAGATCATCGGCTCTTGAGCCATCCCATGGAGAGATATAGGACGCAGTGGCTCTTCCGTATCGCCAGCGTCTTGATGGTCTTGCTGGCGGGCTGCAGGGCGTCCCCCACCGAGCCATCGCCGACTCAGCCGGTTATCGCGCCGACGAACGAGCCCACCGCCACGCCGTTGCCCCCCACACCGGAAACGACGGCCAATGCATTCCTGCGAGCCTGGGAGCAGGACGATTATGAGACGATGCACGCCCTTCTCTCTCCACAGAGTCAGAGGGCCTTCGAAATCGAGTCGTTTAGGCAGCGATATAGCAATGCCCTGACCGCTGCCTCTGTCCTCACCGTCACCACCGGCCTCCAATCTGTGCTGCGCGAAGGGGACCAGGCAGCAGCGGCCTTTCACCTCTCGCTGGAGACCGCGCTCTTCGGCACGCTGGATGCCAACGCCACGATGTCCCTGACCCTGACCAGTGAGGTGTGGGGAATCGACTGGGGCGCCGGCCTGATCTGGCCACAACTGGCAGAAGAGGGTCCAACGGAGTCTTCCAAGTACTTCCGCACCCGGTACAGCATCCCCGTGCGGGCCAACATCTACGACACCAACGGCCTCGGGCTGGCCACCCAAGGGACCATCGTCACCGTAGGCGTCATTCCAGCCCAGTTCGAGGACGAGGAAGAGGTGCTACAGGCTCTAAGCTCTATCACCGGTCTCTCGCCTGAGGCGATCCGCGAGCAGTATGAATCGACCAACCCGGAATGGAAGGTGCCGATCGCCGACATACCTGCTGAGGTGAGTGTGGAGGAGAACGATGTGCTCGCCTCCCTGGCTGGATTGTACCGCGAGGAGAAGACAGGGCGCACCTATCCCCACGGAGAGGCTGCCCCTCACGTCGTCGGTTGGGTGGCCCCGGTACCAGCCGAAAGGCTGGAGGTGTACCGCTCGCGAGGGTATCGAGGTGACGAGATGGTGGGCGTCTCTGGGCTGGAAGCTTGGGGCGAGGAGATACTGGCCGGGCAGCACGGCGGGGCCCTCTCCATCATCACGGCCACAGGGGAGGAAGTAACACAATTGCGCCAGCGTGACCCTGTGCCCGGACGCTCCATCTACACCACGCTGGACCGCGATCTCCAGGAGAAAGCTCAGCAGATCCTCGGGGGGCGGAAGGGAGCTATCGTTGTGCTCGACGCCCGGACTGGCGCCGTGCGCGCCATGGTCAGCGGGCCTGGCTTCGACCCCAATATCTTCGTCGGTCCCACCAGCGACGTGGAGCGATCTCAGGTTCTGGCCGATCCACGCCATCCTCTCGTCAACCGGGCCCTCCAGGGCACCTACCCCACGGGGTCGGTCTTCAAGATCGTGACGATGTCGGCGGGGATGGAAGAGGCCGACATGGAACCGACCCAGACCTCGTTCAACTGCCCCGGCTACTGGGACGGCCTGGGCCGTGGCGCGCGGAAACAATGCTGGAAGACGGACGGCCACGGCCAGATCGTGCTCCAGGATGGTCTCTCAGCCTCCTGCAACGTCGTGTTTTACAACGTCGGCAAGGCGCTTCACGAGATCGATCCCGGCATCCTGTCGCAGTTCGGCCATCATTTCGGCCTGGGCGAGTCGACGGGCCTGGAGAGCCTGCTCGAGGAGGGCGGGCTGATGCCCGGCCCAGCGTGGAAGGAGGAGGCGCTCGGAGAGATGTGGTATCCCGGCGACACGGTCAACCTGGCCATCGGGCAAGGCTACCTGCGGGTGACACCGCTGCAGGTAGCGCGCATGATGGCAGCTGTGGCGAACGGCGGCACGCTCTACCGCCCCTTCGTCGTCGACCGCATTGAGGCCGGTCGAGAGCAGCCAGAGGAGATCACGAAGCCCGAGGTCTCGGGCACCGTGCCCCTCAGCCCGGAGCATATGGCGGCCCTGCAGGAGGGACTTCTAGGGGTGACGACGAAGTCGATCGGCACCGCAAGCCACCGCTTTGCCGGCTTGACGATCCCCGTTGCTGGCAAGACCGGCACAGCGGAAGCCGGTGGCGTCAATGCGGAGCCGCACTCGTGGTTCGCCGCCTATGCGCCGGCCGACGATCCCGAGATTGCCCTGGTGGTGCTGGCAGAGAACGCCGGCGAGGGCTCCACGGTGGCCGCGCCCCTGGCGCGACAGGTCGTTGAGGCCTACTACGGGCTCCCGCTCACCGATCTGCCACCTGAGGCGGAAGAAGGCTACGAACCTTCCACGCCGACGCCCACGCCTGAGTCTTAGCAACTCACGAGACGGCCTAGGCGACGTGCCGTCTCCCTCCAACTACGGTCGCTGTGGCTTCGCCAGGCGGAGGGCCACGTAGGCGGGGCGATAGGAGCCATCCGGGCGCAGCAAGCTGTAGGCCGAGAAGGCGTTGTCCTCACCCCAAATCACAGCCAAATTCAGATTCCAGAGGAACATCGGCCCCACCCAGGGCCGACGATCGCCCATGTGAAACGCCTCCACGACGTAGTCCGCCTGATCGGCCTCACTCACCTCGCGACCGTACTCCCACCCCGTCAGGTCCATCTCGCCAATACCCTCCGGCGAGGGCCAGCCGAACTCCGTCACCCAGATTGGGCACCCATCGGCGTTCTCTACCATGATCTGATGATAATCCTCCAACGTGTCGCGGAAGAAGAAGGTTGGATGGTCGTTATGCGTGGAGGCGGCGTGGTCATCGTCCGCCACGCTCTCCTGAGGAGGATTGCCGTAGCCATAGGGGTGGGCGCCAAGGGCGTCCACGTGCTCCGTCACCCCCGCCTCAACCATCCCACGGAAGAATCTGCGGTCGTTGATAGCCGTCTCACCATCGTCGATGCCGGTGACAGCGGGGGCGCCGCTGACCAACAGAGCATCGGGATCGCCGGAGCGCACCCCCGCTGCGCCCTCAGCGACCAGCGCGACGAAGCGGGACGGATCCAGCGTATCGCCGCGCCACTCCCGGGCCAGGTTAGGCTCGTTCCAGAGCTCATAAGCCTCGACGCGTCCGCGATAGCGCCGCGACAGCTGTTCCATGAAGCGCCGGAACTCACCGTAATCTGAGGGCGGGCCGCTCTCCAGCTCTGCCGTCCGGGTCCAGTCCGGGGCGTGAGTGACGCTGAGCAGCATCTTGAACCCTTCCTCCTGGGCACCCTCCACGATACGGTCGAGGGTCTCCCAATCAAAGGTCTCGGGACCGTGCTCGACGGTGTGCCACTCCACCTGCTGCTTGATCCACCCGACGCCCAGGCCCCGCGCCCAGCGGAGCGTCTGCTCCACGTCTCGACCCGGAGGGATATGGAGCTGAACGCCATAGCCTGGCTTGGGCACCGGAGGTGGCAGGGGCGTTCCAGCCTCCGAGTCATGGGGTTGAGATGCCGATTCTGAAGAGGGCGTCGGCGCTCTGGTCGATTGACTATCGCCGACGCCAGGTAGATAGAGCGTATGGGGTGTCGACGTGGTCCTGGTCGATGGCCCAGACGCCGGCCCACCTCGGCAGGCAGAAAGGGTTGCGAGAACAAGCAGGAACAAGACGAACAACGTTCTAGATCTCTTTGAATAACACATAGCCTGGAGATTGTAACCGGGAAGCTCAAGCAGTCAACCGCCCAGAGCTCCAGCTCCAGCCTCCCGCGGTGTGCTGCATCTCTGAGGGGGCCGAATGCTGAATGTCCAGGTCGCCGACGCATCCCTCGCTGACTCGAAGGCGTGCCACGGTCACTGTTGACAATGACGGGCTATACGCTACAATGAGCGACGCCGATGCGCATCTGGATCATTCACCGTGCCTCGAGGCATAGACCCACGATAGGCACCCGATAGCAAGACAAGAGAGCATCATACCCTAAACCGAGCCCCGGGGCGGGGCAAGTAGATCGTCGAAAGGCTTCAGTATGTCTGAACTTATTGATGGACTGGTCATCAAGGCGCAGAGCGGCTTCTTTGCGGTACACACCAAGGAAGGGGATGTCACCTGTCGCGTGCGAGGCCGCTTGAAGGAGGAGTGGCGCAACACGGATCTGGTGGCCGTCGGCGATCGGGTGCGTATCAGCCGCGTCGAGGGAGGCGGCATGATCGAAGGGATGATCGAGGAGGTCAAGGAACGGGAGCGAGCGCTGGCGCGCCTAGCGCCAGGGGGGCGCGATTCTCGGCAGTGGACCCGACGTGGGTACCTCTCCGAACGAGAGCACGTCATCATCGCCAACCCTGATCACGTCGTTTTCGTCTTCTCGCTGGCCAATCCCGAGCCGAACCTGCGCATGCTCGACCGACTGCTGGTTGGCGCCGAATTCCAGGAGATTCCCGCCGTGATCTGCGCCAACAAACTCGATCTGGTCGAGGAAGAGAAGGCTCACTCGCTCTTCGAGATCTACGAGGAGATCGGCTACCGCGTGCTCTACACCAGTGCGGAGACCGCTAAGGGCGTGGAGGAACTGCACGATGTATTGGCGGACAGTATATCGGCCCTGGTCGGGCCCTCAGGCGTCGGGAAGACGAGTCTCCTCAACACCATGCAGCCTGGGCTGGGCCTGCGCGTGCGCGAGGTGAGCCGCGGCGGGCCGCGGAAAGGGCGTCATACGACCGTCGTGCCCCAGCTGGTGCCCATGGAGGATGACGGATGGGTGGCCGACACCCCCGGTCTGCGTGCGCTGGCCCTCTTCGATATGGATCCAGAGGAGGTCGACGCCTATTTTCCGGACATCGCGCCCCTGGTAGCCGACTGTCGCTTCTCCGACTGCACGCATACAGTGGAACCCAGATGTGCGGTGAAGGAGGCGGTCGAGGCCGGTGAGGTCAGCGAGCACCGGTACGAGAGCTTCGTGCGGCTGCGGGAGGAGCATCAGAAGCTGGCGGATATGTACTGGTGGGGGATCGACGAGGAGTGAGTTTGGGCTGCTCATCTGTTCTCCCCCTCACCTAACCTCTCCCCTGAGGGGAGAGGGACTGGGCCGAGGGGGTGACTGCTAAGCCGCCGAGGGCGGTGCATTTCAGCTCCCGGGGCAGCATGCGGCCGGTGGCATAGACGGCATCAACGGTCTCGTCCAAGGGGATAGGGTTGTCGTAGCCCCCCATCACCAGGTCCGCGCAAAGAAAGGCGCTGGAGGCAGCCGCGGCGTTGCGAGTGTGACACGGTATCTCCACGATGCCTTGGACCATATCGCAGATGGAGCCCATCGTGTTCTGCAGGGCGATCGCCCCGGCGTCGATCGCTAGCTGGGCGGAACCGCTGGCGGCCTCGACGACGGCTGCGGCGGCCATAGCGCCGGCGGCCCCTATCTCCACCTGACATCCGGCCACCTCGGCGGCGAAGGTCGCTCGGGCCGCCACCACCAGGCCAACGGCTGCGGCTGCCAGCAGGGCCAGCGCCCTCTCCCGCCGGTCCAACCCCCACTCCTCCACCATCGTCACCACCGTGCCGGGAATCACGCCTGCGGACCCAGCCGTCGGAGCAGCGCAGATAACGCCCATCCCTCCGTTGACGTGCATCACGGCCATCGCTCGCGCGGCAGCACGGGTGTGCATACCCCCAGCGGCGACCCGGCCCTCCGCCTCCGCGCGGTAGATCTTGCGGGCGCTGGGACGGAGGAGCTGCATAGACGGGAGGCCGGCCTGCAGCCCGCGATGCACGCTGGCCTGCATCACCTCGAAGCGCCTCAGAACGCGAGCGAGCACCTCACGCTCCGGGAGGCCGAGCAGCGCCGACTCGTAGGCCAAGGCGACCTCCCCTAGCGAGAGGTCGCCTTCCTCTGCCAGCGCGACCATCTCCGCGGCGCTGGAAAACAGGGGCTGTCCCCTCCGCACGCAGAAGACGGGGGAGACCTCGGAGACGTGGAGCACGCCAGGGCGTTCCGCCAGCTGCGACCGGATCTCGTCCTCCAGGGGTGCTCCACGGCGCACGTGGAGCAGCGTCCGTCCGTTCTTACCACCCCCCGCAGGAGCCGCGACCGTCGGCCCCTCGATAACGTGCTCCCCACCGACGAGATGCTGACGTACGAACCTCTCGCTGCCCGTCTCTGTGACGACCAAGACCTCATAAGCATCGCCGGTGAGATGCACTGACCACGGCCCGATCCGGGTGAAGACCACGGCCCCGCCGCCGATGGACTTCGCCAGGACGTTCAGCCGTCGACCATCGCGGGCCCGCAGACGGATCTCGACCGCGTTGGGATGATTCGCCTCCGGCATAGGCTCCGTGATGAAGGCCACGCCGATGCCCCGCTCGGCGGCCAGGGCATGGGCCCGCAAGAAGGCCTCGTCGACGATGGAGAGACCCAAGAGCCCGGCAACGAAAGCCAGGTCGCTGCCCTGCTGCCGGTACACCTCGGCCAATGAGCTATCGGGGTCGAAAACGAACGTAGCCGAGGAGGGCTCGCCACCCAGCAGATCCCGCGCCATGCGGCCAATGTGGAATGAGCCCGCGGTATGGGAGCTGGAGGGCCCGCGCATCACAGGGCCGAGCACGTCGTTGAGGACGCTGACGGCTCTCATGCCCCGGTCTCCCCCTTGCTGTGATCGCGGGGGACACCCGGCCGTTCAGCGCGGGAGGCCACCACGATACCGCTCAGGATCAGGGTACCCCCCACCACGGCCCAAACCGTGGGCCGCTCTCCCAAGAGCCACCAGGCCAGCAGCGTGGAGCCGATAGGCTCGCCCAGCGTGGACAGGGTGACGAAGGTAGCGGAGAGATAGCGCAGAGCCCAGTTCAGCGAGGAGTGGCCCAGAATCTGAGGGCCCAGAGCCATCAGCCCCAGCCAGAGCCACGCCTGCGGCTGCTCAGGGAGCCGAGGGAGACCAGAGATCAACAGCGTGCCCAGCAGCACAATAGCCGCCGTCCCATACACCGGATAGACGTATCCGAGGAGCGACAGGCGCTTCCGTAGCCCTCGCCCGAGCACGAAATACCCAGCAGCCGAGATGCCGCCCAGGAGCGCCAGGAAGTCCCCCAAGAGCTGATGGCTGCCCCGTCCCACGTCCCCGATCGCTATGATGCCGCTGCCGAGCACGGCAATGACGAGGGCTATGACCATCCGCCGCTCCAGAGGTTCATCCAGAAGCAAGTATGAGCCCAGCGCGGCGAAGATGGGATGCGTCGTCATCAGCACCACCGAGGCTGCCACCGACGTCAGCGAGAGTGACGTGATCCAGGTCACGAAGTGAACGGCCAACAAGAGACCGGAGAGAAGAACGCGCCGCCACTCACCGGCTGTCAACGTCATCCACTCACGGCGCGACCGAACCACAGCGGCCGGGGTCAGAAGCAGCGTCGCCAGCGTCAGACGCCAGGCGGCGACCGTCAGAGAGGGCGCCCCAGCCTGAGCCAATCGAATCAGAATGGCAGCGCTGGAGACGGTGAGAACGCCGATGCCGAGACCGACGTAGGGACGAACGTCACCCTCTTGGGGCACGGTCTGCGCGGGGCGACTTGGTTGACCGGGGTGACTGTTTTGATCCGGTGGCGGCGTCGATGCGATGGCTCTCCCCCTCTACATGGGTCAAGACTTCGGACACACACCCCATTATACCACCCTGAGCAGCGGCTAAAAGCCGCGAGGCTGGGTTCCCAGCCGCCAACGCATCCAGCGGAGCAAGAGCCAGAGCACACCCTTGACAGGCCGGCTAAACTTGCCCTCCAGAAGACGGTCCACGACCAGCTGCCCGCCGATCTTCGCGTTGGCCCGCGAGAAGGTGGGGTAGACGTGGACCCCCATGGCCACGTCGCGAAGCTTCAGGCCGTGTTCCATGACGTAGATCCACTCCTGGATCAGCTCGCCGGCCCGTTCTGAGACGATGGTCGCACCGAGGACGCTGCCGTCCCTGTGCACCACCTTGACGAAGCCCCTGGTGTCCCCCTCCGCTCTTGGTCGGTCAACCCTCTTCATAGACCAACTGAGGGTCTCCACGCCAGCGCCGAACCGCTCGCGAGCCTGCGCCTCGGTGAGGCCGACGTGGGCAACCTCCGGCTCGGTGAACGTCGTCCAGGGCACCGTCTGACGCACGCCGTTCAACGCCACAGGAAGGAGCGCGTTGCTGACGGCGATGGCCGCCTGCCAGCCGGCGTAGTGGGTGAATTGATGCGCGCCCAGGCAGTCCCCGGCGGCGAAGATGTGGGGCTGATGGGTGCGCAGCTTGTCGTCCACCTCAATGCCCCCATCAGTGTACGCCACGCCCGCCTTCTCCAGGCCGAGGCTCTCCACGTTTGGCTGACGGCCAACGGCCACCAGCAGAGCGTCGCCCCCCACCGTGCGATCGCCCGCCACGACGTGGATCCCCTCGTCGTCCTGCCATGTTCGGGCCGCCCTGCTGCCGCAGAAGACCTCAATGCCCTCCTCTCGGAAGATCTCCCCCAGCAGGCGTGAGGCCTCGCGATCATCTCTGGGCAGCAGCCGGTCGCGGGATTGGACGATGGTCACCTCCGCACCCAATCGGTGGAAGGCCTGAGCCATCTCGCACCCTACCGGTCCTCCGCCAACGACGATCAGATGATGGGGAAGATCCTCCAGATCCCAGATCGTCGTTGTCGTGAGGTAATCCACGCTGTCCAGGCCGTCAATCGCGGGCACGAAGGGATGGGCCCCACTCGCGATCACGACGTTGCGCGCCTTCAGCGTGAGGTCGCCGACGACCAAGGTGTGGGGGCCGACGAAGCGAGCCTGGCCGAGAACGACGTCGACACCCTGCTCCCGCAGCGCCTCCGGGGTCTCCTCATCGTAGGTCTCCAACACGATGTCGTGGACGTGGGCCATCACCGCTTTCAGGTCGACCTGCGGCTCGACGGCGGTCACCCCGTAGCGCCCGGCGGAGCGCATATGATGAGCCACCTTGGCCACCTTGAGCAGCGCCTTGCTCGGGATGCAGCCGGTCCAGGTACAGTCGCCCCCGGTCCGCTCCCTCTCGACCAAAGCCACCCGGGCATCCATGCCCCGGGCGAAGCCAACGGCGGTCAGCCCCGCCGAGCCACCGCCAACGACGACGAGATCATACACCTCTGCCACGTGCCGCCTCCTACCGCTGAGCTAACTCGGATGCTCATCCACCTCAGGAAGGGAATTTCTTCACCGGACATCATAGAGAGCGCCTGCGGACGTCCCCTCCACCATTGCTCGTCGTCCCCCCATCGACCGTCAGACCTGACGGCTCTCGACGTCCACCCGTCACATCCAGTCGGGGTCCTGACGCTGCCTGCTGAAGCTCGTCGGATCCGCCGGGGAGAACCGCTCTAGAACGCGCTTCGTCATGCGTATCAACCAACTCCAGTGCAACACCACATGTAACAGCGCGGCGATGGAGAGACCCAGGCCGGTCCATTTGTGGACCTGGATCCAAAGCAGCCGCGTGGCGAAATAACCCTGGGGCAGGACGACCCAGAGCAGCAGCGCAGAGATCCCCACGCCCAACGCCAGCAAGGCCATCACCACGTCGAGCCAATAATTCCTCATCGATTGACGCATAGCTACAAGCCACCTCGTCCCAGGCAAATCCAGAACCAGAGTGCGTACTCGGGCGAGACGGTCACCCGTACGTCGGAGGGGATGTGGATGTGCGTCCCCGAGAAGCCCGCGAACCCCTGCGGCCCGGTCTCATAGACGAATCCACAGCCTCCCACAGCGACATCGCCGTTAAGCTCCTCCACCCAGTAGCTGTCAACCGGCTCGGCGCCCGCTATGCGCTCATACCAGGTCAGCTTCAAACCCGGGATCTCGCCCTGCTCCGCCAAGCTGATCAAAGCATCCAACGCAGTGATCACACCGGGCTGCAGCACGTCGAGCCGCACGTCGTGCGGCCTCACCTCCACATTCTGGAACGCCACCCGACCGTTGGGCGTGCGGATTCGAAACCGCGGGATGATGACCTGACCGCCGTTGCTCTTCAGACGGTCGACCTCCTCCCGGAACGCGCGATAGATGGCCGTGAGGCGCTTGTCGCTCTCCTTATCGAGCCGGATACGGGTGTTGTCCTTATAGGGATACATGTCCATACGAAAGACGTTGGGCTCGAACCAGCCTGAGGCATAGTAAGCGTTGTGCCACCATCCGCTCTCACCATCGATGGCGTCGATGACGTGGGTGTCCATACCCTCGTCGAAGTGATAGTCCAGGGCGATGGCCCCCTTCTTCGAGATATGGACCAACGCGTCGAACAAGGAAAAATGGCCAGGCTGGAAAACGTCAGGACGCTGTCTCTCTACTTGCTGCGCATCAAAGGGGAAGGTCCCAACACCTTCTATCTCAACGTGGCCCTCTCCTGTTGGCAGATCAGCTTGATGGGACACGGGAGGCGTCCAGAGGCCCTCTTCCGTGGGAAGGCCGTGCGAAGGAGCCTCCTCCTGCCCGGACGTTGAGGCCTCTTCTCGGGCGTCGATGGCCCCCGGGGCGCAGGATGAAAGCAGCGTCCCCACGCCGCTGGCCGCCAGCCCTCCACACACGATGCGCTTGAGCAGCTCACGCCTCGACAACCCTGTCGTCTTATCGTCTCGTTTATCAGGTCGATTCTTCATCACTCATCACTCACCTCTCTAGGAACGTCTGCGGCGACGCTCTCTCCTCACCGACACATAGACGAGGTGAGTGACGGACATCTTACGTCGGGGGCATCGCGACTCAGTCCGTGGCCCCGACCATAGGTACGAAACCACCGGGTAGGTCACCCGGCGGCAGCGTCCCGATCTACGAGCCAGGTCAACGTCCCCTCCACCGGCTGAACCATGCTGGCCGGAGCCTCATCCCCGGCCCGGATGCGCGCCAGCGCGTCGGCCTTTCTCTCTCCGCTGACGAGGAAGATCACGTGCCGGGCACGGTTAATCGCCGGGAGGGTCAGCGTGACCCGCCAGGACGCCAGTTTCTCCACGCAGACGGCGACCACGTCCCGCCCCCGCTCCTCGACCGCCGTCGTGCCCGGAAAGAGGGAGGCCGTGTGCCCATCGGTCCCCAGGCCCAAGAGGATCAGATCAAAGCGCCCGTCCTCGCCCAGCACAGCGTTGAGCTCCTTCCTGTAGACTGCTGCAGCCTCTCGAGGGGGGAGCTCTCCGCGAATGCGGTGGACCTGAGTATCGGGGATTCCCACGCCATCGTGCTGGTCGCCATCAAGCAGCGCCCGGCGGGCCATCCGGTAGTTGCTGTCGGCGTGGTCGGGCGGCACGCAGCGCTCGTCCCCCCAGAAGAGCTCGACCCTGGACCAGTCGACCGCCAAAGCCTGCGGTTCTTCGGCCAGACGGCGGTACATCGGCCGCGGGGTCGAGCCCCCGGAGAGAGCCACCACGAAGCGGCCTCGCTCGTTTATGGCGGCGGATGCGAGAGCGACGAACCGCTTCGCTGCCACCTGGGCCAGACGGTCGACGTCGGAGACGACCACAAGGTCGCTCACGTCTTCTCCCCGCCACCACAACACTGCTGGTGCCAGGCCCGCCCGTCGCGTGCCAGGAGCTGATCCGCCTCCGATGGCCCCCACGTGCCAGACTCATAGAACGCCAAGGGAGGTGCGTCCTCCCCCTCCCATCGTTCCAACACGGGGTCGATCAGGGACCAAGCTAGTTCGATCTCATCGGCCCGGGCGAAGAGCGACGCGTCGCCATTGAGAGCATCGAGCAACAGCCTCTCGTAGGCCTCCGGAAGGGCCCCAGACCCGAACTCATCCGCATAGTGAAACTCCATCGTCACCGGCCGGGTCTGCATGCCGGCGCCGGGCTCCTTGGCCTGGAAATTGAGATGGATCCCCTCGTTTGGCTGGATGCAGAGGGAGAGGACGTCTGGCCTGATGTCCCTCTCCCGCTCGATGGCGAACATGAGATGGGGCACACACTTGAACTCAATGGCAACCTCCGTGGTCTTGAGCGCCAAGCGCTTCCCCGACCGCAGGTAGAACGGCACGCCCCGCCAGCGCCAGTTATCGACCCAAAGCTTGAGGGCGGCGTAGGTCGCCGTGTCGGAATCGGGCGCGACATCCTCATCATCGCGATAGGAGCGGTATTGACCACGCACGCTGTCGGTGATCGGCGAGATGGCCTCCAGGACCTTAGCTTTCTCATCGCGCAGCGCGTTGGCCTCGAAAGCGACCGGTGGCTCCAGCGCCGTCAGCGTCAGCAGCTGCATCAGATGGTTCTGGAACATATCGCGCAGCACCCCGGCGTCCTCGTAGTAGCCAGCGCGATGACCGACGCCGACGTCCTCCGCCACGCTGATCTGCACGTGATCGATGTAGTTGCGGCTCCAGAGGGGCTCGAAGATGGCGTTGGCGAAGCGGAAGCTCATAATGTTCTGCACCGTCTCCTTGCCCAGATAGTGGTCGATGCGGTAGATCTGCTGCTCGTCGAAGACGGCGTGGAGCTCGTCATTGAGCTGACGCGCGCTCTCCAGGTCGTGACCGAAGGGCTTCTCCACGATGACGCGGCGCCAGCCGCTCTCGCTCTGGTTGAGCCCAGCCTTCCCCAGACGGTCGACGATCATGGTGTACAGAACGGGCGGAACGGCCATGTAGAAAAGGACGTTGCTGCCCGAGCGAGAGGTCGAGCCAGCGTCGTCCGGATCGCCTGACGACGCCAGGCGATCGCCGAGCCGTCGATAGGTCTCTAGATCAGAGAGGTCGCCGGCCATGTAAGTGTAGTTCTCGGCGTAGTCAGACCAGAGCTGGCAGACGCCGCTCGGGCCGGACGCCGCCCGGGAGTATTCGACGATGCCGTCGTAGAGGTGCTCTCGGAACGCCTCGTCGGAATACTCACTCCTCGATACACCGATCACGCGCGTCGCTGGGGAGAGCAACTGGCGACACGAAAGGGTGTGAAGCGCCGGCACCAGCTTCCGATGCGTCAGATCGCCCGACGCGCCGAAGATAACAATCGTAGCAGGCTTTGAACGACCAATAGGATTCATAACTAGGCCTCCAGCCGTTATGCCTCGTCGTCGTGCTTCACGGCGTGGCCGCCGAACTGATTGCGAAGAGCAGCCAATAGCTTAGCAGCGTAGCTCTCCTCCTGTCGACTGGCGAGCCGCATCTGTAGCGCCAGGGTGATGACCGGCGCCGGCACGTCCAGGTCGATAGATTCGAAGACCGTCCAGCGCCCTTCCCCGGAGTCCTCCACGTAACCCGCGATGTCGCTGAGCGCCTGATCCTCCTCCAGCGCCCGGGCCGTCAGATCGAGGAGCCAGGAACGGATGACGGTGCCGAAGCGCCAGATCTCGGCCACGTTGTGGAGATCGAGACCGAACGCCTCCTTCTGCTGCATAATCTCAAACCCCTCGGCGTAGGCCTCCATGATGCCGTACTCAATGCCGTTGTGCACCATCTTCACGAAGTGGCCGGCCCCATTCGGCCCGACTCGGCCCCAACCCTTCTTCGGCCCGGGGGCCAGCGTCTCAAAGATCGGACTCAGATGGTCCACAATCTCCTCCTCGCCGCCGACCATCATACCGTAGCCCTCCTTAAGCCCCCAGATGCCGCCACTGACGCCCACGTCCACAAAGTGTAATCCCTTCTCGGTCACCATCTCCGCACGTCGCAGCGAGTCCTTGTAGTTGGAGTTACCGCCGTCGATGATGATGTCATCCGGCTCCAGGACCTCCAACAGAGAGGTAACCACCTGCTCGGTGGGGCCGCCAGCGGGGACCATCGACCAGGCGGCTCGCGGCGGGGTCAGCTTTTCGACCAGCGCCTCCAGCGACTCTACCGGAACGACCATCTCCTCTTCATCTGCCAGGTCATGAGCGACCTCGACGCTGCGATTGTAGCCAACCACGCGGTGGCCGTCCCGCGACAACCGACGCGCCATGTTGGCACCCATCTTGCCCAATCCAACGATTCCCAGGTCCATCACCTTCCTCCTTCCCGATCTAAGCTTCCGACCTACACATCCTCGAAGAAGGTGCCCGCCGTCGTATCCACGATCACCCTCTCATCACCCCGCCGATATCGAGCAATGGCAACAGGCACCCACACGCCATCAGCATTGTACTGGCAGTTGAAGAATCTAGCAAAGGCGCCTGAGGCCTGTTCAGCCTGGCAACGAGCGACGCACCCTCCATACGAAGGATGTTGGACTTCTATGATAACACAGAAATCGACGCGGGATGTTTGGTGTCCCTCTGTCCTCGGTTGAGAAGAGTTGGAATTAGGTTGGAGAAGACGGTTACTGGAGGACGTCCCCATCGGAAAACAAAAGAAGCTCCGGGCTCCTGCGGAACCCAGAGCTTCTTCCAACCGATCACGCCTTTGGGGCAAAGGGGACAACTATGATTCGCCCCCCAACGCTCTGCCCTCCCAGAGGCCGTAATGGATCTTGGTGCGATCGAAACGATCGTGCTTGCCGTGCGGCGGTCGCTCTTGGGCCGGGTAGCCCACGGCGATCAGGGCCGGGATGCGCAGACCGAGCTCAGTAGGGATGTGCAGGGCGTCGTGCAGCATCTCCTCTGCCATCGTCCACAGCACGCTGCCCGGCTCGCCAACCCACGCCGCTCCCAACCCCATCGCGGTCGCAGCGATCATGATGTTTTCGATGGCGGCGCTGAGATCCATCTGCCACGTCGATGAAAGCTTAGGACGCGCAGCAGCCACGATCACGACCGGAGCCTGCTCCAGGTAGGGGTGCAGGCCCAGGAAGTCAGCCAGCTGCTTCTGCAGATCCTTGTCGCGAATGACGATGAAGTGCCAGGGTTGGCGATTAAGTCGGTTAGGAGCCGTCATAGCGATCTCCAGAAGTGTATCGATCTGCTCGTCGCTCAAATCCTGATCGGTGTAGCGGCGAATCGTTCGCCGTTTTCGGATCGTATTAAGGACTTCCTCTTTCATGTCAACCTCCGAATGTATGATGTTTTTCTCGAACGACAACCTTCCCGTTCTGCGCGCCCGATGAGGGGGTGTCGGGACGACTCAAGCGCCCGAAAACCAGGACCTCCCCGGACGGCAACCGAAATCTCGTCACCCAGCTCTGTGCTGCGTTCTGATAGTACCCAGATACCGTTTCTAGATCGTTTCATGACGATCGATCCCTGCAGCAACGCAAAAGCCAGGGCTACGGTCCCTGGCTCTCACACTCGCACGCTTCACGCCGTCGCTGTGCTCGTCACAAGCTCACTCACGGTCCTCCGAGGCAAGCCAGCGCGGGTGCATCAACGTCGACCTCCAGCCCCAATCGGGCGGCGATGCCTGAAAGCCGAGTGGACGTTGCCATCCGCCCCCGATCAAAAACCGGCATCCGGGAGATGGATAATCCCGTGGTATGCTCCGCTTGTCGGGTGAGCCGATCAGCGTCCGTCCGCTGGGCTCGCGTCATGGCCACGAGCTGGCAGTCAGCATCGCTGCCGGCGAGATGATGATGGGCCAGCCCCGTCAACCTCGCCGTCTCGGCCTCCCGTACGCGGGAGCGTCCACCCGTGAGATAGGCTTCGGCCAGCCCGGCCAACCGCGCAGCGTCAGCCGCCTTACCCTGTTCCAGGGTTACCTCTCTTACTTGCGCCAACGAACTGAGTGCGTCCAGATTCACGAACAACGCTACCACCAGACTGAGGACCATCCCCGAGACAAGAACCGCTCTGATCCCTACACGCCTGCTCTTCCCTTTCACCTCACACCTCCTCGACATATTCCGTCAATCTGAAGACTGAACCGAAGAAAGACTTAAGCCTACAAGGGAAGGGTAACACGGACTCCGTTTCAGAATCGTTTCATGGAGCGTTTCATGTTAGGCGCTGTCAGCTGCGGCCTCCTCGCGCAGGTTGGACAGTCGTCGACGAGAGCAAGCTGCATCCTCCGGGGCATGCATCTCCTCCGCTATCTGCACCGCGCGCTTGTAGTAAGCCATCGCCTCTCGCCTTTCATCCGCCTTCTCGTAGTGGGCCGCCACCCGCGCTGCCACCGCGTCCAGGCTGCCAGCGTGGATGGCCTCTAACGCCGCAGCCACGTGGCGATGGAGCATCCGTCGTCTTGCCTCGCTCAGCCCGGCATACACCATCTCGCGCAGCTTGTCGTGGCTGAAATCGTAGGCATCCTCACCCTGCTCTCGGACGATGCGGGCTTGCCAGAGTTCGTCCAGCCCGCGAACCAACCGCTCCTCCGTCGCATCGCTGGCCTGGGCCAGCACGTCGAACGTGAAGTCTCGACCGACGGTCGCGGCCAATTCCGACACGCTGCGCGCCAGAGGAGAGAGCTGATCCAAACGCGCGGCAAGCGCGTCCCGCATTCGAGATGGCAGTGGACGCGGAACACAGACAAACCCGTCGGACAGCGATCCTCGCACCTCATCGGGGAGCCCCGCCCTTACCGTCTCCACGATGAAGAGGGGATTGCCCTCGGTCTCTCCGTAGAGGCAGTCCACCAGATCCTTCGGCAGGTCCCGTTCGGCCACGTTAGCGGCCAGGATCCCGGTCTCGGCCCTGCTCAAAGGGGAGAGATCGATCGCCACGAGTTGGTCATCGTGCCGCAGCTGATGGAGCATAGACGTCAGAGCGTGGCCCTCCGCTACCTCCTCAGGACGATAGGTACCGACGACGAGTAATCTGGCGCGAGGATCGAAGCGAACCAGGTAATGGATCCACTCGAGCGTCCCATGGCTGCACCACTGGAGGCCATCGAGGAGCAGCAGCAACGGCTGCTCACTGCCCAGCACGGCGCGCGCCAGGGCCTCGAAGAATCGACGACGCTGCCACGGCTCGGTCAACGGTCCGGGAGGAGAGAGATCGGGTCGCTCGGCGAGCAACTCCGGCAGAATGCGGGCGATCTCCGAGAGCCAGACTGGATCCAGTGGAGGCAACTGCCACGCGCGAGCCGCGCGCAGCCAGGCGGCTACGGGAGCGTAGGCCAGCTCCCCCTCGGACGGGTAGCAGCGAGCGGTGGCCACGGCAATACCCTGTCGGCTGGCCCATTGGGCCAGCTCCTCCGCCAGCCGCGTCTTACCGATGCCCGCCTCTCCCGAGATCATGACGACCTGCGGGCGCCCCGCGGTCGCCTGTCGCCAGGCCTCGCGCAGCTCTCTCCAGGCCTGGTGACGCCCCACGAGCGTCGAGACAGCCCCCGCACGCTTTGGCACCGTTCGAGGCGTCATCAAGGGTTCTTCGACGGCCATCAGCTGCTCGTAGACCTCGCGCGTCGCCCTGCTGGGCATCACGTCGAGCTCGCGCTCAAGGATCGTGGCACACTGATGATAGGTACGCAGAGCACCAGCGCGGTCGCCGACCAGGGCGCGCAGCCGCATCAGACGGCGGTACGAGACCTCGCGGAGGGGGTCGTGCCGTACCAGACGCTGACCGACCCTAATGGCTCCCCGGTAGTCCCGCTGATCCTCAAGAAGCTGCATGAGCCGCGTCAAGGCCCGCTCGAAGGCCTGACGCAGCCGCTCACGCTCGGCGTCGATCCAATCGTCATAGCAGCTGGGCAGCAGATCGCCCCGGTAGAGATCGACCGCCTCCTGCAGGGCATCGGTGACAGCTGTCGACCCGGCGACCTTACCATCCCTCGGGCCGTAGGCTTCTTCACCGCCAACCCGCGCCCTGGCCAAGGCGTCCTCAAAGCGGGCCACGTCCAGCTCATAAGCCGAGTCCTCGCGCCACTGGAGCGTCTTCCGATCGACGTGGAGAAACCGGTCAGCATCGGGCAGGCTGTGGCGCAACCGGTAGAGCAGGTTGCGCAGATTGGTCAATGCCTGGGACTCGGGAGAGTCCGGCCAGAAGAGAAAAGCCAGGCGGTGGCGCGACTGGGGAGCGCTGCGATGGAGCAGTAGGTAAGCCAGCAGCGACTGGGGCCGCGGGGTGTCGATATCGGTCACCGGCTCGTCGCCATAGACGAGCCGGAAGTCCCCCAGCAGTTGGATGTGGAGCGTTGGGGTCTTGGAGATATTCTGCATCTTGCACCGTCTCAGTATTCAGTGATCAGTACTCAGTGATCGGTTTCATCAGTGATCGATTAGGCCCAACCGTTGTCGCTGCTGTAGAGCGCATCACGGCTCTAGCTGGCCGTTACGCTGGCCCGCAGCGCCTTGACGTTGTCCAACACGGGTGCCTGGTCGTTGTAGATGCCCGACCCCGAGACCAGCATGGTCGCGCCGGCTTCGACGACCAGGGGTGCGGTGGTGGGGTCGATGCCGCCGTCGACGCCGATGGAGACGTCCAGACCGCGCTCTTCGAGCATCAGCCTCAGACGCTGGATCTTATCCAGTTGGCTGTGGAGGAAGGCCTGTCCACCCCATCCGGGGTTGACGGTCATGATCTGAATCAGATCGACGAGGTCGAGAACCTCCTCCAACACCGTCAACGGCGTGCCGGGATTGACGCTCACACCGGCCTCGATACCCATGTCAACAATGGACTGCAGCAGGCGGTGAAGATGGGGCGTGGCCTCCTGATGGATGATCAAGCGATCCGCGCCGGCCTCCGCGAACGAGCTCAGGTGCCGCCCCGGCTCCACGATCATCAGGTGAACGTCGAGCGGAAGGTCGACGTGTGGGCGCAGCGCCCGTACAATGCCCGGGCCAAAGGTGATGTTGGGCACGAAGCGACCATCCATCACGTCGATCTGGATCGCGTCCACGCCAGCGCACTCTGCCGTCTGGGCCTCCTGGCCGAGGCTCGCGAAGTCAGCGGAGAGGATTGAAGCTTCGATTGAGATCATGGTTTCTCCTGGTCGTAATCCGTGTTCAGTTAGCAGTCATCAGTTAGCAGTCATCAGCTAGCAGTCATCAACCGGAAGTCGCCCGACTTGGGCACTAAAGGGGGGTTCAGAGCGACGTGATGGCACCATCTCTTGGCATCATCTCCTGGCATCATCTCCTGGCATCATCTCCTGGCATCATCTCCTGGCATCATCTAACGACATCACCTAACGACATCATCGAGGGCCTTCGTCGACGGAGCGTCGCAGGTGTCGAATGCCCTCGGCCTCGGTCCCCACGATGACGTCCGAGGCCAGACCGAGGAAGAGCCCATGCTCCACGATGCCGGCTCGCTCCTCCAGTTGCCCCGCCAGGGAGGCGGGGCTCGCCAGAGCCCCGAAGTCACAATCCAGGATCAGATTCCCTTGATCGGTGGTGAAGGGTGAGCCGCCCTCATCGGAAGAGGTAAGCGGAGCGGCTTCCTCAACCCGGCGTAGCGTCACGCGCGCCCCGAGCGAGGCCAGGAAAGCCTCCTGGGACCGCCAGCCGAAGGGCGTAACCTCCACCGGCACAGGCCATTGGGCCCCCAGGGTCGCCGACAGCTTCGTCTCGTCCACCACGATGATCTCGCGGCGCGATGCCTGGGCCACGATCTTCTCCCGTAAGAGCGCCCCGCCGCCCCCCTTGATCAAGTTGAGATCACCGTCCACTTCGTCGGCGCCGTCGATGGTCAGGTCGATCCTCGGATGATCGTTCAGAGACGTCAGCGGGATCCCCAGCTCTCGCGCGTCGCTCTCCACCTGGGACGAGGTAGGGATCCCCGAGACATCCTCCAGCTCACCAGCCTCCAGGAGAGCAGCGATGCGCCGCAGCGCGAAGATGGTCGTGCTGCCATGTCCCAGGCCCAGGACCATACCAGATCTCACGAAGTCAACCGCGCGCTCGCCGGCCTTCCGCTTCAGATCGGCAATCTCCATCGTCCCTCCATCTCCT